>DATBUK010000103.1:0-210912 GCA_036516155.1 Yaniella sp.
TATAGCGTGGGGGAAACGCCCGGTCCCATTCCGAACCCGGAAGCTAAGACCCACAGCGCCGATGGTACTGCACCCGGGAGGGTGTGGGAGAGTAGGACACCGCCGGACCCTTTTTATTGGTGGCCTCCAGGCCCGCCCCCCAGTCGGGGTGGTGCCTGGAGGCCACCACCATTTAACCCACCTTTGTTATCATTGCTCTAAAGTTAGTTGCCGGCAGCGTTAATAACGGCCTGCCTCAGGACCGTAAGTGTAAGTACCGTGTCTTGTAGAGCTGTGACCGAGTGCTTCTCCGGAGGAACTGGTAAGAGTTGACCAGCGGATATCTCCCAGCTTCGTCCATCTCCATTGAGCCGTATAGCACCTTGCAGTACGTGAATGAAACCTTCTTGAGGGCTTGAATGTTCGGCCATGTGCGCGCCATGTAACAATACAACCATTGTTTGGCGGATCCCATCTCCACGATAAATCGTGCTTCCAGCCCTCCGGGCCATCGCCTGCTTAGCCGAGTCCCACAGGACTTTCCTCTCCGCTTCTAAATCGACAAGAACAAGTTCTTTTGGTGGGTACGACACTGGATCTACCTCCGGATCATGAGTTAACGAAGAGCTCTTCGTCCGCTTTTGTTGTCGCTAGTTATGACGACTGTACCGCAGCTCATGGTTCATGCACCATTGCATCCTCGCGACTTAGTCCAAGTAGCGGAGGACGGCATTCTAGTGTTCGGAAGACATAGCTCATCTTAGATGTCCCGCACAGTCGTTCCATCGTCGTGACACCAGGAACATCTATTGCAATATGCTTTTTCATCTCTCCGGCTCCTATACGCCCTGCGGTCTTACGGGCTGCGAGCCAGTCGTAGTTCGCTGTGCGTCTGCAAGCCACCGACGCTAGGGAGATCTGTGTGCGCACGGGAGAAGTGGTCGACGCACAAGATGGCCGTATTAGCCTTAGCTATAGTTCTGGCTTCTTCAGCACTGTGCTGTAGGGCCAAGCACAGCTCAAGAGGTATGTCGTGTTAGATGTTTTACTTTTGCTTCAAAGCTTATGCCTACCACGAAGCACAGCCGTGCTGCATCCTTTTATTGTTGTGTGCGGTATGGACCACTTTGTTGAGGTTGCGGCTCAGTCGGATATGCATACGGTGGCTAAGAACAGAAAGCATCCGGGAGCCTATGGTTTCTGGTTTGCCAGATGTGTGTGGTCCGGTTAAAAGTCATTGTTGTCCTTGGCGCAGGTCGAGTATACCCACCGTTCGAAGTGCCCCCTAGACTATGGGACTATGACTAACGATTCAGTGTTTCAAAGCCCCATTGTTGGCCGCCAACTATTTGGTCCAGGCCCGTGTAACCCCTACCCAGAGGCCCATCTGGCTCTGAGTCTGCCGCTGCTTGGGCACTTGGATCCAGCCTTTATTGAGGCGATGGATAACACCAGCGATATGCTCCGAAAGGTATGGGGCACTCAGAACCAGCGGACGCTGCCGCTATCTGCCACAGGTTCTGCTGGAATGGAAGCAGCGTTTGTAAACTTGGTTCATCCTGGCGATGTTGTCGTAGTGGCCGTCAACGGGCTATTTGGGGAACGTATGGTGGACGTTGCATCCAGGCACGGGGCAGAAGTAATTGCTGTAGAGCATGAATACGGAACGCCAGTAGATGTGGAACGGGTTGTCACTGCGCATCCGAATCCGAATATGATCGCCGCAGTCCACGCCGAAACCTCGACGGGTGTGGTCTCCGACATCCAAGAGCTAGGACGCAACAAAGGTGATGCGCTGCTTCTAGCCGACTGCGTGACCTCAATTGGCGGCATGCACATCGACCTCGATGAGTGGGGCGTGGATGTCGCATATGCAGGCTCTCAGAAGTGTCTCGGTGTAGCACCGGGGCTGGCACCCTTTACGATCTCCGATCGTGCCTATGAACGGCGGGTAGAGCGGCCGGCGAACTGGTACCTAGACCTGAATCTGCTAGGTGGTTATGCGACCGGTACCACCGGGGGACAGCGAACCTACCATCACACTGCACCAACAGGGATGGTCGTGTCATTGAAGGCTGGCTTGGAACGGATTTTCGCCGAAGGTCTGGAGAATGTCTACGCGCGCCATGCCGCAGCGGGTAAAGCCTTGCAGGATGGGCTAGAAGCGATGGGCTTGACTCTCTTCGCCGAGGAAGGCTCGCGGTTAGCGCAGCTGACGACAGTCAAAGTGCCAGAGGGCGTGGATTCGTCAGCCGTACGAAACTACTTGATGGACAAGTACAGCTTGGAGATTGGAGCCGGTACAGGCCAGTACGCCGCAAAAATCTGGCGGATTGGTCTCATGGGCCATAACGCCACAGAAGCTAACGCTCACTTTGTCCTGTCAGCACTGAAAGACGCGATCGATCACGTCTAACCCAGCAAACAACACAGCCGTGTGTGACCCACTCATGTGGGCCCACACGGCTGAATGCTAAGAGGCTAGAAGTCGATATCTTCGTGACTGCCGGTCACGAGATTGGCGGCGTTGCCATTTCGTTCAGCGACTTCTGCCACGGCAGCGGCTACGGCTGGCGCCACCTTGGTATTGAATACCGAAGGAATCACGTAGCTGGGGTTGAGCTCATCTTCGGTGATGGTACCGGCAATAGCGTCGGCGGCTGCAACGAGCATATCTTCCGTGATATCAGAAGCTCCGGCGTCGAGCAGTCCACGGAATAACCCAGGGAATGCCAAGACGTTATTAATCTGGTTCGGAAAATCAGATCGGCCAGTAGCCACGACTGCCGCATGCTTGGAAGCATCAGTTGGATGAATTTCCGGATCCGGGTTGGCCATTGCGAACACAATGGCACCGTCATTCATCGTGGCAATGTCTGCCTCGTCCAACAGATTCGGGGCTGATACTCCGATGAAGACGTCTGCTCCGACCAGTGCTGCTTTGAGTGAGCCCGAGAAACCCTCGGTGTTGGTATTATCGGCCAACCACTGGCGGTGCTCGTCACGTTGGCTAGTATTTGGTTCCAGCACGCCCTCACGTCCAGCAGCTCGGATGTGTTGAGCCCCAGAGGCTTTGAGGAGACGGATGATTGCGTGACCAGCGGCTCCCACTCCTGAGACGACAATCTGAACGTCAGCTATGTCTTTGCCGACAACTTTTAATGCGTTGTTGAGCGCAGCTTGCGTCACAATGGCTGTGCCGTGTTGATCATCGTGAAAGACGGGGATGTCAAGTTCTTCCCGCAGCCGGGCTTCAATTTCGAAACACCGTGGTGCCGAAATATCTTCGAGATTAATACCGCCGTATGCCGGGGCGAGAGCTTTGACGATTGACACAATCTCATCGGTGTCTTTCGTATCCAGCGCCACGGGCCAGGCGTCCACATTGGCGAATTGCTTGAACAGTACTGCCTTACCCTCCATGACGGGCATAGCAGCTTCTGGTCCGATGTCACCCAGGCCCAAAACCGCGGTGCCATCAGTGACGACAGCAATCGTATTGCGTTTGATTGTAAGTTCTCTGGCACGGCTGGTGTCTTTTGCGATGGCCTTGCAGACACGCGCTACACCCGGGGTATAGGAACGAGACAAGTCGTCACGGTTGCGAACATTGACCTTCGACGTTGTCTGGAGTTTTCCGCCCTGATGCATGTGGAACGTGCGATCCGACAGGCTTAGAACTTTGAAGCCTTCTTGCGCTTCAATGGCATCCCGGACTTGTCGGCTATGCTCTTTGCCCCGAGTATTACAGGCCAAGTTGATGATGTTGTATTCGTGACTCGCATCGACGATATCAAGGGCTGTGATCGCGGCGCCGGCTTCGGCGACAAGTGCGGTCAGATCGCTAGTCGCAGTAAATGTAGATGGTGCTTGAACTTGAACGATGATCGAGTAACCGGGGCTGGGGGTAGCCATGATATGTTTTGAACTCCTTGGCAGTATTGAGAGTGATACCATCGGCGACGGTGTCACTGGAAATTGTACGAGCGGCTCGTGTGCACTACCTGACAATCATGGGTGAATGACGACAGCACATGCAGCAGCACTGGCCTGGTAAGGCTCAAAGGCCACATGATTTCGAACTTGCAGAATACCATGAGCAGCCCTATTTCAGATGAAATCGGTCTCGGTGAGACGGATTTTGGTTAAATACTCGACTAATTTCGCGAACCCCTAGCGCGTTGATGTGATCTGGGTTACAGTGAAGCGGTATCGGTGTTGCAATGTGGGAACACCCCTCCTGAGAGACTTCGTGGTGACGGCTACCGCAGCATCCTGAAGCCGCTCAGCTGAAAGTAGCCGGCCTTAATACATGTTGTCGGCTCACGATTCGGACCAACCGTGCCGAAGTTTGATCCCCTGCTGTTTCTGCAGGCGGTACCAGTCCAAACCTCCATGCACAATGTTGTGCTCCGAAATCTTCGAGGAGTTCACGATGCCAATCACACCAAACTCACCACAAGATAGATCCACTTCTGACGAGTCTGTCGGCCGCTTCTATGCTATCCCGGTCGGAGGCACTGATCCCGACTTTGTGTCTCGGGACGGGAGCAAACCAGCGGTATGCGCGATTCCCGTCCTGGGACGGATGCTGCCGCAGTGCCGCTAATCCTTGGTGAGCTTGCCCGGTCAGCATAAGAGTGGGTCATCATACCGTCGGAAACCGTCGGAACAGTTGTAGGATAGAACCACTGTAATGCCGTGCCTGTTGACTCCACTTCAGGTCTACCGATGACTCCAAGGACATACGAACTTTGACCGACACTACTGGAAATCAGCCGCAGCATCGCAAGGAGCCATCACGCTCCGGCCGTTCTGGAAGGCAAGAGCAGAATCGCGGACGTACTCCGCGAGACGCAAGCCGTTCTGGAAAGGGCCGTCGCAGTGAACGCGGAGACGACCGAGGTCGAACAAATCGTGGGCGAAAGAACCAGCGAGATGGAGCGTCTCGAAGTGCCAAAGGTTTCGATCGACGTGGTGACGACGCTGCACAAAACCCGCCGCATAACCCGGCTGATTTACGGTCGGCTAATCGGCCAGACCGTGGCCGGTCGCCCGACATTGATGAAGATGTCACAGGTCGAGAGCTCGATAAAAGCGTTCAGCGCCAACTGGGCGCACTGGATGCACAGAACCGCCCCTGGGTCCAAAAACATTTAGTGATGGCTGGTCGACTAATAGACGAAGATCCGGAGTTGGCGTTTGAACATGCCTTAGCAGCCTCCCGCAGGGGAGGACGGTTGGCTGTAGTTCGTGAAGCCGCGGGCATGACTGCCTATGCTGCGGGAAAGTTTACTGAAGCACTGCGCGAATTCCGCACCTACCGCCGTATTAGCGGTGACAATGCCCACCTGCCGGAAATGGTGGATGCCGAACGTGCATTGGGCCGCACGGAGAAGGCCTTAGAAATGGCCGCTGAAGCGAAACCTGATGAACTTCCCGTAACTTCACGAGTGGAGTTAGCCATCGTGGTGTCGGGGATTCATCTCGATCAAGATGATGCCCAAGCAGCGGTGAAGACGTTAGAGATCCCCGAGCTCAATCCACGTAGAGGCTTCTCATATTCCCCTCGACTCTTTCGAGCCTATGCTGAGGCCCTAGCCGCTGCGGGCCGAGCCAAAGAAGCACGAGACTGGTCACGCCTGGCAAACAGGGCAGAGCGTGCCCTGGGCCTCGATGTAGAGCCGGAACCAGAAATCCTCGATCTGGGCGGCGAAGACGATGAGCCAGTGAACGTTCGTGCACGGGATGTCGTGCCACCAGCTCAGGGCAAAGGCGGCGACCGATAGCCTGTGACGACATTTCATGACGGCTACGATGGCCTATTGTGTGACCTTGACGGGGTCGTATATGCGGGGAATCAGCCCATACCGTCGGCGATTGAAACACTCAATACCTTAATCTCCCGAGAGATCCCGGTCGCGTTTGTCACGAATAACGCGTCAAAATCCGCCGTCGAAGTAGCTCAACGTTTACTAGCCATGGGAGTGACGACGGATAGCGAGCACGTCATCACGTCAGCCCAAGCAGTGGTGGATGTCCTGCAACGTGACTACGATCCTGGTGAGGGCCCGATACTGGTCACCGGTTCGGCACAGCTGAGCGCGCTGATTGAGGCTGCTGGTTTCGGTGTCACCACGGTGGCGGCTGATAACCCACAAATGGTCGTCCAGGGCTTCAACCCGCAACTCGGTTGGGACGATCTTGCCCAAGCAAGTTTTGCTATCCAACGAGGCGCCGGATGGCTCGCCTCGAATCTTGACTTGACCATTCCGCTAGCCCAGGGGATTGCGCCGGGCAACGGTTCGTTAGTCAATACGGTGGCGCAAGCGACCGGGACCCGTCCGACACTGGCAGCTGGTAAGCCCGAACCAGTGATGTTCCAGACTATGGCGCACAAATTCGCAATGCGCCGTCCATTGGTGGTCGGGGACCGACTTGACACCGATATTTTAGGTGCGGTGAACGCCGGCTTTGATGGAGCGCTCGTCGAAACTGGGATTCATCGACGTGCAGATCTGCCCGCTTTCCGCCAGTCCGTCACTCCGACCTGGGTGGTTTCGGATCTGAGTGTGTTGTTGGCTCCGCCCCATCCCTTGCAGGAGGGCCGCGATGGCTGATAGCGATAAAGTCACCGAACAGGTACATGCTGCTCTGGCTGACGTTGCCCAGCTGCGTCCTGCAGAAGAGCTCGCCGTCTATGAGCAAGTACTAGACCAGCTGACAGCCCTTCTGAACGCGCCCGATGAACATGGGCCAGGAATGACCTAAATGCAACGTCTTGATCAGACACTTGTCACTCGACAGCTCGCCGCGTCACGTACCGCTGCGGTGCGTCACATCCGTGCGGGGGAAGTCCTGGTGAATGGTCAGTTAGCTACCAAAGCCGCGAGTAAGGTTACCGCCGAGGACCTCATTGAACTTACGATCTCAGGGCCCCAGTATGCGTCCCGAGCAGGCCACAAACTTGCTGGCGCGCTGCAAACTTTCCCCGAGGTCAGTGTCGCCGACGCGAGGTGTTTAGACGCTGGAGCGTCCACCGGTGGATTTACCGATGTGTTGTTACAGCACGGAGCTCGGGAAGTCATCGCGGTCGATGTCGGACACGATCAAATTGTGTCGCGACTGCGTCAGGACCCGCGCGTGGATGTACGAGAAGGCGTGAATGTACGGTATCTTGAGCCGGAAGATATCGGTGACCCAGTGGACATCGTCGTGTCCGACCTGTCGTTTATTTCGCTCACGTTAGTCATCACAGCCCTGGTGGGTGTCAGTCGAGCGGAAGCCGACCTCATCTTCATGATTAAACCTCAGTTTGAGATTGGCCGCGAACGACTGCCCAAAACCGGGGTCGTCACTGAGCCAGCCCAACGGCGCGAGGCAGTCCTCAACGTGGTCTCGGCAGCCGTAGCGGAAAATGTAGTCCCCCGCGGCTTGACCGCAAGCCCCTTACCAGGCCAAGACGGCAATAAAGAATTCTTCTTTTGGGCAACCAAACTCGCGCCCGGTGCAGAGTTGCCTCACAGAGGCAATGCTGCACAATGGGTAGACGCCCAGAAGGTGGACTGGGCTGATGTGCTCGACTAACTTTCGGGATCCACATCCGCCGATGAAACTCACCAAACTGCGCTACAGCGACTACATTGGAGTCTTAGGCAAACGTACAAACAAAGGAGAACCATGAGCCGGCGAATACTGATTTTGGCTCACACGGGACGCCAAAAGGCCATGCAAACAGCCTTGCAAGCCATCGAATTGTTGCGTGAAGCCAACCTCACTCCGGTCATGATGCCGCATGATGCCGCAGTGATGCACGAAGCAATTCACAATGGTGTGCTTTCCGCCAATGGCATGGGAGTCGAAAGCATTGATTCCAAATCAACCCTGCACGATATTGAGCTAGGTATGGTACTGGGCGGGGATGGCTCGGTACTCCGTGCGGCAGAGATGGTTCGTGAATCGGGATTACCGCTGATGGCCGTCAATCTTGGTCATGTGGGGTTCCTCGCGGAAGCGGAACAGGCCGACCTCGAACGTGCTGTCGCCGCGATCGTCAATAAAGACTATCTCGTCGAAGAACGTATGGCGATCGATGTGAAAGTCCTCGTGGGCAAACACTTGGTGGCACACACTTGGGCCCTCAATGAAGCATCCGTTGAGAAATCTAACCGCGAACGCATGCTCGAAGTTGTGATTGGTGTCGATGACCGGCCGATATCTTCTTTTGGTTGCGATGGAGTTGTCATGTCGACTCCTACCGGTTCTACTGCATATGCCTTTTCCGGGGGCGGCCCCATCGTCTGGCCCGAGGTACAGGCGATGCTCATGGTGCCGCTGTCTGCCCATGCCCTCTTTGCCCGCCCACTCGTAGTGGCTCCCGAATCGGTCATCTCGGTGGATGTTCTACAACGTACTAACGAAACCGGGGTCCTATGGTGTGATGGGCGTCGAACCGTTGATTTGCCCGCAGGAGCACGCATAGAAGCCACTCGGTCACAGCGACCGGTGAAGCTCGCCAGGCTCGCACTCACACCATTTTCGGAACGCCTAGTGCGAAAGTTTGATTTACCAACGGAAGGCTGGCGAGGCGCGCTCAGTGAAGTCGACCGCGCCGCCATCGAAGCCCGAGAAGTGGACCGGACAGAGCACGATAATTGGCAGCAAACTCTCGCGGATTCTCAAGGGGTCCGGATCGTTGAGCCACACCACCTGGCGCCACGGCGAGAAAAAGTCCCACCGGTCACCACACCAATCCCGGTGCTGACCAAAGCCGACGAAGAAGAGATCATCGAACTCCCGGAACACAAAAAGATCTCGGATACTGATCAACCGCAGGGGGACGACTAAATGTTAGAACACCTGTCGATCAACTCTTTAGGCGTCATTGAAGAAACTACCGTCGAACTTGACCCAGGTTTCACCGTTGTCACGGGTGAAACAGGAGCGGGGAAAACCATGGTGGTCACCGCCCTGAACCTCTTGCTCGGAGCACGAGCTGATGCCGGAGCGATTCGAGCAGGCGATACCAAGGCTGCGGTGGAAGCGGGTTTTGTACTTCCCCCTGAGCATCGGGCCATCACCGCAGCACAAGAGGCCGGGGCAGTCCTCGATGAGGATAACGACTTGAGACACCTGGTCATTACCCGGTCTATCACCGCATCCGGATCAGGGACGCGCTCGCGGGCAACAGCCGGGGGACGGGGAGTACCTGTTGCGTTGCTTTCCGAAATCGGGGAATCAGCGGTGGCGATTCATGGACAATCTGATCAGTTACGACTCAAGTCCGTGTCTGCTCAGCGGCGTGCTCTGGACGCCTATGGTGGCCAACCGGTTGCGGAGACTTTGGCGACATACCGGCGTACCTATACACAGCTGCAAGAAGTAACTCAACAGCTTGACTTGTTAGTCACGCAAGCTCAAGAACGTGCGTTGGAAGCCGAAAATCTGCAGCGAAGCCTCGAAGAGATCGACAACGCGGACATTCAAGATAACGAAGACGAAGATCTCAAAGAGCGGATTAAACGCCTCGAGTCGGCTGAAGAATTCCGAAATGCTGCCCGAATCTCCACGACAGCACTGTCCGGTGACGATCACGACTTAGATGCTCCCAGTGCGGAGTCCTTGGTAGAAATCGCGCGGCAAACAATCCAGCAAGCTCCGGGCGAGCTGGAAGAGCTTGAAGAGATCACCCATCGGCTGTCATCTGTGGGTATTGAATTGGCAGATATTACTGCTGAGATATCGCGATTCGCATCAAGCCTCGAGGAAGATGGCCCCCTGGCATTAAACCAAGCTCAATCACGACTGGCTGAGCTCAACCGCCTGATGAAACTCTATGGACCTGAGCTGTCCGATGTGCAGGCATGGGCAGATCAACAGCGCCCGCGATTGGATGAATTGCACGGGGACACCGAGCGCATTGAATACCTCACCGAACAGCAGCAGGAACTCACTGAGCAGCTCAAAGCCCACGGCAATGCTCTCACTGCATTGCGAGAGGAAGCAGGCCATCGGCTGGGAGAACAAGTCACGGAGGAACTGCATGGCCTGCTGATGCCCACGGCGCAATTCTCGGTCGATATCACTCCGGCCGATCAGCCAGGTCCGCACGGCTTCGACGATATCGCTCTGTTATTACAACCTCATCCGGGGTCCGATCCCAGACCTCTTGGCAAAGGAGCCTCTGGAGGGGAACTTTCCCGTATCATGTTGGCCTTAGAAGTCGTTTTAGCCGACACAGATCCTGTTCCGACCTTCATCTTTGACGAAATCGATGCGGGTGTCGGAGGAGAAGCAGCAGTACAAATCGGTAAACGATTAGCGCGCCTTGCACGGCGCGTACAAGTGATCGTAGTGACACACCTACCGCAGGTTGCGGCTTACGCCAATAAGCACCTCCGAGTCAATAAAGCCCCCAATGTCGAAGCAGGATTCACTACCTCTGACGTCACCGAGCTCACCGGTGATGACAGAGTATCGGAACTTGCACGAATGCTGGCAGGCCACGCTGACTCGACCTCCGCTCGTGAGCACGCCCGAGAACTCTTGGAGACCTCCACGGCATGAGTGACAATAATTTCTCCGACACTGATAGAGCTGTCAGCATCCACCGTCAAGAAACCGCCTATGCCGGGGCCATTTGGAATGTCCAACGCGACACGTTCACCATGCACGACGGTGAGGACGCTCTCACTCGTGAATATATTGACCACCCTGGTGCTGTCGCGATCGTTGCCATCGATGAACATCACCGTGTTGCCATGATTCAGCAGTATCGTCATCCCGTAGGGCAGGACTGTTGGGAAATTCCAGCCGGTCTTCTTGATGCCGAAGAGGAGAGTCTCTTAGCTACAGCCCAACGGGAATTGGCAGAAGAAACCGATCTCACTGCCAAAACCTGGTCCGTGCTTGTTGACCACTATCCTTCCGCTGGGTCATCTGCAGAGAGCATACGAATCTTTCTTGCCCAAGACATTTCTCCCATCACAGACATGCAGTATCAACGCGAAGGCGAAGAGGCACATCTGGTTTTGGAATGGGTGCCGATAGATACCGTTCTTGATGCCGTCATGTCTGGTGACATTAAAAACGTCAACGCAGTTGTGGGTATCATGGCAGCCCACTTGGTTCTGACAGGCCAGCGCCCGGCCCGCGCGGTTGAGGACTGACAGAATGCCATGACGACCGAAAACATCGAGATACCGGCGGAACTCCAGCGTCACGTCACAGCCTACCTCAACCACCTGATGATTGAACGAGGACTGTCGGAAAATACTGTTGCGGCTTATCGGCGAGACCTCAATCGCTACCTGCAATATCTGAGCCAAGAAGGTGTTACCGAGGCGACCCACATCAGCGTGCATCATGTCTCGGGCTTCTTACAGGCGTTGAGTTCGGGCAGCCACCACATGGGTTCGCTCGCGCCATCGTCGATCAACCGCATCCTTATTGCGGCTCGCGGGTGGCATCGATTCATGCACGAAGAAGGAACCACTGCGATCAATCCGGCAGCAGACGTTCGCCCACGGAACACGGGCCAGCACCTGCCAGATGCGCTCAGTATTGATGAAGTCACCCGACTATTGACCGTCCCGGCCTCGGATACAGCTCAGGGACTACGCGACAAGGCGCTTATGGAATTGCTCTATGCTACCGGAGCTCGCATTACCGAAGCCATCGATCTGGACGTGGATGACATCGTCCCGCTCGAAGACTCAACTAAGACAACCATCGTCAGGCTGTTTGGTAAGGGTTCCAAAGAGCGTATCGTGCCGTTAGGTACGTACGCTCGTGAAGCAATCAACGCCTACTTGGTTCGTGGTCGTCCAGAGCATGCCGCAGCGGGACAAGGCTCCCCGGCGCTGTTTCTCAATCGTTTCGGCAAACGACTCTCACGACAAACTGGTTGGAACGTCATCAAGGCCTCAGCTGAAGCAGCAGGGATCACAAGTGACATTTCCCCACACACTCTGCGGCATTCTTTTGCGACCCATTTGTTGCAGGGCGGAGCTGATGTACGAGTTGTGCAAGAATTACTCGGGCATGCCTCTGTGACGACCACCCAGATTTATACACATGTCACAGCAGATACCCTTCGTGAAGTATTCGCCGCCGCCCACCCTAGAGCACAGGGGTAACGACCTTCATGTTTGACTTTAAAGTTTAAGGCTCGCCGAGAAAATGATGCATATGCTAACCCGCCCAGGCTTGCCGCAATACACTAGAGTCAGAAACCGAACTACCATCACTTTTCGAACACTAAGAGGAATTGCACCCCCACATTTACGTAGCGGTCAGGAGTTTCAAACATCGTGAATGATGCCAGCCAACAACCACGTCCTGTGATGATGATCACCGGCGAGCCAGTGATCGGTCCCACCGGGCGGCCCAAGCACGAATTTCCCGTACCCGAACCCCTGTCATCGCACGGCCCTGCACGCGTCATTGCGTTAGTGAACCAAAAAGGTGGGGTTGGCAAAACAACATCTTCAGTCAACCTTGGCGCAGCCCTGGCAGGGTATGGGCGTAAAGTCCTCATGGTGGATTTTGACCCGCAAGGCGCACTGTCTGCCGGATTTGGGACAAACCCACACGAAATGGATCTCACGGTCTACAACGTCCTCATGGAACGCGACGTGCACATTAGTGACGCAATCATTGAAACCGCTGATGACAACATTGACCTGCTGCCAGCCAACATCGACCTTTCCGCAGCCGAGGTGCAACTCGTCAACGAGGTCGCGCGTGAACAAGTGCTAGGGCGAGCGCTTCGACCCATCCTGAACGATTACGATGTCATCATCATCGACTGTCAACCGTCGCTGGGATTGTTGACCGTCAACGCGCTGGCAGCCGCGCACGGCGTCATCATTCCACTCACCGCCGAGTTCTTTGCGCTCCGCGCGGTCGCATTGCTAGTCGAAACCATTGAAAAAGTCCAGGATCGAATCAACCCGGAGTTGGTGGTCGACGGTGTCTTAGCGACCATGGTAGATAGTCGAACCCTGCACTCGAAAGAAGTTATTGGAAGGCTCGTCGAAGCGTTCGGGGACAAAGTGTTCGAAACGGTGATCAACCGTTCCATTAAGTTCGCCGACGCGACAGTGGCCGCAGAACCGATCACCGCGTTTGCGCCAAATCATCCGGGAGCCAAGAACTACCGGCAACTAGCGCGTGAGTTGATCTCACGCGGCGGGGCACCGTGAGCCACTCTGCCGTACCAACGCTTGCAGATGAATTCGGGGAGGAACATGCCGGTTTCGAACTGGCACTGACAAACTTCTCCGGCCCCTTTGACGTTCTGTTGTCGCTGATCGCCCGGCGACGGATGGACGTCACCGAGATCGCTCTCGCAGAAGTCACCGACGAATTTCTCGACTACGTAGCCACCCTTGAAACTAGTGAACAAGTCTTAGAGAATTCCACTGCTTTCATGGTGGTTGCTGCAACACTGTTAGAACTCAAAACCGCGCGCCTACTGCCCACCGGAATCGGTGATACGCACGAAGAGTTAGCGCTACTAGAAGAACGTGACCTATTATTTGCCCGTCTGCTGCAGTATCGCGCTTTCAAACAGGCCGCTGAGATGATCAAGAGCCGGGTTCAAACACAGACAGCTATGATCGCACGACAGGGTGGTCCCGAGCCGCAGCACGCAAATCTATTACCCGAGCTAGTCTTCGATCTGTCACCAGACGACTTTGCAACCCTAGCCAAAGATCTGTTCACTAAATTCGTTGAAGAGCCAGATGAAGTTGGCACAAACCATCTCCATGCCCCATTGGTGTCACTTACCGAGCAAGTAGCACTCATGACACAACGCATTCAGCAAGCCCAACGGACCACCTTTAGTACCATCATCAGCGATGCCACGACCACCATGGTTGTGGTGGTGCGCTTCCTAGGACTATTGATCATGTACCGGGACAGGCTCATTGACTGGCAACAAGAACAACCACTGGGTGAGATAACTATCGAATGGCGCAAATCACCATGAGCACTCAGCGTTACCAGACAGAACTCTTTGCTCAGCTTGAAGCCATTTTGATGATTACCGACGAACCGGTCACGGTAGAGCAGTTAGTGAAAGCCACCGGAGAGCCAGCTGAGCATATCGAAGCCACGTTGCGATTGATTCAACGCGATTACGACGGCACACATGAGACGAAGACCCGCGGATTTCAGCTGCGTCACGTAGCGGGAGGATGGCGTATTTATACGCGACCGGAACACGCAGAAGTGGTTTCAGCATTCATGCTACAAGGCGCGACCCAGAAGCTCAGCCAGGCCGGTCTGGAAGCGCTCGCAGTGATTGCGTACCTACAACCAGCGACTCGGTCGAAGGTAGCTGAGATCCGCGGCGTCAATTCTGATTCAGTGATTCGCACTCTCATGAGCAGAGGGCTTATCATCGAAGACGGTGTCGAAGAAATCACCGGTGCCGTACGCTATAGGACAACAGAGTATTTCCTTGAAATACTTGGCATAAACTCAATCGAAGAATTACCGAAAATCTCACCGCTCCTTCCCGGAGTTGAGGAAGCCAGCAAACTGGCAGAAAGTCAGGAAACACCATGACATCCCGCAAGCCGAGAGGCTCCGGACGCCGTAACCGCACCCCCAAAACTGGGCGACGCGGTGGGCCGTTTTCCGGTGCCGACTACGACCGTAATCTTGGACCAGTTGACCGCAGCCAGTACCGTAAAAAAGGGAAGGGCCAGGGCAAAAAGTCTCGTCAACACGTTCCCGAAGGCGAACGACTGCAAAAGGTCATCGCAGCCGCTGGCATCACATCGCGTCGCGTGGCAGAAGACCTCATCACAGAGGGCCGAGTAGAAGTCAACGATGAGATCGTCACTGCGCTTGGAACTCGGGTCGATCCGGAAAACGACGTCATCTTTGTTGACGGCATCAGAGTCAATACCAAACCCGAGACGGTCTACTACGCGTTTAACAAACCACGCGGTGTGATATCGACGATGTCAGATCCCAAGGGCCGTCCGTCGATCGGCGATTTTGTGAGAACTACCGAAACCCGCCTGTTTCACGTGGGCCGCTTAGATAATGAAACTGAAGGCCTGCTGTTGTTGACCAATGACGGAGACTTGGCCAACCGATTGTCACATCCACGCTATGAAGTGCCGAAAACTTACCTCGTACAAGTTAAAGGGCCGCTGGGTAAAGGCGTTGGTGATCAACTCCGACAGGGCATCGAATTGGAAGAAGACGGGGTCGTGTCAGTCGACTCGTTTAAAGTTGTCGACTCCACCCCGGGACACGTTTTGTGTGAAGTGGTCATTCACAGCGGCCAAAACCGAGTGGTCCGTCGGTTGATGAAAGCTGTGGGCTACCCAGTAGAACGACTCGTGCGAATCGCCCACGGTCCGATCACCTTGGGTGACCAACGGCAGGGTTCTATTCGGAAACTGAACTCTCAAGAAGTCGGCCACCTGATGGCGACGGTGGGGCTATGACCACACCGCGGTTCTCACGTACTGAGATTGTCGATACGGCTTCGCTTGCCGCAGCCACCGAGACGGTCTCTAAACATCACTCGATCCGCCAGCCCGTGGCCATTATTGGGACGGGGCTGCTAGGCGCCTCGATCGGCTTAGGGCTGCGCACGGCTGGGATCGAGGTCCTTCTGACAGATCCCTCTCCGTCAGCACAAGCCGTAGCCGAGGACATCGGAGCTGGACGCGGCCTAGCTGAAACCGACCAGCCGGGCACTGTGGTGGTTGCAGCACCTCCGGATGTCACGGGGGAGGAAGTGGTCAAGGCCCTGCAGCGATGGCCTGAGGCCATCGTCCTCGATATCGCTTCGGTGAAAACGGCTATCGCTCGCGAAATTTCACAAGCCGTCGAAGATGGACGGATCAGCCAACGAGACACCCTTCGGTATATCGGTACGCACCCGATGGCCGGACGCGAACGTTCGGGACCGGTAGCTGCTCGCGGAGAATTATTCACGGCAGCTCCGTGGGTCCTGTGTACGCAACCGACGACTCCCGAACACGTGATCTACGTAGCTTCGGATGTCGCACGGTTGCTGGGCGCGACGATCTATCATATGAGCCCTGAAGACCATGACGCCGCCGTGGCCCAAATAAGCCACCTACCGCAGATCGCGGCCTCACTGCTGGCCTCACGCCTCCAAGGGACCTCTGCGCAAGCATTACAGCTTGCCGGGAATGGTCTGCGTGACACCACCCGCATCGCAGCATCGGACCCGAGCCTATGGGTACAGATCTTGACTGCCAATGCCGAGCAAATATTACCCGAACTGCATGGCATGAAAGCTGATCTAGATCGTTTAATAGGTACCCTCAGCGAACCCACTGCCCCCGGTGCCCGTCTCGACGTGGCACAACTCATGGATGAAGGCAATCGCGGCCAGGCACGCATCCCAGGGAAACATGGTGGACCAGCACAAGGCTTTGCCCTGGTCACGATCCTGGTGGATGATACACCCGGTGCACTGGTTGCGGCGCTGCAGGCTGTAGCCGAGGCCGGGGTGAACGTGGAAGACTTGAGAATGGAACACTCCTCGGGGTACCAGGTCGGCATGCTGGAGATCTCCGTGGTCCCAGGCCATAAAAAGCACCTGGTTGATTCGTTGACCGAACTTGGATGGAAGGTACTTTAAATGTCACCACAATCTCGGCTTGTCATCGCCATCGATGGACCATCGGGCACTGGAAAATCGACCGTTGCTCGCTGGGTCGCGCAAGATTTAGGCCTCAGTTATCTCGACACGGGTGCCAACTATCGTGCTGCGACCCTGTGGTGCATGAAAAACGGCCTAGACCTCAGCAACCCGGAGAGCGTAGAGACCCAGCAAATCACCGACCTGATCACGACCATGCCGCTGGCTCAAGACCTCAACCCCAATAACGTCACTTTGGCACTGGATGGCCAAGATATCACCGAAACAATTCGCACCGATGAGGTCACTGCCAACGTATCCGTGTTGTCTACGCGTCCGGAGGTTCGTGAGCACTTGGTGAAACTCCAGCGCCAAGCAATTGAGGCTCGCCCACGAATCGTCGTTGAAGGCCGAGATATCACGACGGTAGTGGCGCCCGATGCCGAAGCGCGCATTCTGTTGACTGCTTCGCCGGAAGTTCGGATGTCACGCCGAGGCCAACAGCTGCGCGAAACACATCAAGACCCTAACAATGTGGAATCTGATGTGCTTGACCGCGATGCGAAAGACTCCGCCCTGGTTGATTTCATGACGCCTGCCGAAGGGGTTGCGGAGATCGATTCGACCAACTTGTCCCTCGAAGACACCGTGACCGTCGTATTGGCAGAAATACAGCGCCAGGTCAACGCAAACGGCTCCTAAGAAAGCATTATGACTGAAGAAGAATATACCCCGTCCGGTGCCGATACGGTTGATGAAAATCTGGCATCAATGACAGAAGAAGAACAGCAAGCACGCACGGAAGCGTACTTGGCTGGTCTGCAGCAATACGAATTAGCAGAAGAAGATCACGAGGTCTTAGCTGGTTTCGACGAAGACGAGGAGCTGGCACAACGTGACTTCATCCCACCGATAGTTGCAGTGGTCGGTCGCCCCAACGTCGGCAAATCCACCCTAGTCAACCGAATTATCGGACGCAGACAGGCCGTGGTGGAAGATGTTCCCGGCGTGACTCGTGACCGAGTCTTCTACGAAGCACAATGGAACGGACAGCTCTTCACCGTGGCAGACACCGGTGGATGGGAATACGGTGTGAAAGGCCTCGCCGCCAAGGTCGCCGATCAGGCCGAACGAGCCGTCGAAATAGCCGATGCCGTGTTATTTGTTGTTGATGCCACCGTCGGCATCACAGCCACAGACGAGGCCATCGTGACGATGTTGCGCAAATCCAAAAAACCGGTCGTGCTAGTCGCCAATAAGGTTGATGGTCAGTCTCAGGAAGCTGATGCTGCCTTCCTTTGGGGCTTAGGTTTTGGCTACCCTTACCCTGTATCCGGGTTGCATGGGCGCGGCACGGCAGACCTCTTGGACGCCCTGCTCGCAGAACTGCCCGAAGAAGCTGCTCACGGTGCAGCGCTGACCGCCCAGGGTCCCCGTCGGGTCGCTCTGGTGGGACGGCCGAACGTGGGGAAATCATCACTCCTCAATAGCCTGGCAGGGGCACAGCGTGCCGTCGTGGATGCTACAGCCGGCACCACGCGAGACCCGGTCGATGAACTCGTAGAACTCGATGGCAGGATCTGGGAATTTGTCGACACTGCCGGTATACGACGCCGCCAGCATATGGCCTCCGGATCAGACTACTATGCCTCACTGCGCACCAGAGCCGCCCTCGAACGTGCCGAAGTGGCCGTGGTGCTTCTTGAATCATCCGAACCATTGAGTGAGCAAGACGTCCGAATCATCCAAATGGTTTTGGACGCCGGCCGAGCGTTGGTGCTGGCGTTTAATAAGTGGGATTTGATGCATGAGGACCGCCGCGATGATCTTGAACGCGAGATCGACTTGGACCTCCAACACGTTTCCTGGGCACCGAGGATTAATATCTCTGCCAAAACGGGTTGGCATAAGAACCGGCTGGTTCCCGCTTTAGAACGGGCCCTGGAGTCCTGGGAGACTCGCATCCCGACCGGGAAGCTCAACTCATTTATCGGCGAGCTCGTGGCCGCCCATCCGCATCCGGTGCGCGGCGGAAAACAACCGCGCATCCTGTTTGCCACGCAGGCCTCGACGCGACCACCGAAGTTTATTTTGTTCACCACAGGTTTCCTTGATCCCGGATATCGTCGCTTTATTGTCAACCGCTTACGGCAGTATTTCGGATTCGAAGGAAGTCCCATCGAAATTACCATGCGGGTTCGAGAGCGGCGTCGGCACTAGAACTGCCCGGGCCAAGCTCGGAGGGTTAGAAAGCGAATAAAGTCTTCGTTTGAGACATCAGTTCTCGGCCACCAAGACCTCCGAGTTCCATGACCACGCCGACTGCAGCGACGCGTGCGCCGACTTGTTCAATGAGGTCTGCACCGGCACGCAGTGTACCGCCGGTGGCTAAGATATCGTCGATGAGCAAAACCCGCATCCCAGGGAGTAGATCGGGTGAGACTTCTAGGGTGTCGGTACCGTATTCTTTGCGATAAGAGATGCGGTGTGCTGGTTTTGGCAGTTTGCCTGCTTTTCGAATGGGGACCATACCAGTCCCAGCCATCGTGGCGACTGCCCCTGCGAAAATAAAACCTCGTGCTTCAACCCCAGCCACGACATCAAATTCGGTGCCCACCTGCGCAAGTAAACCGCGGGCGACCGTCTGCATGGCTCGCCCATCGGCGAGCAGGGGAGTAATGTCCCGAAACGCTACGCCGGGGCGAGGATAGTCGTTGATCGTACGGATGAGGGAACGAGCATGGGCAATGTCGGCAGATTCCGAAAGAGTAAAGGCCATAAGACTAGTCTAAAGCTCCCTACGGGTTGATGATCGTCATCCCTTTCATGAAATTCGGAGTTTTGCATATCTTGGTGTAGAGTGTCCCAGGTATCGCCGCACCGCGCAGCTGTGCGGCAGCGGGCTGTGGCGCAGCTTGGTAGCGCACATCTCTGGGGGAGATGGGGTCGCAGGTTCAAATCCTGTCAGCCCGACCAAACATCCTTGATGCTCAGTATCAAGGATGTTTTTGTTTCCATGTACAAGGCGTTGCATGATATCCACTGGGCAGCGCATTTTACTCTGAGCATACTTTTTGCAAAAAGCCAAGACGACATGGACCATCAGACCGACGATTGTAGTGTCAAGCAGTGAATTGGCGGCATTGATCGGCTAAACTAAGTGAGTCAGGGTGACTCAACAACACGAGTCACCAGATTGATTGGTACACGAGGAGCGCTCAAGCATGACAAAAGATAACCCCGTTCCTGGTAACTCAGAGGATCATTCTGAGATGGAGCCGACGACAGTTGGGTTGCCTAAGCTTGAACCGCTTCAAGAACTACATTTAGAAGCCGAACAGCGTGCAGCCCTCGATGCTCTTCCAGTCGGTTCAGCACTTCTTGTCGCCCACGAAGGCCCCAACCGCGGCGCACGATTCTTGTTGGATCAGGACCGAGTCACTGTTGGTCGCCACCCCGATGCGGACATTTTTCTCGATGATGTCACGGTCTCGCGTCAACACGCAGTATTCGAACGCGAAGGCAACGACTTCCGCATGGTAGATGCGGGCTCTTTGAATGGTACATATATCAACCACGACCGTGTGGATTCGATTGTGCTGCGCACCGGTATGGAGCTACAAATCGGGAAGTTCCGACTGTCGTATTATGCAGGAACTCAACAGCCCGAAAAGTAACGTAAAACTCGTCAGTCGCCGGTCATGACAGGCCGGTGACTTCTCGTATCTGGTCGCTTGTATTGAAAAGGTCTGAGCATATTGTCCGCTTCCCCAAAACCTCGTTCGGTAGCTTCGGGAGCTTCTTCCCGAGGCCACCTCCTGATGAGCATCGGTGAAGTTTTAGAGCATATTAATACTGAGTTTCCGGAGGTACGTGCTTCCAAAGTGCGTTTCCTGGAAGAGCGAGGCCTCATCACTCCAGCGCGTACAGCCGCCGGGTATCGAAAGTACACTCAAGCCGATGTTGACCGTCTACGGTTCATCTTGGCTTTGCAGCGCGACCAGTTTCTCCCGCTAAAAGTCATCAAAGATTATCTTGACGCCATTGACGCTGGGAAACGCCCAGAATCATTGCCGGGCGGTCTGCGCCTTGAACCCAGGTCCGTGTCTGAACAACTCGCCCAGGAGCTGAGCGGCCATATACGTCCCATGTCACGGGCGGAGTTACAGGGCATGTCCGGGGCCTCTGATGAACTGATGGAGACTCTTGAGGCGTATCGGCTCATTTGGCCAGATGAAAGGCAGCGGTATAACGATCACAGCTTGAAGGTTGCTCGCGCCGCTGTCACGTTGTCACAGTTTGGTTTTGAGCCTCGACACCTTCGACCATTTCGGATCGCGGTAGACCGCGAACTCGGAATGGTTGAACAAGCGACTTCTGGAATATCGCAAAATAAAGAGGACATTTCAAAAGAAAGCGCGTTGGAAGCGGCCCGCGAGATCACCCAGGCTTGTTTGAGCTTGCATGCCGGGGTGGTCAGTGCTGAAATTGCTGATATGAACGATTAGCTCGATTCGTATAGGTGCCATTCTGAAAAGGAGTTCCGCCATGGCCGACATCGTATTGAAGGTCCTTGAAATACGGATTGTCCTTCCCGGCAACCAACCCATCTTGCTACTCCTGGATCAGCAGTCACAGCGACTGCTCCGATTATGGATAGGTCCATCAGAAGGCACTGCTATTGGGCTGGCACAACAAGGAATCGAGACTCCTAGACCAACCACTCACCAACTCTTAGTTCAAGCACTGCGAGCAACCGGTGATGCGCTTGATGCTGTCAGAATTTCGAAGGTGGATGACGAAGTATTCTACGCAGAGCTTGTGCTGCAATCGGGTAAGACCGTGGATTCACGAGCGTCGGATGCCGTGGCTGCTGCGTTATTTGCCCAAGTGCCGGTCTACGCGAGCCAGGACGTACTAGACGTCGCAGGGATCGATCTGACCGAAGGCGACATTGCCGCGGAACTCAACATTGAACAACCCGAGATCCAACCTGAGATCACCGAAGAGAGCGTCGACGAATTCCGCGAGTTTTTGAAAGACCTCACACCTGAGGACTTCCTGACCGCTGAAGAATCCAGTGAAGCTTCCAGTGATTCCGAGGATGAAGACCACGACGAAGATGACAAAGATGGTGGCGAAGAAAAGAAGTAGCCCGACACGATATTGATTATCGACGTTGGTCTTTGACCGAAGCTGGTTCGCAGAATAGCGTGGAGCTCTATACGTTCCATTGCATAATGTGAGACCATTATTGAACTAGCCAGATAGCTCAGGTTGCAATAGTGTTCTTGCGCAAAACTTTCCCGCGTGGAACAGATTGGCAGGAGGAAACCCCAGTGTCTCTCACAGGTGATTCAGGGCAGAGCCAGAATTTGGATGCTGGCAATCAGGGCGTCTTGTTTAACGATGACGCCCCTTGGCTAGACAATGATCGAGGCTACCGCGGCCCCACTGCGTCCAAAGCTGCAGGGATCACCTATCGCCAGCTTGATTACTGGGCCCGCACCGGACTTGTGGTTCCGACATTGAGAGGCGCTGAAGGATCCGGGACCCAACGACTGTACTCGTTCCGCGACGTCCTTGTTCTTAAAGTAGTGAAACGTTTACTTGATACCGGTGTTTCACTCCAACAAATCCGCAGTGCGGTCGAACATTTACGTGATCGAGGGGTCGAAGACCTAGCTCAGATCACGCTGATGTCCGATGGTGCTTCAGTCTATGAATGTACCTCGGCGGATGAAGTGATTGATCTCGTCCAGGGAGGCCAAGGCGTCTACGGAATTGCCGTTGGACGTGTGTGGCGTGAAGTCGAAGGAACACTGTCAGAGTTGCCTGCAGAACGACTGATCGATGGTCGAACCGAAGGTGAGTTTCCAACAGATGAACTCGCCGCACGCCGCCAAGCGCGGCGCAAAACAGCCTCCTAAAATCTAGAACCCTAAGAGACCAAAAAGCCCTGCTGTGTATACATAGCAGGGCTTTTACGCTTGCATCACAATCTAAAGAGTTTCGAGTAACGTTAGCTGCGGCGAGCCCGTTTCGGAGCTGTGGCGGGCTCATATAGAGCTTGAAGGAGTTCGTCAAAAGTCCGCGCAGCTGTTGCTGCAGTATCACCAGGCCACGCGTGCACTGGCCAGGCTGCACCCTGGATCTGCTGCCAGTTCGAGGTCTCCGGGATTTGAGTATCTAGCATTCGAGCACCAAACATTCGACGCATTTCCGATAACCGATACTTGTGCTCCGTCGATGCAGCACGGACGCGGTTCACGACTACAGCGGTATTTTTTAGCCGGGGTGCGTATTCACGCTGAAATAGATCGAGAGCTCGAAACGTCCGTTCGGTCCCCGCTACCGAGAATAAGCTTGGTTCAGCAACCAATAACACATCCGTCGATGCTGCCCAAGCCATTCTCGTGACACCGTTGAGCGCAGGGGGACAATCGAGGAGGACGAGATCGTAGTCTTCTACACCATCGAGTAAGGTCGCCAGCCGGTTCACTTCTCGGCGCCGGGTCGTGACTTTTTCAAAAAGTGAGGTCTTGGCTGAGCCTCGAATAACGTGCAATGTTGCTGATGCATCGTCTTTTGACTCTGTTTCCATCCAGCCCGACGGCACGGTGTGCTCGGTTAAGCGGTGCTGTTTTGGTTTACGTAGCATCGTGCCAATATCGGTGCTGGCAGCGTCATGCTTAATACCTAGGCCTGTGGTCGTATCAGCGTGTGGATCGAGATCGATGACCAAAGTTGAGATGCCCGCAGCCCATGCTGCAGATGCCAAACCCAGGGTGATAGATGTTTTGCCTACGCCGCCCTTAAGGCTGGAGATGGAGATAACCTGCACTACGATTGCACCTAATTTATGAAATAGAAGTTTTGGTCGATAACACATTCTAACAAGCTCAAGGTGCACTTCTTGGAGTGGTCCATTCAAGTACATAATTTTTGCAATGAGCTAGAACGTGGGTAGTATCACATGTGTCCTATGTATACATCACCGCTAGTGTGGGACGTACCTGAGCGTCTGTCGCCGCCCGTGACAGCACAAACACCATGGAGGAACCTTGGCTGAAAATCAAGAGAACTCGCCCCAAAAGACCGGAACTAAGACCATGTTTAATAAGGTGTTAGTTGCCAACCGCGGCGAGATCGCTGTCCGTGCCTTTCGCGCATGCCACGAACTCGATGCCAAGACCGTTGCCGTCTTCCCTTACGAGGATCGCAACTCAATTCACCGTCAAAAGGCAGACGAAGCGTACCGTATCGGGGAAGAAGGCCATCCGGTGCGTGCGTATCTCGATGTGGATAGCATCATCCGTGTCGCTCTGAACTCCGGAGCGGATGCCATATACCCGGGATATGGTTTCCTCGCAGAAAACGCCGAGCTTGCGCGAAAAGCCTCAGACAACGGTCTGACTTTCGTCGGGCCCCCTGCAGAGGTCCTGGAAAAGACCGGTAACAAAGTAGCCTCCTTGCGTGCGGCGAAACAAGCCGGCGTACCCGTGCTGAATTCCACAGAGCCATCAGCTGATCCCGATGTCCTGATTGATCAAGCCGAAGACATCGGCTTCCCGCTATTCGTCAAAGCCGTCGCCGGGGGAGGCGGCCGGGGCATGCGCCGAGTCGAATCGGCTAGAGAACTTCCGGACGCGCTGAAATCGGCGATGCACGAAGCGGAAACTGCATTCGGTGATCCCACCGCGTTTCTTGAACAAGCTGTACTGCGTCCGCGCCATATCGAAGTTCAAGTGTTGGCGGATCATTACGGTAATGTCGTGCATCTTTTTGAACGCGACTGCTCAATGCAGCGGCGCCATCAGAAAGTTATCGAAATCGCTCCGGCGCCAAATCTCGATGACGAACTACGTCAACGGCTTTATGACGATGCCGTGAAATTTGCCAAGGCGATGAACTATCGCAATGCGGGCACGGTTGAGTTTTTGGTTGATACTGAAGGACCTCGGGCGGGTCAACACGTTTTCATCGAAATGAATCCGCGTATCCAGGTCGAGCACACTATTACCGAAGAAATTACCGACGTCGACTTGGTCGCCACACAGCTGCGCATTGCGGCCGGGGCCTCCCTGGAAGATCTTGATATTCGCCAAGAGGATCTCTCGATCCGTGGGTCTGCTATCCAGTGTCGGATCACCACCGAAGACCCAGCCAATGATTTCCGGCCGGACACTGGCAAGATCACCGCCTACCGTTCAGCAGGTGGGTCCGGTATTCGACTTGATGGTGGCACCATTTACACCGGTGCGGAAATATCCCCGCACTTCGACTCTATGCTGGTGAAAATGTCAGCCCGTGGTCGAGATTTCCACACAGCGCATCGTCGTGCGCGGCGTGCGCTCGCGGAATTTCGAGTACGCGGT
The DNA here is from genome assembly GCA_036516155.1 of Yaniella sp. Classification (GTDB taxonomy): domain Bacteria; phylum Actinomycetota; class Actinomycetes; order Actinomycetales; family Micrococcaceae; genus Yaniella. Next base: position 25,003 of record DATBUK010000103.1, read on the forward strand.
GTTGCAACGAATATCCCATTTTTGCTTAATGTCTTCGACAATCAGCAATTCATCGACGGGGATGTCGCGACCGACTTCATTGACAAAAACCCATATTTGACCCAAATCAACCGGTCTAAGGACCGCGGGTCGCGCGCGCTGGCATATCTGGCAGACGTCACGGTAAACCAGCCATACGGTCCACGCATTGAAGGCCTGGACCCGCGGCGGAAGCTCCCGCACTTTCCCGGCGACAAATCTGACGAGCCCGACCGTAGTCCATTCGACGGTCCTTCTCAGGTAGCACCCCCACCGGGCTGGCGTGATGTGCTCCTGGAACAGGGGCCGGAAGGTTTTGCTCAAGCACTGCGAAATCATCAGGGTCTTGCCGTTACCGATACAACATTCCGTGACGCGCACCAGTCGCTACTCGCTACCCGTGTCCGTACTCGAGACATGTTGGCCGCGGCACCGGCTGTATCGCATTTACTGCCCCAACTGGTATCTGCCGAAGTATGGGGCGGAGCGACCTATGATGTGGCACTCCGCTTCCTGTCCGAAGACCCGTGGGATCGGCTGGCCCGGTTCCGGGAGGAAATGCCCAACATTCCGCTGCAGATGCTGCTGCGCGGACGCAATACGGTTGGATACACCCCGTACCCGCAGCGAGTCACTGAGGCTTTCGTCGAAGAAGCTGCCCAAACTGGCGTGGATATTTTCCGTATCTTTGACGCGTTGAATGATGTCAACCAGATCATCCCTGCAATCTCTGCGGTCAAAGAACACACATCTGCCGTTGCAGAAGCGGCCCTGTGCTACACCGGAAACCTGCTGGATCCGCAAGAGCAGCTCTACACCCTGGATTACTACTTGCGGTTAGCCGAAGAAATGGTCGAAGCAGGTGCCCACATCCTGGCGATCAAAGACATGGCCGGTCTGCTACGGCCTGCTGCAGCAAGCAAACTTGTAACCGCATTGCGTCAGAACTTTGATCTGCCGGTCCATCTACACACGCACGACACCTCAGGGGGTCAGTTGGCTACCCTTATGGCTGCGTCGGCAGCTGGGGTCGACGCAGTCGATACAGCAGTGGCAGCGATGGCAGGAACCACCTCGCAAGTTTCAATGTCAGCGCTTGTTGCAGCCACTGACAACACAGACAGAGAAACCGGCCTCGACCTAGAGCACGTTGCAGGGTTGGAACCATATTGGGAGGCCGTCCGAGAAATTTATGCGCCGTTCGAATCGGGTCTACCAGCCCCGACGGGGCGTGTGTATGCACATGAAATCCCTGGCGGGCAGTTGTCTAACCTTCGTCAGCAGGCGATAGCTTTAGGCCTCGAAGAACGTTTTGAGTCCATTGAGGACATGTATGCTGCGGCAAACGACATCCTTGGGGATATTGTGAAAGTCACCCCGTCATCGAAGGTAGTCGGGGATCTCGCTCTTGCATTAGTTTCAGCCGATGCCGATCCAGCTGACTTCGAACAGAACCCACGCAACTACGATATTCCAGACTCGGTGGTAGCGTTCCTGTCTGGTCAACTCGGTGATCCTCCAGGCGGCTGGCCGGAACCATTTCGTACCAAGGCCCTTGAGGCCCGTAAAGTCACCGGTATCGAACTCGAAGATATCTCCGAAGAAGACGCAGCAAAGCTCAATCAACCGGGCGAAACTCGTCGACGGACTTTGAATCGGTTGCTCTTCCCCGGACCAACAGCCGAATATGAGGAACATGTCCGGCTGTATGGAGATACGTCAGTCCTTCATACGCGTGATTTCCTCTATGGAATGGTGGAAGGTCATGAACACGTCATATCCTTGGGCAAGGGCGTACGCCTACTCACGACATTACAAGCTGTTTCAGAAGCCGACGATAAGGGTATGCGTACCGTAATGGTCACCCTGAACGGTCAGCAACGACAAGTGGATGTTCGAGACCGGTCGGTCGAGTCAAGTGCTCACGAAGCTGAAAAAGCCGATACGTCGAAGAAAGGTCACTTGCCGGCGCCATTTGCTGGGACCGTCACGGTGACGATTGCAGAAGGTGACACCGTCGAGGCTGGCGATAGTGTAGCCACGATCGAGGCCATGAAAATGGAGGCAAGTATCACCGCCCCGATTTCTGGCACTGTGTCGCGAGTGGTGTTGGAAAACCCCACACCCGTGGCAGGTAATGACCTCATCATGGTCATTGATCCGGCGTAACAGAGCATGAAGCAGGAAGATGGCACCGGATTCGGAACCATTACACTGAGGGCATGAGTATCGAACACTACGATCTAGCCATCATTGGTTCCGGATCCGGTAATTCCATCATCACGCCATATTGGGACAACAAAAAAGTTGCCATCATTGACTCGGGGATCTTTGGCGGTACCTGTCTCAATGTGGGGTGTATTCCGACAAAAATGTTTGCCTACCCGGCCCAGATTGTGGCAAATGCGCAAGATGCCGCGCGGCTGGGTGTGCATCTGAGTTTTGACTCAGCAAACTGGCCGGCAATTCGGGACCGTATTTTCTCTCGCATCGATGCTATCTCTGAAGGCGGGAGAGCCTACCGGGACAAGGAACTGGACCACACCACACTGATCACAGAAGAGGTACAGTTTTCGGGGTCGAAACAACTCACGACTTCTACCGGGCGGATTATAGAGGCTGACCAGATTGTCATTGCGGCAGGTTCTCGGCCAAGCTTGCCAGATGTTCCCGGCTTAGACTTACCCGGTGTGCATACCTCCGATACGATTATGCGGATCGAGGCATTGCCGAAACGGATTATCGTGGTGGGAGGCAAGTACATCGGGTCAGAATTTGCCGCCATCTTCTCTGGGTTGGGATCTGAAGTCATCCATATCAACCGCTCCGGGCAACTGCTATCGGATCATGACAATACGATTTCCGACGAATTCACTCGCATCGCAAAGGAACAGTGGCAAGTTGCGCTGAACCGTACTTTGCATTCGATTGATCAAGAAAATGGTCGATTGCGCGTGAACTTGAGTGCCACCGGACATGAGACCAATGATGTCGTCGATTACTTTGTCGGGGACGCTGTGCTGTTGGCAACGGGACGGGTGCCAAATATTGACCGGTTGAACTTACCTGCTGCAGGCATCGACACGGATGCAGGGTTCATTGCTCGAGATGAATATCTACGGGTACTCTCAGGTGGTGAACCGCTTGAGGGGGTTTGGGCACTTGGAGATATTGCGAATCCGCAGATGCTCAAACATGTCGCCAACCACGAGCAACGCCTGGTTTCTCACAACATGGAAAACCCGGATGCTATGAAGGCAGAGAATCTAGGCCCCATCCCAGCCGGTGTCTTTACACGTCCCCAGATCGCAAGCGCTGGGCTGACGGAAGAAGATGCCAAAGGACAGTATGGCGAGGATGCGATCACCGTGAAGATTCAAGATTACGGTGACACCGCCTATGGCTGGGCCATGGAAGACAGCGATGGTTTCGTCAAACTTATTGCAGAGAAAGCAACCGGTCAGATTCTTGGTGTTCACATCCTAGGTTTAGAAGCCACGAACCTTATTCAACCCGTGCTGACCGCGATGTCAATGGATATTCCTGCCCACCAGCTGGCGCGCGGACAGTACTGGATCCATCCGGCGATGGCTGAAGTAGTAGAAAATGCACTCCTCGGCCTCGATGTGCCAGATTCAGGCTGTCTCTAAAACGCACAGCATTTCGGGCGCCGCGAGGTGTACTCGGCCATCACGGCGCCCGGGATGCAACGCATCGGCAAGTTAGCGGCTTGCCGGCTGATAGATATCATCGATGAGGTCGGCAAAGTCTTGCATGATGACTTCACGTCGGATCTTCATCGAGGGAGTCATTTGACCGCCTTCAATGGTGAAGTCCCGATCAGCGATCCGGAATTCGCGAATTGACTCTGCTCTCGACACTGACTCATTCGCCCGGTCAATCAAACCCTGAACATGTTCAAGCACTGCAGGGTGCTTGGCCATGTCTGAAGTGCTCATATCGGGGTCGAGTTGGTGTTGCTTCAACCATGCCGGGGCGGTCTCTTCATCGAGCGTGACAATGGCAGCTACGAATCGCTGATTATCTCCTACAACCATGACTTGTGAGATCAGACCATCTGCTCGGATCTGGTCCTCTAACTGTGCCGGTGCCACATTTTTACCACTGGCAGTGACCAGGATTTCTTTCTTCCGACCGGTGATGGTCAGAAACCCATCGTCATCCAAATGGCCAATATCTCCGGTACGGAACCAACCATCTACGAGCTCTTCAGCAGTCTTTTCTGGCAAGTTGAGGTAACCCTTGAACACACAAATGCCATAAGCCAGAATTTCACCGTCTTCGGCTATTCGGATGCCACACCCTGGAGCTGGTTGACCCACGGTACCGACTCGAGTCTTGCCTGGGCGATTGACCGTCACGGGCGCGGTTGTTTCTGTCAGTCCGTAGCCTTCTTTGATGTTGACCCCTACGCCGCGGAAGAAATGACTCAGATAGGCACCTAATGGCCCGCCCCCGGAGATGGCGTCTTTGACGTGACCGCCCATCGCGGCACGTATCTTGGAATACAACAGTTTGTCAAAGACCCAGTGTTTGAGTCTTAGGCCTACACTAACTGAGCCGGATTCCTTTGCTTTGGAATAGGCGACCGCGACTTCTGCGCCGCGTTCGAATATCTTGCCCTTCCCGCCCTCTTGAGCGTTGAGCAGCGCAGAATTATAGACTTTCTCGAACACTCGAGGAACCGCCAACAAGAAGTCAGGCTGAAATGATTTCAGATCAGGCACCAGCTGTTTCACGTCAGGGGTGTGGGCCACCTTCGACCCCGAGGCAAGCGTCTGGAACGAAATGAATCGAGCGAAGATATGTGCCAGGGGAATAAAGAGAATTGTTTTGCTCTCACGAGTAAGCACCGTCTTCATCTCGGAGTGCAATATATTCAGCGACAGATTCACCAGGTTGCCGTGGGTAATCATACAACCCTTCGGACGGCCTGTGGTGCCTGAGGTATAAACGATAGTGGCGAGGTCTTCGAGATTTGCCTGAGTACGACGCTGTTCCATCTCTGCTTCTGAAGGCCCTTGAGCAGCCAGAACACGCAAATCGTCGAGACCATCGTCCATGGCCCACATGCCGTTGAGCTGTGGTAGACCTTCGCGCTGGATTGCCGTTTCGACCGCTAGGATATGCTCGGGCTTTTCTGCGACCAACGCTTTGACGCGTGCATCCTTCAAAATCCATGCGATTTGCGATGGCGATGAAGTCTCATAAATAGGAACGGTCACCGCTCCGGCATACATGATTGCCAAATCAACTAGCGTCCATTCATACCGGGTAGGACTCATAATGGCTACGGAATCGCCAGGTTCAATCCCTATTGATGCCAGCGCGCGAGCAATGGTTTTGACATCTTCACGAAATTCTCGGACCGACACGTCAGTCCACTGACCCGGTTGGAGCTGCCGAGCAAAGAGTGGGTGGTCTGGATCGTGATGGTACTGGTCTTCTACAAGATCAGTAGCGTTCGATGTTGAGGGTGCCTCTGCGACTGGTGGAATGATGATCTCTTGCAAGGTTGCTCCTTCTGAACCGGGAGGTATGCGATGTAAATCACAGTCTACTGGCAGGTAGCTTAAATAACGAGACGCCACGTAGCAGGAATCGTGGAATTAGAGCCTCGCGCCATCGCCATAGTCATCACCATCGAAACGCTCCCGGTGAGCCCATGACTTGGGTAGTAAGAAGAACAGGCTCACAGCGCCGCCGCCGAATCCTAGGATCGTGACCGTCGCGAGCCACCACGGAAGTGGCCAGCTGAGCAGCGCTGCAATAATCCAGATGGCTACAGCGCCTACCACACCGAACCAGGACAAGACGGTCCGTGGGTTCCCACTGGCTATCGGTTTCGGATTTGGTGGCTGAAAATCCTCTACGGTCTCGTCAGCCAGCTGATAATCGCGTGGACCTTGAAGAGGCATCCCGGCTTGGGACCTAGCATCATGTGTTGGTGACTCATTTGAGGCTGGGGACTGGGCCTGTTCTGAGGTGCCACCTAATCGACGCACGATATCTTCCCACTGTTCGTGCTCATTGGGTTCACGCTGTGGCATGCTGGTCTCCCGACAGTTTTTGGAGTGTCGTAATGCTGTCTTGATCTATTAGCGGAGCATCATAGTCCAACGTTGCTGCATGAAAGCTTTGTTCGAGGATCACAGTGGTGAGGAGATGTGGCTCAAGCCCCCTGCGTAAGATCTGTGCAGACGAACGTGGCAAAATATGGTCTTCTGGGGACCAGTAAAGTGTGACCGGTGCCGTGATATCGGCTAGGTGTCGACGGGTGACGCTAAAAAGTTTTGCTAGCTGTTCTACTGCGGCTAGGGGTGTTCGGTCATAAGCGCCTTCTGTCACCCCTGGTTTGCGTACGTCCCCCGCAAGTGGGCCCACCGTTGGTATTACCCATTGCATCAGAGGTGACAGGTAGACCCCTAACTGATCGAGAGGCCGAAAACTGAGGCCCGGGTTGACCACGAAAACCGCATCCACCGGTCGATTACTCGCCGCATCTAATGCCAGTGTCCCGCCCATCGACAGGCCAGCCACGGCGACCCGATCGTACCCCTGGCTCAGCAGCTCATCGAGTGCTTGTTGGACGTCACGACGCCACTGTCCTGCAGTCGTTCGAGCCAGGTCGGCCACGCTCGTGCCGTGCCCGCTCAGCAGAGGGACGTGTACCGTAGCGCCAGCGTGAGCAAGGGCCTGGGCCCAGGGGAGAACAGACTGCGGTCCGGCAGTGAATCCATGGAGTAACAACACAGCCCAGCGGGTGGAAGTTTTGGCTAATATCCCCTTTGGGTCAGGGGAGAAGTACTGAGAGGTGTGCAGCATCGTCATCACCACCCAGCATAGTCCTGGGCGCAGCTGGCGAACATAGAAAACACTCTCAAGAAATACGCGCCCACCCATAGTGCAGGATTGGGCTTGTAGCGTCATGAACTTCTCGCGTTCAGACTGCCGCCGTATGCTGGTGGGTATGATGTTTGACACCGCGGAACAGAACAGGGTTATCGAGCCCTTTGGTACCAACCTTTCACAGGGTGCCGCTGACTATCCAGGTCTGGATGACTGGCGGGAACTTGACGTGCAACAGGCGCCGCAGTGGTATGACCAAGAGGTCCTCGAAGATAGCCTGCATGAGCTGTCCCATGTGCCCCCTCTCGTCTTTGCCGGTGAAGTAGATGTGCTGCGCGAACGTCTCGCTGCTGCTGCAGCTGGGAAAGCCTTCGTTCTACAGGGCGGGGATTGCGCAGAAACGTTTGCCGGAGCGACGGCAAATAAGATCTCATCTCGTATCCGCACGATTTTGCAGATGGCTGCGGTTTTGACATACGGCGCATCCATGCCGGTGGTAAAGATGGGGCGGATGGCTGGCCAGTTCGCCAAGCCACGCTCATCGAATATGGAGACTCGTGACGGTGTCACCTTGCCATCTTTCCGGGGCGAAATCGTCAATGGCTTCGACTTTACTGAAGAATCTCGTCGACACGATCCTCGTCGCATGGTGCAGGCCTACCACACCTCGGCATCAACCTTGAACCTGATTCGTGCGTTCACAACTGGTGGCTTTGCTGACCTGCGGACCGTGCACTCCTGGAACAAGGGTTTCATGTCGAATCCGGCCTATGCGCGCTTCGACGAATTGGCGGGACAAATCGATCGCGCGATACGATTTATGGAAGCCGCCGGCGCCGATTTTGATGCTTTGCGTACGGTTGAATTCTTTTCCGCTCACGAAGCGCTCCTGCTCGACTACGAACGGGCACTGACACGGTTAGATTCTCGGACCGGCCTGCCATACATTACCTCGTCGCATTTTGTGTGGATAGGGGAGCGGACACGGCAAATTGATGGTGCGCACGTCGACTACCTTTCCCGCATTCGCAATCCAATCGGTGTAAAACTGGGGCCGACCACGACCGTTGATCAAGCGATGGAACTCATTGAGAAGCTTGACCCGAATCGTGAACCTGGTCGTCTGACCTTTATCGTGCGGATGGGTGCCGACACGATTCGTGAAAGACTTCCTGAGGTCATGGAAGGTGTGAAAGCTGAAGGGGCGACTCCGCTATGGATCACTGACCCGATGCACGGTAATACCATCACCGCGGCAAATGGTTACAAGACCCGGCGCTTGGAAGACATCATGAATGAGGTTCGTGGTTTCTTTGAGGTAGCTAATGCCACCGGAACGCACCCGGGCGGGCTTCATATCGAGCTGACCGGTGATGATGTGGCCGAGTGTCTTGGTGGTTCGGTCGCTGTCGATGAGTCGGCATTTGATGAGCGTTATGAAACGCTGGTCGACCCACGGTTGAATCACCAACAGTCATTAGAATTAGCGTTTTTAGTCGCCGAGTCGCTTGCGAAAGATACCGCGCGATAATTTCTGGAAAAACTGTCACTGCAACCGCCGCTTTGTCGGCGGTTGCAGTATTTTACGGTATTCGTCGTAACGACACCGGCAAGACGCAGACACTCTCGCCATATGGAGGCCGCACTCTAAGGTACCTGCCCACAGCCGCTTCCAAAGTTGCATTGGTGAGCGAAGATTAGCCGAAAAGCCAGCCCATCAATGCTGTACCTGCCCAGTGCCCGAACAGCACCATAGCGGCGGCCAATATGATGACCAGCAGTGTCTTAATGGCAGCACTGGTGGTGTTTATCGACGCAAATTCACGAACCGGCTCGTGCGGTTTCTTCTTACCGAAATCCCGGGGCTGTGGGGTGACGGCTGGTTGTTGCTGGACCGGTGAATGATAATCATTCGGCGTAGCTTCGGCGGTGACAGCGGGAGGCAGTACCGTGACTTTTGGTTCATCCGGGGGTGGGGGCGGGTCCGTTGAAGCTGGAGCTTGGGGGCCGTCTTCGACTGCTCCGAAAGGAACGGTTGTATCCGGATCGTGAATTCGGGTGGCATCGGCTTCGAAAACTTCCGTAGCGTCGTGGTCTTGGCGGCGCTGGTCGGCTAACCGTTCTGCCGCCCGTGGATGTTCCAACAAGTGTTGAACCAGAATCAACACTTCAGTGGCGTCAGCCGGGCGATCCTCAGGTGCTGGCTCGGTCATGTGGAGCACCAGATCATCCACGGCCGCACTGATACCTGGCACGTACGATGAAGGAGGAGGCACACGCGAATTCGTGTGCTGCACAGCGATAGCAACCGCGGACTCGCCGCTGAAGGGACGTTCACCGGTAAGCATCTCAAAAATGACAATGCCTAAGGCATAGACGTCTGACCGTTCGTCAGCCTGTTCGCCAGTGACCAGTTCGGGTGACATGTACGAGACCGTACCCATCAGAGCCATGCCAGTCCCCGTGTGGTTTGAGGCCGCACGAGCTAAACCGAAGTCCGCGACTTTAATATCGCCGTCGCGGGAGACTAATACATTTTCAGGTTTGATATCGCGGTGAATCAGACCAACGCGATGGGCCGCTGCAACGCCCCGGATGATCGGTAATGCGATATTCCACGTTTGCTCCACCGACATCTTGCCAGCAGCGCGCATGACTTCACGCAGGGTGTGCCCCTCAATGAACTCCATCGCTAAATACGCGACTTTGCCGTTGCCGACGGTCCCGAGACCCTGATCATAGACATTGATGACGTGCGGGTGGTTAATCTTGGCGGTATTCTTGGCTTCCGCCTCGAATTTTTCGATCACTGAGGGGTCTTCAGCCATGTTCGGCCGCAAGATTTTCAGCGCGACTTCGCGATCGAGCCGGGTATCTACGGCACGGTAGACCGTGGCCATGCCACCGTGAGCAATCCGCTGCGTGATGTCATAGCGGTCATCAACGATGAGGCCTACGAGCGAAGGTCCTGCTGAGGTATTCACGTCACATAGAATACCCGGTCGTGTTCATCGACCGGGTATTCGTTTCCTTGTAGATGAGACACTTAGAAGCGACTCATCGCTGACTTGACCTTGGCTACGTAATCCTTTGTGTCCGAGTACATACCGTACTTTCGGACTCCGGCTTCACCTTGGTAGTAGCCAGCAATACCGATATCACCGGGATTTCGACCTTGTAAGTGGCGGATGATAGCCACACCAGCGGTGATGTTGTCCTGGGGATCCAAGAGATTGAGTTTGCGTCCCACCAATTGTGAAGCCCATTCGCCCGATGATGGGATTACCTGCATGGTCCCGATGGCGTTTGCTGGCGATACTGCTGTTGGATCGAATCCTGATTCAATCTGGGCGTGAGCCAGAGCTAGTCGCGGATCCACGCCCATGGAAACGGCCGTACTCCGGACCATTTCACGCACCTTGCTACGCGATGGCATGGGAGAATTCAGCAGGGTCTGCTTATTCTGGTTAGCATTCGCCACCACATGATCGGGGTACGTATAGTGCAAAAAGGTATTGCCGATGAGCTGTCCGCTATTGCCCGATGAGGCAGTTGAAACGGTAGAAGAACCACTAAGCTTCAGGATCTGCCCGGGATAGATGATCGATGTCGAACGCAGCCCGTTGGCACTTAGCAAAGCTTGCAGACTGATTCCATTGCGCGAGGCAATACCCGACAATGTATCCCCGCGTTTCACCGTATATGTCGAAGCTTTCGTCGAGCCCGAAGAAGAGCCACTCGAAGAAGACGAACCGCTATTGTTTGATGACGCAGATCCGGAAAGTTTGATTTTCTGACCAGGATAAATAATGGAACTGGTGCTCAAACCGTTAGCACGAAGCAATGTGGAAAGCCCGATGCTATTCCGCGCAGCAATGCCGGATAGCGTGTCGCCGGTCTTGACCGTATAGGTTCCAGAGCTTGCCGAATTCGAGGAGGAGCTGTTCCCAGAGGAGCTGCTCGACGAACCCGAAGAGCTGGTGGCGTTGCCGGACAGCTTCAACTTTTGGCCTGAGAAAATGATTGAGGACATCGACAGGCCGTTGGCGCGCAGCAGGGTCGATAGGCTAATGCCCTGTTTTGCGGCGATGCCGGAGAGTGTGTCACCGGAGCGGACCGTGTAAGTGCTCGATGACGAGCTGGAGCTACTGGACGAGCTAGAGCGTGTCGATGAGGACGACGCTGATGAGCTTCCGGAGAGTTTGAGCTTTTGTCCTGGATAAATGATTGAAGACATCGACAGGCCGTTGGCACGCAGCAACGTGCTGAGCCCCATCCCTTGTCGTGCCGCGATGGCCGACAGCGTGTCACCAGCTTTCACGGTGTAGGTGCCACCTGATGATGAAGAAGAGCTGGATGAAGACTTGGAAGAAGAAGAGGAGCTCGTAGCACCCAGCTTGAGTTCATCCCCGGGATAGATGGTCGAGGAGGCCTTGAGGTTATTCCACTTCAACAGGTTAGAAAGCGACACGTTGTTTCGCAGTGCAATATGCCCGAGGGTGTCGCCAGCTTTAACCGTGTAGGTTTTTGGTGTCGTTCTTGCTGCTTGAAAGTTCTGTTGCGTAAAGCGAGCCGGCAGGGCCACCGCCGCGTGATCGGTCGCCACGAGATTGGACTGGAGTCGTTGCTCAATTGCAGCCATGTTGGCAGCCGTTACCGGTCTAGGACTCAAATCCGTACTTGGGGTGTCGGCTACCGCTGGGGAGGCCGCAGCGGTGGAACCCAAGGCTAAAAATGGCAGAGCCGAGGTGGCAACAGCTGATTTGTAGAACCGGGAAGCACCGGAAGTACGGTCAGTCATTAAACGTATCCTCTTTGCGTCAGGCACCCGAGCCAGGGGAAGTTCTTGTGCACTGTGTGACAAAAATAGCGTCGAGGTGTACGTGATCAAAATGTTACATAAGTGAATATACATGACTGTTGAGACAAATGTGAATAGACGGATTCCATTGCGTCGTATTTGACCTGGATCACTGTAAGCTCCGCAGAATCAAGCGCAAAGTATCGAATACGTGCGCTACGCTTGAGGTGTGACTCAAACGCAAGACTTAGAAACACTCGTTGGTAAGTGGCTCACGCTGCCAGACGTCGCAGAGCAGCTTGAGGTCATCGTGACGCGCGTTCACAAAATGATAAAGGAACGTCATCTGATCGACGTCCGCCTAGGCGAGCGCAACGTCCGCTATGTGCCAGCTGAATTCCTCACGGAGACTGGCGTGCTGAAATCCCTTAGAGGGACGATCATTGTGCTTGAAGATGCCGGCTTCGACGAGGCCGAGATCATTCGATGGCTATTTACCGAAGACGAATCACTGCCCGGTCGTCCCATCGATGCGCTTCATGCTGGGCGGAAAACTGAGATACGGCGTCGTGCGCAAGCCCTGGCATGGTGAGTGCTAGTGTTGACGCCCGAGCAACCCGCTCACAAGATTATGCAGCCCTGCTCGTACAACCTCATCGACCTTAAGTTGCTCCAATGCAGCATAGGTCTGCTGCCCTAACCGGTCGATCTCCTTTTCGAGAATGTCCTTGGCCCCGGAAGCTTCTATGAGCTGTTGCATCTCTCGAATACTGTGAGGACTGGAGTCAGGATCCATAAGAAAACTGTTGAGCATTTGAGCTTTCTCTGGATCGAGATTTTTCAGCGCATACGCCACAAGTTCTGTGCGTTTGCCTTCCGTAAGGTCATCGCCGGAGGGCTTTCCCGTTAATTCAGGATCGCCGAATACCCCCAACAGGTCGTCGCCAAGTTGAAATGCCATGCCGAGAGGCAGCGTAAATTCCCGGTAACTTTGAAGCGTGGTTTCATCGGCGCCGGCCAGCAAACCACCAATTTCGAAAGGCCAGACTGCCGAGTAGTGGGCCGACTTATACTGTAGTACCGTCCGTGCTTGCTCTAGTGCGGTAGTCGGGTCATCCGGTAGATCGGCTTCTGCGACGATATCGAGATATTGACCAGTCATGACTTCGAAGCGCATGGCATGAAACGCTTCTCGTGCTGGGCCTGCAGAAGCTGTGGCATCAGCGGTGATCGAAAAAACCTCTTCACTGAGCCCCAGGGCCAGATCGCCGGCCAGGATAGCCGCTGAAATTCCGAAGTGCGCGCCATCTTGTGCCCAGTGTTTATCGGAGTGCAGTTTCTCAAAACTTTTGTGCACTGAAAGTTTGCCGCGACGGGTATCAGACCGGTCCAGGACATCATCGTGAATCAGCGCGGCTGCTTGGAAGAGCTCAAACGACACGCCTGCGTCGACAATCCTTGGGTCATCGGCGCTGCCGCCTGCACCTTGCCATCCCCACCATGCAAGTAATGCTCGTAAGCGTTTTCCGCCTTCCACGAGCGTGGCTATGGAAGCCACTAAGGGATCAGAAGCTTGGGCTATGTCGACGGCACGGCGTCGGTATTGTGCCAATAACTCTTGCATCCGATTGTGGAGTTGTTTCCGAAACCACGGCGCGTCCAGAGTCGTCACGGTGTTGATTCTCCTGCCTGCTGAAATGATCAGCCCACGTCATCTTGTCCTCAACCTTACCGGCCTCACCGCGTAGTATTGAGATATGGTCTCAGCGGGTCCTTCTTCCACAGCGCGCCCTTCGTGGGCTGATGACTCCTGGGACTCGACCATTTTGCATCTCGATATGGATGCGTTCTTCCTGTCAGTAGAATTGCTGGATCAGCCGAACCTCCGAGGGGTGCCAGCTGTGGTCGGAGGAAGGTCTGGGCGTTCAGTCGTCACGTCAGCTTCCTACGAAGCTCGAAAGTTCGGTATTCGATCGGCAACGCCGATGGCACACGCTCTATCGCTGTACCCCCGACTTGTGGTCATCGAACCCAATCGAGAAAAATACACGCACGCCTCTCGCCAAGTGATGGACGTGTTGCAGCAAGTGACCCCGGCCGTAGAGCAACTATCCATCGATGAAGCGTTTATTGACGTTTCAGGAGCACGTCGACGTCTGGGAACACCCGCACAGATCGCGCACCTGATTAAGTCCAGGGTGCGCGAAGTGACCGGACTGCCTTCCACCGTGGGAGTCGCGGCGACGAAATCTGTAGCCAAGATTCTCTCCGATCGTTCTAAGCCTGACGGGATCGGTGTCGTGCCCGCAGATCAGACCCGCGCCTATCTTGCACCATTACCAGTCGAAGTGATCTGGGGCGTGGGCCCAAAGCTGTTACGACGACTCAATAATGCGGACATCTATACCGTCGACGATCTTGCGAATCGTGAACCAGAACGAATGCGCCGTTGGCTTGGTGCTATCGGCCCCCAAATCGTCGCGTTGGCTCGCGGTGAAGATCCAAGAACCGTGCAACCACGCCAGGAGGCCAAATCAGTATCGGTCGAGCATACCTTCGAATTCGATATCACCGACGCAACAGCACTCGAGAAATACCTGCTCGATCTGGCCTACGAATGCGCGCGACGGGTGCGTAACGAAGGACTCGAAGCGTGGGGATTGAGCGTGAAGGTCAAAGATGTTGATTTCTCCACCAGGACGAAATCTCGAGCCCTGGCCTCCCCAGCGACTTCAGGGGCGATCTTTTTTGAACAAGCTCGCCCTTTATTAGACGAGTTGATGACGACCCGGTGGCATCCAGTACGTCTCTTAGGGGTGCGAGCAGATCGAGTTGCCGAACCTGTCGAACAACCCGCAACACAAGAGTCATTATTCGACCTGGAAACCCAGACCTCGCAAGAAAAGACAGCCCGACCGTGGGATTCCACGAACCGAATACTGGACGATGTGGCCAAGAAATTTCCCGACGCCGCCATTAGACCGGCCTCACTATTGCGCCATGAACGTTCCCAAGGTATGCCAGATCACTAGGTGTTGCATGACGGAGTTCACCGTGTGACAATCTCAGCAAAACACCAGGCAGAAACCATAGAATAGAAACAAAACTCAACCGAAAGTAGGACGGGTTTTCGGTATCACATGTGGAGGCAACCATGGGTTTATCAGATAGAGAGCAAGAGGTATTTGCTGAGATTGAATCTCAGTTGATCTCAGAGGACCCAAAATTTGCATCGCAAATGCAGATGCAAGCTTCGGGCCCGATGCGTCGCTTTTCAACACGCAATATTGTGCTGGGTGTCCTCACGGCTACCATTGGCATCGTTGTGTTGCTAACCGGCGTCACCATTGACGCGATCTGGCTTGGTATCGTCGGGTTCATCATCATGGGCGGCGGTATTTTCCTGGCCACCAAGCGGACCACGAAGCCGCCCAGTAAATCAAGAGGCAGAGGCGGATCTGGCCAAACCAAATCGAGTCAAGGTTTTATGGAAGGGCTTGAATCTCGCTGGGACGAACGGCGGCGCCAACAATAGGTTTGCTCCCACCCTGGCACTTGCCCTTCACACCTTAAACCCGCAGCGCATGCTGCGGGTTTTTTCTGCTCATATCTATTGGGTGTTTCCTTTGCTCCCAGAGTCAGTATCAGTAGGCTTATTCGGCTCAGAATCTCCAGCTTGGTCCGGTTGTTGCTCTTCGGGGACCGCTTCGGGCCGCTCCAACTCTTCACGAAGTTTCTCATAGTCAGTGGGGGAAGGTACCGGAACGTCAGGAAATCGACCAGTGGGACCATAGCGTCGAGTTCGCTGGGTCGCCGGCCGATCTGCCAGCTCGCTGGTTTGCGTGACGTGAGGGCCCGGGGCTTTCGGGGAGGCTAGGATGTCTGTTTCCGTGAGATCGTCTCGGGGACCCTGGATATTATATGGTCGCGTAGTATTCGAGGGGTCTGGGGCCACAGCCCACACACGTGAAGTCGCCTTACGGGTCCGGATAAAGAGCGTGATGAGCACCGCCAATAAGAGCAGGCCAATCACCACCACCCAAACAGTCGTGATGGTCGGACCGTTGGCAGAGACACTAAATGCGCCACTGGCATCATCGACGACCACAGTTCGACCAGATTCTGTGCTGGCGTCGGAGTCGCCAGTATGCATAACCGGTAGGGTCACTTCGAATAAGGCAGCGCCTTCAACGCCGCCGGTTGCCAGCTCCCAAATGCCGGATAGATCCGCTTGCAGTTCATATGTTGCCCATATGCCACTTAACGGCTCGTGCTCGATGAATACGTCTTCCGTGATGTTTTTTGTCTCGAGATATTGGTTGAGTAGATTCGTCAGCTCTGTTGCGTCTGAGGCTTCGAAAGAGACCGCATATACCGTGGTTGTATCACGTACGGTCGTGTCATAGCTGCCTGCGCCTTCAGGCGGGGCAAAACGTTCGGCCACCATCTCCTCGTGGCCTTCTTGGGTTTTGTTGTCTACCACAAACTCAAAGCTTTGTGTCATGTCGCCGCCCAGCTGCAACTCCGTTGTCGAAGTAAGAGAATCTAAGGGCATGCCCCGGTTGAACTCTAAGACCAAATCACCATACTCACGTCGTTCATCCGTTAAATCCCAATGTTCCGGGTAGAGCGTTTCCCCACTGAGCTGTTGGATATTATTTGGATTGCAAATAGTTTCACAAGTCCAGTCAGCAGCAACATAGCGGACTGAAGTGTCAGGCGAACCCTGGGCAGTTTGCTCGAAGATATCAAAAGTGGCATTCTCGTTCGCAAGGAGCAATTGAATCCCTGAGGTGACAGCCTCGGCAGTGGTAAAAGTTGCTGCTATCTGCCGGGTGGTATCACCGGCTTCTTCTACTTGCGCCTCCCCGGAAT
Organism: Yaniella sp.; assembly: GCA_036516155.1. Lineage (GTDB taxonomy): Bacteria > Actinomycetota > Actinomycetes > Actinomycetales > Micrococcaceae > Yaniella. Next base: position 41,567 of record DATBUK010000103.1, read on the forward strand.
CAACGACCTCACCTTCGAGACCCTTGAGTTCCTGGAGCTGTTCTACCTGCTCGGAGAGAAAAACGTTTTGAGCTTGTTGATGTTCTGGAGTCACGAGGTACGACATCGCAATGTGTACGTCACCAGATTCGAGAATCTCGAAATCAAGTCCAACTTCTTCGAATCGCTGATCTTTGGTTATCTCAAAGTCCATGCGGGGGAGGGAAGTCGAGGTTTCGACCTCCTGGCCCTCAAACGTTACGGTGGCGCTACCGCTCGATGTAAAAACAGTGGCTGATTCAGAGACGACGCCTTCAGCAATGAGCGCTTCTGCAGCCCAATTCATCAGGTCATCGTTATAGAAGTCTTCTTCCAAGGCCAAACTGGTCATTAATGCTTGATCATCAAATTCAACAGTCATGTTTCGTTCCGACTGAGGGACATCCGAAACATCGAGCAGAGCATTAATCTTGCGTTCGTAGTCCTCGAGATCTTCGAACGGCATTCGAAAGGTCGCACGATACCCTTCGTCCTCTATCGAAATCCCCTCAAATTCCAATACATCAGGACTGTATGAATCGAGAACTTCACCAGCGGACTCAATACCGCCGGAAAGTGCCTCCACATCACTGTCCACGATGGTCAGTACAAAGAGGCGCTCGCCAGAATAATCCGAACGAAGCTCCAACCGCGAATTCACGTCAGCGCCGCATGCTGCGAGAACCACGGCACAAAACGCAACGAGAGCCGCTAGGAGGCTCCGACGGTGCCCTTGCCGTCGGGCCGGAGCCTTCACCGTGGAGTTCGTGGTTTGCAAAATATAACTTTCCGTCGGGATCGCCAATACTGAGGCCTTTCGGTACGGGCCCCATCTTAGCTATCGGCCATCTCCATTACGACTCAGTCTGAGACTTCGCCGACGCTGGGAGCTTGCATCTTTTGGCCCAAAACTTCCCACCCCACTTTGCTCCACCGAGGCGTATTTGGGCCTCTTGTAGGTCGAAACAAGACTCTAAAAGGCTTCAAGACGCACTTTTGTCACAATACTCACTCTGGTTATTTAACGGCACTCCACGACTCTCCCCACTCCACCCCATTTCGGCATGTGGCTGCCATTTCCCCAGTAATTATGCGGGGTGTTGCCTTGATATGCGCCCTGACAAGGAGTGGAGAAAATCAAAGAAATAGCGAAGAATGGGCTGAGAAGTATTGAATGTGGGGTAAAGTGGGGTAAAGTGGAGCTCGAAGAGGACGGTGATCGCAGAGCTTGAGAAAAGGACTTTTGGTCATGCGGGAGGTTGTGCCACATGTTTTTGGGTACATACACTCCACGTTTGGATGAAAAGTCCCGTTTGATCTTGCCAGCGAAGTTCAGAGATGAACTCTCTGACGGGCTTGTGCTCACCAGAGGTCAAGAGCGCTGTGTGTACGTGTTCTCAATGGAGGAGTTCCAGCGAGTGCACAACCAGATGCGCGAAGCGCCGCTCTCTTCACGTCAGGCCAGAGACTACATCCGTGTCTTTCTATCCGGTGCTTCGGACGAAAAACCGGATAAGCAAGGCAGGATTACCATTCCTGCTCCGTTGCGCGAGTATGCGGGGCTGGATCGTGATGTAGCCGTCATTGGTGCTGGCACACGAGCCGAAATTTGGGATCAAACTGCTTGGAACGAATACCTCGAACAACAGGAAACGGCGTTTTCCGAAACGGACGAGGAGATCCTTCCAGGGTTGTTCTGACCCTCATGAAGCTCCACTCAAAATTCAATTCCGACGAGGTCTCTTATTTCGGACCTCTATCCGAACAGCTGGCCCGTCTTCCCCTGGGCCAGGTGCACGGATAGGGATCTGGGATAAGAGTCATTATTTTTACCGAACGGCGGCGGCATAGTGTAAAGGAGCGCGATGGCAGTCTGCGACCAAGGTGATCAGCGCCGTGACCAAGCCGCTGCCAGCGCTGCACAACGCCACGTGCCGGTCATGGCCGATCGGGTCATTGATTTGCTCACGCCAGGTATCGAAAGCGCTCGCGACAAAGGCCGTGCACCAATCGTTGTGGATGCCACACTCGGCATGGGCGGTCACTCCAAACTGCTGTTAGAGCGCTTTGAGGATGTTACCGTACTGGGCATTGACAGGGACACTGAAGCTCTAGAAATCGCAAGTCAGCGACTCGACGTCTTTCGTGACCGCTTTATTTCCTTTCACGGAACATACGAAGAAATCCCGCAAGCTTTAGCTCACGGCAGGGTTGATGCCGCCGATGGGTACTTATTTGATCTCGGAGTATCGTCTTATCAGCTCGACGAACGTGATCGAGGATTTGCTTATTCCTATGATGCGCCCCTTGATATGCGGATGGATCCCACTGCACCACTGACGGCTGCAGACGTGGTCAATAGTTACGACCAACGACAGCTTGAACAGCTCATTCAACGTTACGGTGAAGAAAAGTTTGCCCGTCGGATTGCCTCAGTTATCAGTGATCGAAGAAAACAAGAGCCATTTCACCGGACAGGTGATTTAGTCGAAGTGATTCGAAGTGCAGTGCCTGCAGCTGCCGGTCGAAGTGGCGGCCACCCAGCAAAACGAACATTTCAGGCGCTTCGCATCGAGGTCAACGAAGAGCTGCACATTCTGCGCGCGGCACTACCCGCAGCGATGGAGGCTTTGCACGTCGGTGGCCGCATGGTGGTGATGAGCTACCACTCGCTGGAAGACCGCATCACCAAGAAAGCTTTTCAACAGCAGGCGAAAAGTCTGACGCCCCCGGACTTCCCTGTTGAATTGGAAGAACATGCCCCCGTGGTGCGAATTCTTACCCGGGGAACAGAAAAACCAACACCAGAGGAAATAACACAGAATCCACGCGCGGCTTCGGCCAAAGTGCGCGCCATTGAGAAAATTCGACCCACCAGGAGCAACGGATGACAACTTCCCCCTCGAACATCCGCGTACTGCGCCCGCTGTACTCTCAAGACTCCACCGCCAGAGACCTTGATGCGGAGCACTACCACGACATAGATATTGAGTCTGACAGTCCGCAGCACGAAACAGACTCCGGTACGCGTCGGGACCAGCTCAAAGTCATCTCGGGTCAGCTCAAACGTGCGCCCATCGGATATAGCGTCTTCATCCTCTCAATTCCGGTCATCGCCTTACTCGTGGTTCTCGTGGTTAATATCGTGGTGTCGAACCGTCAATACGAACTCGTGGAACTCAACGGCACACTCACCTCCATTACCCAAACCAACGAGGCGCTTGCCCAACAACTCTCCCAACGCTCAGCACCGCAATCCGTGGCTCAGCAAGCAGCAGACATGGGCATGGTGTTGCCTGGTACTCCGGCCTCCATCGACCTGAGTTCTGGCGAAGTGATCGGTACCGCCACTGCGGCCGAAGCAGACAATACGCCCACCAGCTTCGTGGCCGAACCTACCGTGAGATCCAGCACGGGCATACCCGCAGATGTTGAGTTGCCTGAGGCGCCCACTTTAGACCCCGTCACTGTCACCAATGAAGAAGTTCCAGACCCCCAATCTGACACCGTGAAGATCGTCAGTCCACAACTTGAAATGCCCGAACCAGACGTGGCGAAATCGACAGGTGAAGATGGCGTGGCAAATACGATTCAGACCTCTTCAGTCGGTAGTCTTCAAGGACCCCAGGTAGACCTTCCGAGCGGCAACTAACGTTAGCCGCAGGCTGGCTGAGTTGAAGGTAGGTGAATCGTGTGCCCAAAGCATTGGTGAGGGGTGTGCCCAGATCCCGATTGAAGATCACCATGGCGTTGCTCATGATATCGCTCTTCGTGCTAGGCGGTCGTCTGCTATTTATTCAGGGGATTGACGCCGAAGATCAAGCTCAGCAAGCTATGGACCGCCGAACACGGCCGGTGACTTTAGCACCCGAACGTGGCTCGATCCTGGATCGAAGCGGAAACATCATGGCAGAGTCCGTACAACGCTACGACTTGGTGGTAGACCAACGGCTCGTGCAAGACTCGAGAGTATGGGATTCCGAAACTTCATCGTATGTCGAGCTTGATATTGATGAACAGCTTCATGAACTGTCGGAAATTATCGATATCGACTACCCCAAGCTGCGCGAACTCATGATCGGGGATCGTCCCTATCGGATTGTGACCCGACGCGTAACCCCAGAAGTACGACAGCAGGCCTTGGAAGTGGGGATTCCAGGCCTAGTATCTGAACCTGTTGCAGAACGCATCTATCCTAACGGCGCGGTAGCCGGATCTATCTTAGGCTTCAATGGGCACGATGGGCACGGCCTGGAAGGTATAGAACGATCTCAAGATGATCACCTGTCCGGTCAAGCTGGGGAACGGGTCTTTGAAATCTCCGCCGACGGGGTCCGCATCCCCAATGCGTCGTTTTCCGAAACCGCAGCCATCGACGGGAAAGATGTTCGGCTGACGATTGACCAAGATGTGTCCTGGTACGCGCAAGAGGCCATCGCCGCCAAAGTGGATGAATATAACGCTAAATGGGGCAACATCGTGGTGATGGATGCAAAAACTGGAGAACTGCTTGCACTGGCAGATTCCGAAACGGTCGATCCCACTGATCCGACAGCGACCGACCAGCTCTTTTGGCGTCCTACCGCATTGACCCAAGCCTATGAACCAGGGTCTACCGGTAAAGCTGTGACCTTTGCGATGGCGCTCGACGCCGGAGTGGTCACACCAGAACAAAAATGGACCGTGCCGGACAGTCAAACATTTAACAACGAGGCCATCAACGACTCGTTGCCCCACGATACGTTCGATATGACCACCGCTGGAATTTTCACGCGCTCTTACAACACCGGAACCGTCCAGGTCGCTGAACAGCTGAGCCCAGAACAGCGCTGGCAGTACATGGTCGACTTTGGTATCGGACAACCCATTGATATCGGTCTAGGCGGCATGAACCAAGGCCAATTCAGCTCGTGGGAGGAATGGGACCGCAGACAACACTTCACGACAACCTTCGGGCAAGGCTACTCTGTGACCAACTTGCACGTGACGAGAATCTTCCAAGCCCTAGCCAATGACGGTGTGATGATGCCTCCGAGGCTGATCGACGCATACATCGATGAAGATGGTGTCGAAACTCCATGGGAGCCGCCCACCGAACCAAAACAGGTGGTCTCGGAAGATGCCGCTGAAGAAATGCTGAAATTCATGGAAGGTGTGATCGAAGAAGGGACCGCCAAGGAGGCTCAGATCGACGGTTATCGCGTCGGAGGCAAGACCGGTACCGGTCAGGCTGCAGGTGCCGGCGGATATGACGGCTATACGACATCATTTACCGGTGTTGTGCCACTTGATGACCCTCAATTCGTCGTGTCGGTAGCGGTTCACCGGCCTCAAGGTGATTGGAAAACCTGGCAGGTCACGGATACTGCGGCAGACGTGATGGAGTACCTCGTGAGTAAATATTCTGTACCTCCGTCTGAAACAGGACCACAGCACTATGATGTATTTACAGAAGATCCACAGGAAAGGCCGTGGTAGTCCCTGCACTGCAGGGGTAACCACATAGACATGCTACGACCACAAACGCAATCAAATACAAATCTCACCACGCTTGTCGAACACCTTGCCTCTTATGATCCAGAGGCTCACGGGAATCTCAACCAAATGATCTCCGGGATCTCGATGAACTCCAAAACCATCGAATCCGGAGATCTCTACGCTGCCGTAGCTGGAGCACGCCATCACGGTGCCGACTACATCGATGAGGCCATCGCTGCAGGCGCTGTCGCTGTGTTGACAGACACCAGTGGGGTTGACCGCATCCCCGGCACCATCCCATATGTGATTGTTAAAGACGTTCGTGCGGCATTGGCCGACGCCGCAGCGCTCATATATGGCAACAACGGAGTGGTCACACCGCAGGTCTACGGCGTCACGGGGACTAACGGAAAAACCACAACCACGTATTTCCTGAACGCCATACTCGAAAACTTGGGTCATACCACTGGGCTGATCGGCACGATCGAAACACGCATCGCGGGGACCTCGGTGACATCAGAGTTCACCACTCCTGAAGCACCCGATCTTCACAGTTTGATCGCACGGATGCGACAGGCCGACGTCACGGCAGCCAGCATGGAAGTTTCCTCCCACGCCATGGCCTATAAGCGCTCCTATGGACTGATGTACGGGGTGGTGGGATTTACGAATCTGACACAAGATCACCTCGACCTGCACGGAGATATGACCGAATATTTCCAAGCTAAAGCCACGCTGTTCGAAGACGATCATTCAGCCGTACGAGTGATCACGCTCAACGGGGGAGCAGAGCCTCACTGGGGCGAACGGCTTGCAGCACAAGTGCCGGACGCCATCACGCTCGACCTCGGCCCTGCAGCACCAACCGATCGGCAGCCTAAGCAGGCGACCTGGCGGGTGACCACCATCGAACCCGCTGGTTTAGGTCATCGCTTCACACTGCAGCATGAGTCCGGGATGACCGTGACCACTCGTGTCGGGATGCCCGGTAAATTTAACATTGCCAATGCGGCACTGGCTGCCGTCATGGTCTATGCCGGCCACGCGCGGCATCATTGGGACCATATCAGCGCCGTCCTTGAACGACGCAAAGGTGCTCCATTCGAATCCGCCGTCCCCGGACGCATGGAAGTCATTTCCGAAACTCCCACCGTCGTGGTCGATTTCGCGCACAATCCTGACGGGTTGACCGAGGCGTTGCAAGCGGTGAACCGGGCAAGTAGACAACAGCATGGACCACTGGCTCGTACCATTGTCGTTTTCGGTGCGACGGGTGAGCGCGATACCGCTAAGCGACCCCTCATGGGCCGAATCGCAGCAGAACACGCCGACGTGGTAATTATCACTGATGATGATCCGCACCACGAAGATCCGACGGGGATTCGTCAAGCTGTTTTGTCTGGAGCCCGTGAGGTTGCTGCCGAAATGGACGATGGTCCGGAGATTCTTGAAATTGCCCCTCGGGCGCAAGCTTTAGCACAGGCTGTGCGACTTGCTCGAAGTACAGATACAATTCTGGCTGCTGGACGCGGTCACGAGACACATCAAGACCTTGCCGGTGTAGCGTTTCCCATCGACGACCGGCAAGTGCTCCATGAGGCTCTCGAGGATCACGGATTCATTACAACGGGCGCCGCATCACCACGCAGTGCGGACTAACGCGGTAAGGTCAAATGCGACATGATTGAACTCAATGCACACCAGATTGCAGAGGCGACCGGCGGTCGTCTCACCTCCACGGTGGATCCCACCACGACGGTGACGTCAGCCAACACCGATTCCCGGTTGATCACCACCGATGGGCTCTTTATCGCTCGTCCCGGTGAAACCACCGACGGTCACCGTTTTATTCCTGCTGCTCGCGATGCCGGTGCAACGTTGATTCTGGCCGAACGTGAAACCACCGACGTCAATGGCAATCCCGATCCAGCAGTTCTTGTGGATGATGCCACCGCCGCCATGGGGAAGCTCGCGCGGTACATTGTCGACCGCATTCGGGAACACTCCGAAACGACCGTGATTGGGATTACCGGTTCGGTAGGAAAAACCTCCACCAAAGATGCCCTCGCGGCGATGTTAGCTACCCAGGGGCCTACCGTTGCCCCGCAAGGGTCGTATAATAGTGAAGTTGGGGTACCGCTGACCGTGTTCACCGCTGCGCTGGACACTCGGTTTTTGATCGTCGAGATGGGTGCCGACCGACTCGGCAACATCCATCAACTGACCGAAATGGTCCGTCCCGATGTGTCCGTCGTGCTGACCGTCGGCTCAGCGCATGCCGCTTCATTTGGGTCGATTGAAAATATCGCCCAAACCAAGGGCGAAATCGTCGAAGCCCTTCCCGCCGGCGGCACTGCTGTGCTCAATGCCGATGACATACATGTGGCAGCCATGCAATCACGAGTGCCCGACCACGCTGACACGCTGTGGTTCTCGGCCGCGTTTACACCACCGAGCCGAGACCCATTGTTTTATGCCGCCGATGCCGACACTACGGCCGATGAGAACCCACGGTTTCGTTTGCAATACCTTGCACACGATGCCACTGAGCTGGACCGCTCTGGACGAGAAGTTACTGCCAACCTCATCGGTGAACACCACACCACGAACCTGCTTGCAGCAGCGGCCGCAGCATATGCAGCTGGTGTCGATATCGCGACGATCGCGACGATCATGCCCGCCATTCAGCCTGCTTCCGCACACCGAATGGCTCGTACAGATCGCGCTGATGGTATTACCATCATCGATGACGCGTATAACGCCAACCCAGAGTCCATGCGTGCCGGGTTGAAAACCTTGGCCATGCTGGGCCGTAATACCGGCCGACGCACCTGGGCGGTCCTGGGTCCCATGCTGGAGTTGGGCGACCGACACGCGAAAGAACATATCCTGATCGGTGAGGTCGTGGTGCGGTTAAATATCGATCAGCTCGTCGTCGTTGGCGCTGACGCGCGGGCGCTCTACACCGGGGCCGTCAATGAAGGCTCTTGGGGTGACGAAGTGGATCATGTGCTGTCCAATCAAGAAGCCTATGAATTACTAGCACAGCGAGCCGAACCCGGGGACATCATCTTTGTTAAAGGATCCAATGGGACCCGGCTATGGGAATTGGCCGACCAACTCACGACGGCCCAACTGGGGCGCAAGGAGTAACAGTGATTGGATTATTGCTAGGCGCGTTCCTGGGCGTTGTGCTGACTGTCGTGGGAACCCCGCTGTTTATTCGCGTGCTCCACAAACGCGGCTATGGCCAAATTGTGCGTGATGATGGTCCGACCACCCACGCAACCAAGCGGGGCACCCCGACAATGGGCGGGGTCGTGATTGTCGGAAATTTCGTGATCGTATATTTCCTGACCCACTGGATTCTTGCCCTGCTCGATTTAGAAACTTCAGGGATCACGGCCTCGGCGCTCTTACTGCTCTTCCTGACTGCGGGTATGGGGCTTATCGGGTTCTTGGACGATTACATTAAAATCTCCAATCAACGATCCCTGGGACTCACCGCCACCGGGAAGATCATCGGCCAAGGTGCGGTGGGTGTCACCTTTGCCATCCTGGCGTTAAACTTCCCCAACAGCGACGGGCTGACCCCGGCATCCACCGCAATATCAGTGTTTCGCGACACTTCGTGGGATTTGGCCTTTGCCGGCCCTGTGGTAGGTGCCATCCTCTTTGTTCTCTGGTCCAACCTCATCACGACAGCCACCACCAATGCGGTGAACCTAACTGATGGTCTCGATGGGTTGGCTACCGGAGCTGTCGCCATGGTGTCTGTTGGGTACGTCCTGATCACCTTGTTCCAGTCCAACCAGTCATGCTACGGACAAAGCAGCGCAGGGGGATGCTATGAAGTGCGTGACCCCATGGATTTGGCTCTGCTGGGATCCATTCTTGCTGGGGTCTTACTGGGCTTTTTATGGTGGAACACTTCACCGGCAAAAATCTTTATGGGCGATACCGGTTCTCTTGCCCTCGGTGGCGCCCTAGCCGGGTTTGCGATCTTTTCGAAAACTCAGATCCTGCTGGTCGTGCTGGCAGGTCTCATGGTCATTATCGCCGCATCGGTCATCATCCAGGTCGGCTACTTCAAAATCTCAGGAGGAAAACGCGTGTTCCTCATGGCACCTCTACAGCACCACTTTGAGCTCAAAGGCTGGGCTGAGGTCACCGTGGTGGTCCGATTTTGGCTCATCGGTCTGGCCTTTGTCGTCGCGGCTCTTGCGCTGTTCTATGCCGAATGGGTGATCCTACGATGAAAACCAAACTCGATCACCTCACCACATGGGATGCCGACTGGTCACAGCTCTCAGTGGTGGTGACTGGTATCGGCGTCACGGGCTTTTCTGTGGCCGATACATTAGCTGAGCTCGGGGCCACCGTGGTGGTTATCGACGGGCAAGATACCGAGGAAAATCGCCGCGCAGCAGACACGCTGAAAATCGTTGGCGTCAAGGAAGTGCTGCTGGGTGCAAGCGCTGTCGCGGAACTGCCTGACGCGAGTCTGTTTGGAACAGATATTGACGTCGTGATCACCTCCCCGGGATGGCGGCCAGACCATCCCGTGCTGGTCGCAGCTGAAGATGCTGGGATCCCGATCTGGGGTGACATCGAATTTGCCTGGCGGGTACGTCAACGGGAAGGCAAACGCACCGCGAAATGGGTGGCCCTGACCGGCACGAACGGCAAGACCACGGTGGCGACGATGGCACAGGCTATGGCTCGCGCCCAGGGCCTCGATGCGATAGCAGTCGGCAATGTGGGCACACCGATCTTGGATGCTATCCGGTATCCCGCCGGCTATGACCTGCTCATCGTTGAACTCTCATCGTTTCAGTTGCACTGGCTCCATCACATCGAGCCCGAAGCTTCCATTGTGCTGAACCTGGCTGAAGATCATCTCGACTGGCACGGTGGGTTCGAAAATTACGCGGCTGCGAAAGCCAAAGTGTACGAGAACACCAAGATTGCTGCAATCTACAATGACGAGCAACCAGCCACCATGAAGATGGTGGAAGCAGCCGACGTCATCGAAGGCTGCCGCGCCATTGGCATTACTACCGACACGCCTCAGCGCTCCATGCTTGGTGTGGTGGATGATCTTCTTGTCGACCGCGCTTATCACGAAAACCGGGCAAGCCAGGCCTACGAACTGGCAGCATTTGCCGATATTGGTACGCCAGCACCTCAGCACATGGTGCTGAACGCGCTGGCGGCTGCAGCGCTGGTCCGTGCGGTCGGTGTCGAACCAGCAGCAGTACAGGCCGGCTTACGTTCCTATGAACCGGAACCCCACAGGATTCAGGCGGTAGCGCACTTCCACGACGTGTTATGGGTGGACGACTCCAAAGGAACCAACCCCCACGCCACGGATGCGGCCCTGGCGACCTATGACCCGATCATCTGGATCGCTGGGGGACTGGCCAAGGGCGCTACCTATGACCAGTTGGTTCAACAGCACAAGCAACGGCTCAAATCAGTCATTCTGCTGGGCACTGATCAGGCACCACTTCTTGAGGCACTCCAGCGACACGCACCTGACGTTCCTATATACACCGACTACCTCAAAGACACTACAGTGGAGGTTGTCGACGGTGCAGCTGTCATGCATCACGTGGTCAAGCTGGCCCACCGAATCGCCGAGCCGAATGACACCGTCCTGTTGTCGCCTGCTGCGGCATCCATGGACCAATTTGCCAATTACAACGTTCGCGGTGACGCCTTCACCGAAGCGATCGCACAGCTGTTGTCTGACATTGACTACCCAGGCCACTAAGACCAACCAGGAGCACGACATGACCCAGGGTCCACCACCTCGTGTAGCTCGTGCCTGGGACTGGCTCATCGGGACACACTCGAAAAAATCAGCCTACTGGCTCATCCTCGGCCCGACCCTGGCGCTGACCTTCATCGGCGTGGTCATGGTCTTGTCTGCGACCTCGGTTGAAGACATCGGAGGGGTTGGCTCTTTTGCCTCGCTGCGCTCCCAGGGCGTGTATGCGGTGATTGGCGTGGCGCTATTGTTCTGGATGGGCAAGTGGCGCCGGGAGACCTATTACCGGTTGGCTCGGCTGATGCTGCTGGTCTCGATCGCGTTACTGATGTTGATCTTTACTCCACTCGGTGTGGAAATTAACGGCAACCGGAACTGGCTTCGCTTCGCGGGATTCTCATTCCAACCGGCTGAAGCAGCCAAACTGGCTTTCAGTGTATGGGCGGCTTACGCCCTGAGTCAGAAACTGAAGATCGACGGCTACGGCAAGAAATTGCTGGTACCGGTTGTGGCGCCGTTTGGAGCAGTCATCGTCCTGCTCATTCTGCTCGGTCGTGACTTGGGGACCGTTTTGATCATGCTCATGATCATCGCAACGGTGTTATATCTTGGCGGGATGCGCGCCCTGTATCTTGGTATTGCTGGGCTGGTCGGTCTCGTCGGGGTTGTACTAGCCACACTGCAGTCAAGCAACCGAAGACTGCGCATCGATGCCTGGTTGGGTAACTGTGATCACGCATCAGACCCTTGCTACCAATATGAACAAGGGATCTTTGCACTGGCATCCGGGGGCTGGTTCGGTGTGGGGCTGGGTGAGTCACGCCAGAAATGGTCCTACATACCCGAAGCCGGAAACGACTTTATCTTCACGGTACTGGGTGAAGAACTCGGGCTCATCGGCGCGCTGCTGGTGTTGGGGCTGTTCATAACCTTGGGCATCGGGATGTTCCGGGTCGCCTATAACACCACTGATCACTTCGTGCGGATCTCGACCGGAGCAATCATGACGTGGCTGCTGGGTCAAACCTTTATGAATATCGCCATGGTCACCGGACTCCTACCGGTCATCGGTGTGCCCTTACCGTTTATTTCGGCGGGTGGTTCTGCGTTGCTGATGGCGATCCTTGCTGTCGGGGTCGTGTTATCTTTTGCACGCCAGCAGGCACAGGAACTCCAGGATGCGGCCCGCCAAGCTCAGACGTCCCCCGTCGAGAAAGAGAGCGTACAATCGACACGATGACTACGACCATGAACGTCGTCTTTTGCGGCGGCGGAACTGCCGGACACGTTTCACCGATGCTTGCCATGGCTGATGCGCTCAAGCATAAATATCAAGACACCGCCATCGGGCTGGACATCTTAATGATCGGCACCGCCGAAGGCATGGAATCCACCTTAATCCCGGATGCCGGTTATCGGTTTGCCACCGTGAACAAGGTGCCTATGCCCCGTAGTCTCTCGACCGAGTTGATGGCAGTGCCCTTCCGGTTGCGAAAAGCCGTCAAACAGGCCCGCAAATTGCTGCGCGAACACAAAACCCAGGTGGTCGTTGGCGTTGGGGGATATGCAGCAACCCCGGTGTACCTAGCAGCTCGCGCTGAGAAGATTCCGGTCATCGTGCACGAGGGCAACGTGCGGCCGGGTTTAGCGAATCGTCTTGCAGCGCGTTTTGCCAGCGTCGTGGCGTGTGCATTTGAAGGAACCGATCTGCCCGGTGCCATTCATGTCGGAATGCCGATGCGCACCGAAATCACTGAGCTGCCAACGGGGCCGACCATGCAGGCTGAAGCTCGTCGTTCCCTCGGATTAGCACCAGACAAAACAACCCTGGTCGTTACCGGCGGCTCGTCCGGGGCCTTAAACGTCAATAATGCCATCGCCGGTGCATTGGATGACCTCTTAGCCACTGGCGCGCAGGTCCTGCATCTGACAGGACGCGACAAAGTGGTCACCGATGCAGCAGGCCAACCCGTGACAGCACCCGGGTACATCCAAGTTGAATATATTGACGGCCTGTCGCGCGTATATCAAGCCGCCGACCTCATCGTGGCTCGGGCCGGAGCCGGAACCGTCCACGAGATCGCTGCCATTGGGATACCGTCGGTGCTGGTGCCCCTGCCCATTGGCAACGGTGAACAAGAACTCAATGCAGCCGATCTCCAGGAACACGGCGCGGCCGTGGTTGTGCCCGATGAACACTTCACATCCCAATGGGTCACCACTCGGTTGCCGGACCTGCTCCGGGATCAGCCCAGATTAGAATATATGGCTCAGACAGCAAAACATCTTGGCATCACCGATGCAGCGGAAACCATGGCCACGATTATCTCCGAAACGAAAGTCACCCGATGATGCAGGAATCTATACCAGCGCTAAAAGATATCTCCCACGTCCACTTTCTTGGTATCGGTGGTGTGGGAGTCTCCGGGATTGCGCGCATCATGGCAGCACGCGGCATTACCGTCACCGGTACCGATGCAAAGGATCTGCCGGTTATGGCGAGTCTGCGCGAACGCGGCGCGAGACTGTATGTTGGTTATGCGGCAGAAAATATTGGGCAAGCCGTACAGGACACCGGTGAATCCATTGACCTCGTGATCGCTTCAACGGTTGCTGGACCGGACAATCCTGAACGAAAAGCTGCTGAAGCCTCAGGCATTCCTGTCTACCACCGTTCGATAGGGCTCGCGGCTGCCATGGAAGGCAAAAAAGTTCTCACGGTGGCAGGTACCCACGGCAAAACCACAACCTCGTCGATGGCAGCGGTGACGTTTGCTCACGCGGGTTACGACCCGTCCTTTGCCGTCGGTGCGAACATCGCCAACCTTGGGACCAATGCTGAGCATGGCGCGGGCGCATGGTTTATCGCTGAAGCCGATGAATCCGATGGCTCGCTGCTGAACTACGCACCTGATATTTCCATCATCACCAACATCGAAGCCGACCATCTTGATTACTATGGGACAGAAGCTGCCGTCCACCAGGTCTTCAGCGACTTTGCAGCCCAGATCAGGCCAGATGGGGCACTCATTGTGTGTGCCGAGGATCCCGGTGCTACTGCGTTAGGTCAGCGCTACCGTGATGCCACCACGACTGGGACACGGGTCTATACCTATGGATTGCTCACGAGCATGAACCCCGCCGAAAGGCACAATACCCACGACCAGCAGCTGGATTTGGCGATTATCGATATCCAACCCGATGATGCCGAAACGGGTCAGCACGTCACCTATCGGTTTGCCGACGGAAGTTACCAGGAAGTCCACCTGGCCACACCCGGAATTCACAACGCACTCAACGCCGCTGGCGTCCTGCTGGCCGCGGTCATAGCTGGGATGTCGGCAGACGAGGCGGCTAAGGGACTCTCTGCCTTCACGGGCTCAGCACGACGTTTCGAACACCACGGCACCGTCAACGACATCCGCGTCTACGATGACTACGCGCATCACCCGACTGAAGTCAATGCGGCCATCTCAGCTGCCAATAGCATGGCGGCCGGGAACAAGGTGCACGTGATCTTCCAGCCGCACCTTTACTCTCGCACTCGAGATTTCGCGACCGACTTTGCTGAAGCGCTCTCAAAGGCTGCTACCCTGCGTGTGTTGGATATCTATCAAGCTCGGGAGACGCCCATCGACGGCGTCACCGCACAGCTCATCACTGACCAGTTATCGACTGGGCTCATCGCCAGGTATCCACACGCCAGACAAGTCGCAACCCGCCAGGAAGCCGTTCAATCTGTGGTCCAGGCGGCCACCCCGGGGGATATCATCTTGACGTTGGGTGCCGGTGATGTCAACAACCTCATTGAGGATATCCTGGCCGGCCTGACCCAATGCAATGCTTAGCTATGTCGAAGACACCACCGAATGAACCCGATGACTCAATCGGCAACAAATTCCCGGGCCTAGCAGAGCACAAGCCGATCAAGTCCATCTCCGTGCAGCGACCGCTGGACTCCGATGAGAAAACCGTCATCGAAACGCACCACGACGACAAGGTCCACACGGACACAACCACTTCGAACCCTGAAACAAAGAACAAGGCCACAGCAGCTGCCAAGACTCGCCAACCGCGCGTCAAGCAAGTCGCCGAGGAGAATACGACACCCGATGTCGACGACACGGTGCTGGAGCTGCCGCCCAGCCCCGAGCACCGCAAGGAACGTCGACGCAAAGTCCTGATCATCGTTTCGATAGTGACACTCATATTGGTGTCCGGTGGGTGGGCGCTGCTGTACTTCAGCCCGCTGTTGGCAATAGAGGACATCTCGCATGAGGGATTGGATCTGGTCGCCGAATCCGAAGCCGCCGAACGAACCGCAGTACTTGCCGGCACGCCGCTTCCGCAAGTCAATGATCGTAATGTCACCGAGCTGTTCGCCGATACCCCAGCAGTCGATGACGTCACGCTCAGAGCTGAACCACCCCACGGCCTCGTGGTGATCGTCAATGAACACACCCCAGTGGCGATGAGTCCACGCGGGAAACAGTACGTCGTATTTTCTGAAACCGGAACAGAGCTGGCAGAGATTCCCGCGAAGAAAGCGCAGGAATTCGAGTTGCCGGTGGTCGCGTCCGCATCAGATGTGGCGGACCAAGAAGTGTTTGCCACCATCACAGAAGTTCTCGGCTCACTGCCGGATGACCTGCGAGACCAGGTTCGGGCTGCTTCCGGGGCATCGATCGATTCGATCGAACTCGAACTCAGTTCGGGAAAAACCGTCATGTGGGGCAACACCGAACAAGCCGATAAGAAAATCCAAGTACTCGAAGCGCTACTCGGTGTCGATGAAGACCAAGCGGCCGAGATCTCTGAGTATGATGTATCTGCACCCGATTTTCCGGTAACCCGATAGAAACGCAAGTTAATTTCCATTATCGTGCCGACACACGGCCACAGGTCGTTGCCCAGCCAGAAGTGTGAGCCTATCGTGTGCTTAATGAAGGAATCTTGGACGCAGCTGGTACTTCGTCCCACCACGAACGCAGAATAGGGATCATATCGTGACCTCACCCCAGAACTACCTGGCCGTCATCAAAGTCGTTGGTGTCGGCGGCGGCGGCGTGAACGCTGTCAACCGAATGATCGATGTCGGATTGCGCGGCGTTGAATTTATTGCTATCAACACTGACGCGCAGGCCCTGCTCATGTCCTCTGCTGAAGTGAAACTGGATGTTGGGCGCGAGCTGACACGTGGCCTAGGCGCTGGTGCCGACCCTGAAGTCGGCCGGCAAGCCGCTGAAGACCACGTTGAAGAGATCGAAGCTGCGCTTAAAGGCGCCGACATGGTCTTTGTGACCGCCGGCGAAGGTGGCGGCACCGGAACTGGAGCCGCACCAGTGGTGGCTCGAGTTGCCCGGTCGCTGGGTGCGCTCACCATCGGTGTAGTGACTCGACCGTTCACCTTCGAAGGTCGTCGTCGAGCCACCAATGCTGAAACGGGCATTGAAGCGCTGCGTGACGAAGTAGATACGCTCATCGTCATCCCGAATGACCGTCTGCTGTCCATTTCCGATCGATCGATCTCGATCATGGAGGCGTTCGAAGAAGCGGACAAAGTCCTCTTATCGGGCGTCCAAGGTATTACCGATTTGATTACCACTGCCGGCTTGATCAACCTTGACTTCGCAGACGTCAAGTCGGTCATGCAGGGTGCTGGTTCTGCACTGATGGGTCTCGGCGCTGCACAGGGCGAGAACCGTGCAGTTGAAGCTACCGAAGCTGCCATCGCTTCTCCGCTGCTCGAGGCCTCAATCGATGGTGCTCACGGCGTGCTGCTCTCCATCCAGGGTGGTACCGACATGGGTCTCTTCGAAATTAACGAAGCCGCTCGGATGGTCCAAGAAGTCGCCCACCCAGAAGCCAACATCATCTTTGGTGCAGTCATCTCAGATAACCTCGGCGACGAGGTTCGCGTTACTGTGATCGCCGCCGGCTTTGACGACCCCGTCACGGCCAGCCAAGAGACCCCACAATCACAGGTAGCCTCACCGGTGGCTCCAGTAGCCTCCATCAGCCCTGTCAGCGGTCCTGACTCGACCGACACGACACAGGCCTCGGAGGACACCTCGACGTATAACACCGCCGAAGAGCCCGAAAAATCCAACGTCGAGCCGCTTCCAACCGTCGTCGAGTCCTCGAATAAGCGTAACGACGACCTCGATGTCCCAGACTTCCTCAAGTAAATTCCTGGCCTACCGGCCCCAGGCCGGTTTCCGCCACCACATCGCATTTACCACAGTGGATGCAGGAAACATGTCGACCACTGTGTTAGACGCCTCGGAGACCGCTGCACACCCAGCTGAGAACCGTCGTCGTATGGAACGAAATTTGGGTATCGAACCCGGCACGACACGGTTCGTGTCCCAAATTCACTCCAACAAAGTGGTCGATGCAAGCGCGGACGGTTGGGCCGCTGATGGATCATTAGTTGAAGCAGACGCTCTCGTTTCGGTCACGGGTCGGGAACCCTTGGGTATCCTGGTCGCAGATTGCTTGCCCGTCGCTTTCACTACCGACTACGGACCCTCGGCAATCGCGCACGCCGGTCGGGTAGGACTGCTCGGTGGCATTCTGGAAAACACCGTGGAACGTTTGCGAGAAGTTGATGGAGCTGATCGAGGCCGTATTCACGCCGTCATTGGCCCCAGCATCTGTGGCCAATGCTACGAAGTCCCAGCTGAGATGCAAGAGCACGCAACGAAGCGCTATCCAGAAATCGCGTCAGAAACCTCATGGGGGACGCCAGCGCTGGATCTCCCCGCAGCTGCTGAAAGTGTCCTGGCGGGGTTGCAGGTAGATGTCTTGCGCAGCCATGAGTGCACTTATACGAACCAGCAGTACTATTCGCATCGTCGCCAGCCAGGGCGTGGACGGATCGCAGCGTATGTCTGGCAAGGCTAAAAACATACTCATGGCCTACGACACACCGAACAACCTGGCGTATTTCCCATACATTCGACCGTTTGTCTACTAGGGTCGATAGTGTCCTAGAACCATCAAGGATGTGAGGTGCGCATGGTTAGCGGATTTAAAAAGGCCATGATCCGAATGGGTCTGGCTGACAGTGACGAAGCGTATGAACAAGAACTGTTAGAAGAAGAACACCAAGAACGTCCAGCTGCAGCAGATGTCGCGGCCAAGCCGACCGCGTCGGAAACCGCACCAGAACCTGTCAAACCGGTGGAGTCGAAACCGTCTGGTCCTCGTCCGGTACCAGACGATGACGATGACTACCGTGCACCGGTCACGCCGATCAAGCGTGTGGTCCCGTCCCGAGAGGAAAGCGCTGAAGTGCACAAACTTCGTACGATCCATCCGCGTTCGTATAATGACGCCAAACTGATTGGTGAAGCTATACGATCTGGTATCCCAGTGATCATTAATGTCACAGATATGGCCGAATCGGAAGCGAAACGGCTGGTGGATTTTTCAGCAGGACTAGCATTTGGCTTGCACGGAGCCATCGAACGAGTCACGAATAAAGTCTTCTTGCTGACACCCACTAATGTGGAGAACGTCGTCGACGGTCACACAGCTGCAAATCAAGACGAAGACTTCTTCGACCAGGCCTAACTTCGTCTTTCTAACCACCGCAATATCGAAGAAACCGAGGACTCGTGCAATTACTTTGGACATTGGTGTATTTGGTAACCACCATTTACTTCTTCATCCTAGTAGTACGGGTCCTCTATTCCTTGGTGGGCGCATTTGTTCGCGACTGGAGACCGCGCGGACTCAACCTCATTATCGCTGAATTGGTCATGACGCTGACCGATCCACCTCTGCGCTTCTTCCGCCGGTTTATCCCGCCGTTGCGTCTTGGACAAGTTTCCCTGGACTTATCCTTTATTGTCGTGTTCTTTATTGTGATGATCATCCGTATCATCGCGTTTCAAGGTGCCAGATAATGCACTTTTTCAAGGTATATAGCTCAAAAAGTTGAATATTTTACCGTAACAGCTGTGTAGACTACTCGTTCAGCGATATACGGTGATAATGTAAGCTCAAGATACACAGGTAGCTTCAAGTAATGGACTTGAACTGCTGATGAGGAAACGAAAGTTTTCCAGTTTTGTACATGACCAAGTAATTGGGGTGACCACATGGCTCTCACGCCGGAAGTTGTAGTCAATAAGAAATTCCAAGTCACGAAATTTCGTGAAGGCTACGACCAAGACGAAGTAGACGATTTTCTCGATGAGATCGTTGAGGAATTGCGCCGTCTAAACCAAGAGAACGATGATCTGCGTCGTCAGGTTGCAGAGCTAGAAGCTCAGACCGGTGAAGCTGCTTCCGTTCCTGCGCCCGTCCCAGCTGACGGTGGCGAAGACGACACTGCGACAGCTGCGGATATTCCGGTCGTTGAAACCGAACCGGAACCACAGGCGGTAGCAGAGCCAGAACCAGAAGTAGTGCAGCCTGCCGCCCCCGCCGAGCCCACTGCTCCTGCGCAGGAAGAGTCAAACGCAAGCACCGCGGAATCTGCCGCCGGTGTGTTGGCCATGGCACAGCGACTTCA
The DNA here is from genome assembly GCA_036516155.1 of Yaniella sp. Classification (GTDB taxonomy): domain Bacteria; phylum Actinomycetota; class Actinomycetes; order Actinomycetales; family Micrococcaceae; genus Yaniella. Next base: position 61,360 of record DATBUK010000103.1, read on the forward strand.
CGATGAATACGTTGCCGAAGGTGAAAAGAAGCGCGACGAAATCATCTCAGCAGCCGAACGCGAAGCGAACCGGCTGGTTACAGAGGCACAAGAGACCTCTCGGAAGACTCTGGAAGACTTCGAAAAACGGAAGACAGTTCTGGAGCGCGAGGTCGAAGAACTTCGCGGCTTCGAACGTGACTACCGCTCCCGTCTCCGCTCGTTCATCGAGAACCAACTCAAAGACCTCGATTCTCAGGCTCGAGTTACAGACTAACTTTGGCACCCCGCGACACTCAACGGTGTCGGCGCCTCACCTGATGGTCGGCTATTGAACAATAGCCGACCATCAGTGTTTGGTAACGCATGTCAATACCGCCAAAGGAGACTATTGTGGCTCAACCGGGAGACGAAGCACCCCAGCGTCACTGGTGGATTGCTCTGATCCCATTGGTCATCGCCTATGTGGCAGACCTCTGGTCTAAAGAAGCCGTCCTGGGAAATATGGCTGAGGGACAGCGCATACCGGTGCTCGAACCGGTACTGAGCTGGCACTTCATCCGCAATCCCGGAGCCGCTTTCTCAATCGGGACCGATTACACCTGGATCTTTACGATCATCCAGACGGTCGGGCTGCTGGTCGTGCTCTATCTCATCGTATTTCGGGCACGCACCACACCCTGGCTGACCACCCTGGGCGCGCTCGGCGGAGGCATTGCCGGCAATCTCACCGATCGTCTCTTTCGTGAGCCCGGTTTTGGAGTCGGCCACGTCATCGATTTTATCGCCGTACCAAATTTCGCCATTTTCAATCTGGCTGACTCATTCATCGTGGTATCCATCATTGTGATCGTCCTATTGGTCATGCGTGGCAAAACCCTTGACGGAAAGCCTGAAGCAGAAGACCAACCCACACAGTCTGACACTCCAGGGCAATAAGTCCATGTCGGCAACCGAACCCACCCAACTGGTCGTGACCGTAGAGCACCGCGGTCGTGTCGACGCAGCAGTGGCCCAGATCGCAGACATCTCCCGAACCAAAGCGGTCCAGTGGATCCAACGAGGACTCGTCACCGTGAACGGCGAGCCTGCTGTGAAATCAACAAAGCTTGACCCCGGTGATACGGTGAGCGTCACTGTGCCAGACGATCCAGACCCCCTTGAGGTGAAAGCTGAACTCGTGCAAGACCTTGTAGTAATTGCCGACGATGAACACTTCGTGATCGTGGACAAACCAGTTGGCGTAGCAGCCCACCCCTCCCAGGGCTGGAAAGGCCCCACGGTTGTGGGAGGACTTGCCGCACTGGGGATCGACGTGGCGACATCGGGCCCACCCGAGCGCCAAGGGATCGTCCAACGCCTCGACGTTGGCACCTCCGGGGTGATGGTTGTGGCCAAAACCGAGATAGCCTACAGCCGGCTCAAGCAGGCCTTTCACGACCGCACCCCCAAGCGCAACTATCATGCGCTGATCGAAGGGCTACCGGATCCGCTCAACGGTACAATCAACGCCCCCATTGACCGCCAACCAGGATACGAATGGCGCTTCGGCGTCGTGGAAGGCGGGAAAGAAGCCATCACCGTGTACGAGACATTAGAGTCCTTCGGCACCGCAACACTTGTTGACGTGAAACTGTTCACCGGGCGAACCCACCAGATCAGAGTGCACTTCTCAGCGCTCAAACATCCCTTAGTTGGGGATCTGACCTATGATGCCGATGCCACACTGGCAGCAGAACTTGGGCTCACCCGACAATGGTTGCACGCTGTTGGGCTCGGATTTGAACACCCCGTAACCGGCCAGTATGTTGACTACACCTCGCCGTACCCAACGGATCTGCGTTACGCTTTGGATCGTTTGCGATACTAGGGCTAGACTGACTGTCGCTAGTCCATCGTGAAATCGGAGGTTGACACAGTCTTGGCCGGTGCATCTACAGGTAAACGTGACGAATTTGTTCACCTTCACACACATACCGAATATTCCATGCTGGACGGTGCAGCCAAGCTCGATGAACTGTTCACCGAGGCCAATAGGCTCGGGCAAGAAGCGATCGCTATCACCGACCACGGCTACCTTTTTGGTGCGTTCGACTTCTGGAATAAAGCTCAGCAGTACGGCATCAAACCCATCATCGGCTTAGAGGCATACCTCGCTCCGGGACACCAACACCGCTCCGATAAAAGCCGCGTCCGGTGGGGCGACCCCGACCAACGTGGTGATGACGTGTCCGGTGGGGGTGCCTATACCCATATGACGCTACTGTCGAAGAACAACACCGGGATGCACAACCTATTTCGGATGGGTTCCCATGCGTCGCTCGACTCGGTATATGCCAAATGGCCGCGCATCGACCGCGAGCTACTCAACGATTATTCCGAAGGGCTTATCGCCACCACCGGATGTCCGTCGGGAGAAGTGCAAACCCGGTTACGACTTGGACAGTATCAAGAAGCCCTGGATGCGGCCGCAGAATTCCGCGACATTTTCGGAAAAGAAAACTTCTATGTCGAAGTGATGCAGCACGGGCTAGAAATCGAACGCCGAGTGTTTGGCGATCTGATGCAAATCGCTAAAGAGCTCAACTTGCCCCTCGTTGCGACGAACGACTTGCACTACACCCACCAGCACGACGCCAAACACCACGAAGCACTGCTGGCTCTGCAATCCGGGTCGAAGCTCAATGAACCCACCTACGACGAAGGCGGTTCACGCTTCGCATTTTCAGGCAATGACTACTACCTGAAATCAGCCGCAGAAATGCGCACGCTCTTCGCTGACCTACCTGAAGCCATCGACAACACCCTGCTCATCGCCGAGCAGTGCGAAGTCAGCTTCAATACCGACGCCAACTATATGCCCAAATTCCCCACTCCACCGGGGGAGGACGAAACCAGCTGGTTGATTAAAGAAGTCAACCGAGGCTTGCGTGAGCGCTACCAATCGGGAGTCCCGGCGCACGTGCAGGAACAAGCCGACTATGAGCTAGACGTCATCATCAAGATGGGCTTCCCCGGATACTTCCTGGTGGTTGCAGACTTCATTAACTGGGCCAAAGAACAAGGTATTCGTGTGGGTCCCGGGCGTGGCTCCGGTGCCGGCTCGATGGTGGCCTACGCGCTGCGTATCACCGAGCTGGACCCACTGGAACACGGACTCATTTTTGAACGGTTCCTCAACCCAGACCGTGTGTCGATGCCCGACTTTGACGTGGACTTTGACGATCGGCGTCGCAACGAGGTCATCGAATACGTCACGGAAAAATACGGTGACGAACGCGTCGCCATGATCGTGACCTACGGGACGATTAAAACCAAACAAGCACTCAAAGACGCAGCCCGGGTGCTGGGCAAGCCATTTTCGATGGGGGAGCAGCTCACCAAGGCCCTGCCGCCACAAGTCATGGCCAAAGACATCCCGCTGGCCGACATCGAAAACCCCGAAGCACCGCGCTACTCGGAAGCTGCAGACTTCCGGGAGTTACTCCAGACCGATCCCGAAACGCAGGAAGTCTTTGAAACGGCAAAGGGACTTGAAGGCCTCATCCGGCAGTGGGGTGTCCATGCTGCCGGGGTCATTATGTCCTCGGACCCGATCATTGACGTCATCCCGCTTATGCGGCGTTTGGTGGACCAACAGGTCATCACCCAGTTCGATTACCCCACCGCAGAAGCCCTGGGTCTGATCAAGATGGACTTCTTGGGGTTGCGCAACCTGACGGTCATCTCTGATGCGGTCGAAAACATCGAACTGAACCGGAACTTCACGTTAGACCTGGAAACTCTCGAGCTCGACGACAAAGCTTCCTATGAGCTACTGGCCCGAGGCGATACGCTTGGTGTCTTCCAACTTGACGGTGGGCCGATGCGTGCGCTGCTGAAGCTCATGCGCCCAGATAACTTCGAAGACATTTCGGCGACCTTGGCTCTCTACCGGCCCGGGCCCATGGGGGCGAACTCGCACAACAACTATGCGCTACGCAAGAACGGGCTGCAAGAGGTCACGCCGATCCACCCCGAATTGGAAGAGCCGCTGGAAGAAATTCTTGGCGTCACCCACGGACTGATTGTTTATCAGGAACAAGTCATGTCCATCGCCCAGAAAGTAGCCGGCTATTCGCTGGGCCAAGCGGATATTCTGCGCCGCGCGATGGGGAAGAAGAAAAAAGAAGAACTCGACAAACAGTATGTCAGTTTCCAACAGGGCATGTTGGACAACGGTTACTCGCAAGAAGCCATCACAGCCCTGTGGGATATTCTCCTCCCATTCTCTGACTACGCTTTCAACAAGGCCCACTCCGCCGCTTACGGGCTGGTCTCATACTGGACCGCATACCTGAAAGCGCATTACCCTGCCGAATACATGGCAGCTTTGCTGACTTCGGTGTCACACGACAAAGACAAACTCGGCCTGTATCTCAACGAATGTCGCCGCATGAACATCAAAGTTCTGCCACCTGATGTCAATGAATCAGCCCAAAACTTCACTCCTGTCGGTGAAGACATTCGCTTCGGCATGGGCGCGGTTCGAAACGTGGGAGCTCACGTTGTTGCCGGCATGGTGAAGGCCAGGGAAGAACAAGGCGCCTTCACCTCATTTCAGGACTTCTTCAAAAAAGTTCCGCAGGAAGTCTGTAATAAACGCACCATCGAGTCGATCATTAAAGCCGGTGGTTTCGATTCGCTCAACTACTCGCGGCGCGCCCTGCTGGCAGTCCACGAAGAAGCAGTCGATGCGTCGATGGTCCAAAAACGCCAAGAAGCCAACAACCAGTTTGACTTCTTCTCGCTGCTTGATGATGAAGAGGATACCGGAGTTGACACTGGTTTCGGTATCACAGTGCCGGATCTACCGGAATGGGATAAGAAAACGAAGCTTGCCTTCGAACGAGAAATGATTGGGCTGTATGTTTCGGACCATCCCCTTCAGGGCTTAGAACAAGCACTTGATCAACACGCGGATCATACCGTCAGCCAAATTCTTGATGACGATGGCCCGGCCGACGGCTCCTTTGTGACCATCGCCGGACTTATCACGACACTGGAACGACGCGTGGCAAAAACTTCGGGGAACCCCTATGCTCGAGCCGAAGTTGAAGACTTAGCTGCCTCCATCGACGTGATGTTCTTTGGTCGCGTCTACGAGCCTATTTCAACGGTGATCGCCGAAGATCTGGTGGTCTCGATTAAAGGGCGCGTCCAGCGGCGCGACGATGGCTCTGTGGTGATTTCAGCCCAAGAGATGACAATCATCGATACGACCGATATGGCGGCTGGTGGGCCTTTGAATTTAACGATCCCATCATATAAGGCCACAGAACCGCTGATCCGACAGCTGGGTGAGGTGTTACGAAACCATTCCGGTACGACCGATGTGAATATCAAACTCGTTGGCAACCTCACCATGGAGATTATGCGCGTCGGCCCGCAGTATAAAGTCAACCCGAACCCCGCGCTGTTTGGGGATTTGAAGGTATTACTGGGACCATCGTGTCTGGAATAAGGTCACGGCCGCAGCCTTTAGGGCACGCCGCACCGTCAAGACACTACATATAGTAGTCCGAAGGGTTGAACTACAACTATATGTAGGACTAGGATGTGACTAGACCTATATAGAGAGGTTTCTTCCCCCATGCATTGTCCGTTCTGTCGACACGAAGAATCGCGTGTCGTCGACTCTAGGTCTCTCGATGATGGTTCGGCTATCCGTCGTCGCCGGGAGTGCCGGTCGTGCGATAAACGCTTCACTACTATGGAAACTACATCACTCAGCGTCATCAAGCGCTCCGGAGTGGCCGAACCATTTGACCGGGCCAAGGTGGTCAACGGAGTCCGCAAGGCGTGCCAAGGGCGGCCGGTGGATAACGATGATCTTGCAAAGCTCGCGCAAGAAGTCGAAGAAACAATCCGAGCGACCGGACACGCTGAAGTCGATGCCCACGAGGTCGGACTCGCGATACTTGGACCACTGCGTCGCCTCGATCAGGTGGCATATCTCCGATTCGCTTCGGTCTACCAAGACTTCGATAATCTCGACGACTTTGAAAAAGCTATCCATGAATTGCGTGAACGACCATACGTCCAGGAACCCATCCAGGCGAAATTGTTCACGCGTTAAAAACTGCCGGTGACGATCCTGGAGGGGGAAGTCAGGATCGTCACCGGTGTCATGTCTTTGAGCTAGTCAGCTACCGTCAGGATCTCGGCGCCGTCCTCGGTCACAACGATGGTGTGTTCAAACTGGGCACTGCGACTCTTATCTTTTGTCGTAACCGTCCACCCGTCATCCCAGAGATCCCAAGCGATGTCACCGAGTGTGAGCATTGGTTCAATCGTAAAGACCATGCCCGGCACCATGACTTCATTATGGCGGGGCGCGGTGTCATAGTGCGGCACGATGAGACCCGAGTGGAATTCTTTGCCCACCCCATGACCGACGAAGTCTTCGACCACGCCGTAACCGAAGCGCTTGGCATACGTTTCGATGACTCTTCCGATGACGTTGATTTCACGTCCCGGCTTGACCGCTTTGATCGCACGATGTAAAGCTTTTTCAGTCCGCTCTACTAACAAGCGAGACTCCTCGTCCACGTCTCCAACAAGGAAGGTCTTGTTGTGGTCGCCGTGGTGCCCGTCCTGATACACGGTGATATCAATATTGATGATGTCACCATCTTCCAGCACCGTATCATCTGGGATTCCATGGCAGATGACCTCATTGATGGAGGTGGTCATTGATTTGGGAAATTCCTTATACCCCAGCGTCGATGGCCACGCATCCTGCGAGATAATGAACTCATGACCGACACGGTCTAACTCAGCCGTCGTGACTCCGGGACGGATATATTGTTCGACCAGATTCATCGCCTCGGCGGCTAACCGTCCTGCGGCACGAATTTTTGCAATACCTTCTGCATCGTAGACATCACCGTGCAAACCCTCGATCGCATCTTTTTTGCCCACATAATCGGGGCGGGCAATATGTGCCGGCACCGGTAGCTGCGGCGCCACGTACCCGGGCTTCAACCGACCTTTAGGAGCTTTCGAGCCGGGCCCGGGACGTGCCGGAGAATCAACCGGATGATTATGTGATTGGGGTGAACCAGGTTCAACCGATTCACGAGAGTCAATGTCCTGTGGCGTAAAAGTCATAGCTGTAGTCTATCTGGGCTACGGCTTCATCTGGTATGAAAGTAGTATGACTCAAGAGAAACGCTACTGGTACAACGTGAAAACCGGAGAGGTCGAAGACGGACCACAGTCAATGTCGATTGATCGTATCGGCCCATTTGCTACCCGGGAAGAAGCAGCCAATGCCCTAGCCACCTACGAAGAACGTAATCGTGCCTGGGATGAGGAAGAGGAAGCCGAAGACGACTGGTAACGCGGCATTAGAAGCTATGTTCGTCGTCCGGGAACTCTGATTTCAGGACTTCTTCGCGGTATTGTTTTGCCGCATCCGATAACGCATTGCCAACCTCGGCGAATGATTTCACAAACGATGGTACTCGGCCACGATTGAGTCCAAACGCGTCCTGCCAGACGAGCACTTGGCCGGTCGTGCCGTTGCCCGCACCAATACCAATGGTCGGAATCGTGAGAGCTTCGTCGACCGCGGCGGCAACCTCTGCGGGGACCATTTCCATCAGCAGCATTACGGCCCCTGCGTCTTGAAGCACCTGGGCTTCCTCGACCATCTGCTGTGCGGCATCGTCTTCGCGGCCTTGTACCCGGAAGCCACCGAGCACATGTTCCGACTGCGGGGTGAAACCGGTGTGAGCGATCACTGCGACCCCGGCGGCGGTCAGTGCCTGAATGTGCGGTGCATACTCCACACCACCTTCGATCTTAATCGCTGAGATACCTGATTCTTTGACCAGCCGGATGCCCGAGTTCACAGCCTGTTCAACCGATGCTTCGTAGGAGCCAAACGGGAGATCAGCAACCACCAGAGCCCGCTCAGTGCCGGCCACGACCGCTTTGGAAAACGTGATCATGTCTTCCATGGTCACACCCAGCGTGGACGGTTGCCCTTGGACCACGTTGCCCAGGGAGTCCCCGATTAACAGGGTTTCGATCCCTGCTTCATCGAAGATTGACGCGGTGAGTGCGTCATAGCAGGTAAGCATCGCGAATTTGCCGCCTGCTTCTTTGATCTGTTGGAAGTGCACGGTCCGATAACGGGCTGGAGTCTTTTTCAATACTGAGTAGGGGGAATCAACCATGCCCATAGTCTAACGTCACATTGCTATTGTGGAAGGTGCACCCCAAAGTTTGTCAGGAAGTGACCACCAAATCATGGATCGCCAGCAAGAATACGTGTTACGGACCTTGGAAGACCGCGACGTGCGGTTTATTCGCCTCTGGTTTACCGATGTTGTGGGTGCGCTGAAATCCGTCGCGCTCGCACCGGCTGAAGTGGAATATGCGTTCTCCGAGGGATTAGGATTTGATGGGTCCGCGATTGAGGGTTTCACGCGGATCTTTGAGTCCGATATGTTGCTCCAGCCAGATCCCACGACCTTCCAGATCCTGCCGTGGCGCGGCGACGAAGAACAGACCTCTCGAATGTTCTGTGACGTCAAAATGCCCGACGGTGAGCCCTCAATGGCTGACCCACGCCATGTACTTCGTCGAACGCTGGATCATGCCGCAGATATGGGATTCAGTTGCTACCTACACCCTGAAATCGAGTTCTATCTGTTCCGTGCGGGTCAGCATGATGAACACGGGGCGCCTGTCCCGGTGGACCAGGCCGGCTATTTCGATCATGTACCCGGCGGAGTTGCCCAAGATTTCCGCCGCGAAGCAGTCTCGATGCTCGAGGCAGTCGGAATCTCCGTGGAGTTCTCGCACCACGAGGCCGGCTTTGGCCAAAACGAGATTGACCTGCGCGTTGCGGATGCCCTGACCACAGCCGATAACATTATGACAGCGCGTACCGTCATCAAAGAGGTCGCAACCTTACAAGACCTGCATGCGACGTTTATGCCAAAACCGCTCGGGACACAGCCGGGTTCCGCGCTGCACACCCACTTTTCGCTCTTCGAATCGGATGCTAACGCCTTTCATGAGCCCGGTGCTGAGTACCAGTTGTCGACCACCGCTCGCCGCTTTATTGCTGGGATGCTGCATCATTCGGCTGAAATCACCGCGGTGACACACCAATTTGTGAACTCCTATAAACGCCTGTGGGGCGGCAAAGAGGCCCCATCCTATGTGTCCTGGGGGCACAACAACCGATCAGCGTTGGTTCGAATCCCGCTCCATAAACCCAATAAAGCCGGTTCCGCGCGTGTTGAATACCGGGGCATCGATGCTGCGGCGAATCCATATCTAGCGTATGCGCTGCTGATTTCCGCCGGGTTGAAGGGGATCGAAGAAGAATATGAGCTACCAGAACCCGCCGACGATGACATCACCATGTTAACCACCCGCGAGCGCATCCTCATGGGCCACGGATCTCTGCCCACAACCTTGCATGATGCGATTGGGGTCCTTGAGGAATCCGAATTTGTCGCCGATGTTCTTGGTGAGACGGTGTTTCAGTCGTTCCTTCGCGCCAAACGTGCCGAATGGGACGAGTACCGTGTGAATGTCTCGCCGTTTGAGATCAGTCGCTATCTGGACGCCATATGAGTCAACCAGTCAGCCAGATGCGACTCGTGTCCACCGGGCTGCGTGACTTGGCAAGAGCAGAATCGCTGCTGGGCTCGGCTGAACTTGCCGAACTAGACATTGAACAGCTGCTCGATCAACTAACCGTCGCACCAGATCCCGATTTAGCACTACTCTTGCTCATCCGGCTCATTGAACGAGACCCCAGCGTTGCTGAGCTTGTGACCCAAGGCCAGGCCCGCCCCTTACTGCGACTCTTGGGGGCCTCCGAGGCGCTGGGTGAATTCCTGATCCGTCGGTCAGAACACTTAGATATTTTTCGTGATCCCGAAATCTCCTCAACGCCGGCGTGTGGTGGTCTGACAGATGAGCATGGCAACTTTCGTGATGCCTCCCAACAGTTGCGTGCGATCATGGTGGAGGCTGTGGAAGCTGAGCCTGAAGCGGACGTACCGGTTGCTAAGCTGACCGGCAAGGATGCCTCGGTTGCACTGCGTGTCCAGTATCGCCGTCAACTGACAGCCATTGCGGTCGAGGATCTCACCGTAGCGGATCCGGTGAATCTTCAACCGGTCGTGTCCATGTGGCTCTCGGATCTCGCCACCGCCACGCTTGAAGCTGCACTGGCGGTCTCACGGGCAGAACTGCTACAACGTGACGAGCGCACCAATGAGGTACAACTGGCCGTGATTGCCATGGGCAAGTGTGGTGCTCGTGAACTGAATTACTTTTCCGATGTGGATGTGATTTTTGCTCACGATGTCGTAGCGGAGTCATCATTGAGCGGGGAAGCTGCCGCAGACCTTGCAGCAGAGTTGGCCTCTGGTATTTCCACGGTGATTATGCAGCCGGCTCGCGAACCAGGGTTGTGGGAGGTCGATACCAACCTGCGTCCTGAAGGCCAAGACGGGGTCTTGTCTCGTACCGTGGCCTCGCACCTGGAGTATTACCAGCGGTGGGCTCATACTTGGGAGTTCCAAGCACTGCTCAAGGCTCGACCGGTCGCCGGTGATATGGCGCTGGGCCAGCGCTACCTGGATTCGCTCAGCCCGATGGTGTGGCAGGCATCCACCCGCGAGGGGTTTGTTCGGCAGGTCCAGCGCATGCGAAACCGGGTCATCGACCACATCAGTCATGAAGAACGCCAACGCGAAATTAAACTCGGCCCGGGTGGGCTACGCGACGTTGAGTTCCCGGCGCAGTTACTGCAGCTGGTCCACGGCAAAACTGATCCGGAGTTACGCGTTCGAGCAACCGAAGACGCACTCGAAGCCCTGCAAGCTGGTAGCTATATCGGTCCCAGTGACGCTCAGGTCATGACGAACAACTACCGGTTCTTGCGATTGATTGAGCACCGCGTGCAACTTGTACAGCTGCGCCGTACCCATATGATGCCCGATGATGAAGATGCTTTACGAACCTTGGCCCGCAGTATACGTTCGATGGACAAGGGCTGGCCGAAAGACGCCGACCAACTTGTCAAAGCATGGAAGGCAACCGTCCGGTCGAATCGAACGCTTTTTGAACAGATCTTTTATCGGCCCCTGCTACCTTCCACTGCCGCGTTGTCGACCGATGACGCACGACTCACGCCCGAAGCTGCTACGGCGCGGTTAGCTGCACTGGGGTATCGGGATCCACAGGGGGCCGTCCGACACATTGAAGCACTCACTTCGGGTGTGTCGCGGCAAGCGAAACTCCAGCGCCAGATCTTACCCGCGATGTTGGGGTGGTTGGCCTCCGGTCCGGATCCCGATGGCGGCCTGCTCGGTTTTCGCAAACTAAGCGAGTCCGTTGGAAGCTCGCACTGGTATTTACACATGCTTCGTGACTCTTCGGCAGCGGGGGAGCGACTGGCACACGTCCTATCGTCCTCGCGCTACATCGCCGACATGCTGGAGCACACCCCGCAGGCTGCAGCATGGATGGATCGCGACCAGGACCTGCTGCCGTTGAGTTTGGAAACGATCCAAACCGAGATGGCTGCCCTGCTCCGCAGACACCCGCACCTGCCGGATGCGGCACGGTACATTCGATTAGTACGCCGACGCGAACTTCTGCGCATCAGCTTGGCTGACGCCTGCAACCTCATCGAACAATCCGAAGTCTCGACAGCGCTGGCGGCAGCGGATCAGGCCGCCGTCGATGCGTTATTAGACGTCGTGCATGACCATGTAACCCAAAAGTGGGGTACTGAAGAGGCTCCAGCCGACGTTGCGGTGATTGCGATGGGTCGCCAAGGCGGTTACGAGGCCGGCTACGGCTCAGACCTGGACGCGATGTTTGTTCACAACCCGGCTGACGGGGTGAGCTCCGATGAAGCGACCCGTTTTGCTGTAGAAGTTGCCAAAGCGCTCATCAGCTTTATGAAAATGCCAATCAGGCCGCCGATCGTCCTCGAACCGGTGCTGGAAATTGATGCGGATCTCCGGCCCGAAGGGCGCCGAGGACCACTAGTCCGCTCGCTCGATTCGTATAAGGCCTACTACGAGCAGTGGGCCGATACGTGGGAGGTCCAAGCATTACTCAAAGCCCGACCGGTCGCAGGACCTCGATACTTACAAGAAACGTTTCAGGCTTGGGCAGATTCCGTGCGCTATCAGCATGGCCTCAGTACACAACAACTGCAATCGATTCGGCGGATGAAAGCTCGTGTCGAAGCGGAACGGTTGCCTCGCGGAGCTGATCCAGCGCGCCATCTGAAACTTGGTCGCGGTGGTCTGACCGACGTTGAATGGTTGACCCAGACACTGCAGCTCCAACACGCCCCAGAGTACCCGGAGCTGCGAACCACCAACACACTCGAAGCCCTGTATGCGGCCCGAGAAGCCGACCTCTTGCAGCCGGCCGATGCCGACATTCTCATTCAGGCGTGGCAATTCGCGACTCGGATCCGATCCGGCATCCTGATCTCGACGGCAAAATCATCGGACCTGCTACCGACCAACAGAGATCAATTGGAAGCGTTGGCCCGCTGGGCCGGGTACGACGCTGGCGAAATCGGTGAATTCGAAGACGATTACCTACGAATCACCCGCCACGCCCGCACAGTGTTCGAACGGATTTTCTACGGCGTGGTCGAAAAGCGCACCGTCTAAGCGCTCGCAGGTTTCGACGCCGACGTGGCGGGCTGGGACGAGTTATCGATCAATGAGGTGATCGGACATCAGTTGCAAGGCCCGCTTGCGGTCCTCGAGTGGTCCTGCCATGTTGGTGACGATGAGTTCATCGGCATTGACACGAGCAGCGAACTCGTCCAACCATTCGCGGACCTGATCTGGGGTGCCAACGGCAGTCATTTCTAACATCTGCAGGACTTGTTGGCCAGGGGCAGAGTGCACAAGCTGTTCAACCTCTTCGTCGCTGAGTTTCCGACCCCGGCCGAGCATGGTCCGAATACGGGCCCGTTTTGCTCGTTCCCACATCTGTTGCGCGTGCTCTTCGGTATCGGCGACGATCACGTTTGCTGCGGCAATAAAGTATGGTTGTGCAAGGTCATCGGAGGGCGTGAATTCGCTGCGATACAGTGCTGCAGCAGATTCCAGCATCTGCGGGGCAAAGTGCGAGGCGAAGCTATATGTCAAGCCCAGCTGGGCGGCAAGCTGCGCACCGAAATGCGAAGAACCTAAAATGATTAACGGCACGTTGGTTCCAGCGCCAGGGTAGGCGTGAATACCGGGAATACGCGAATCGCCTTTCAGATAGCTTTGGAGCTCTAATACATCTGAGGGGAAGCGGTCGGCCGACTGATTCGTTCGACGCAGGGCCATTAAGGTCTTCTGATCGGTGCCAGGGGCGCGCCCAAGACCCAGGTCGACACGGTCGCCGTAGAGTTCGTGAAGTGTACCGAATTGTTCGGCAATCACCAAGGGGGCGTGATTCGGTAGCATAATGCCACCGGCACCGAGCCGAATATTTTTGGTGTGGGCACCGATATGCGCCAACAACACAGTGGTCGCCGATGACGCAATCGTTTCCATGTTGTGGTGTTCAGCGAACCACAACCTGTGAAAACCCAACGTATCGGCCAGCACGGCCAATTCGGTCGATTCTTGTAACGACTCGGCGATGGGTTGGCCATGGCGAACGGTTGCGAGATCCAGAATGGATACTGGGTAAGGCGCAGTCAAAAGGTACCTCCAAAATAGTGCTGAACAACAGGTACAGCACCACGTGAGGGGCGGATTATTCCGAAAGCTCTCGGACAGTCACCGCCAGCTGAATTGCTGCTTCAGCGGCCTCTTGACCCTTTGACTCATTGGAATCTGCCAGTCCGGCTCGATCGAGTGCTTGAGCATCGTCGTCAACCGTCAGAATTCCAAATCCGACAGGTTTGCCAGCATCGAGTTGCACCCGGGTGAGCCCGGAGGTTACCGCGTCGGCAACGAAATCAAAGTGCGGCGTTTCACCGCGAATAATGACACCCAAACAAACCACGGCGTCGTACCCGTTGGCCAGTGCGGCTTGGGCTGCCAACGGAATTTCAAAGGAGCCGGCGACAGTAATGATCCGGTGGGTTGCCCCGGAGGCTTCCAATGTGGTGGTGGCCCCGTCAATGAGCCCGTTCATGACGGTGGTATGCCAGGAGCCGGCAATGATCGCGACGTTGAGTCCGGAGGCGTCGACTTGAAGTTGAGGTGCGCCGTGTTTGGCCATGATGAGATCTTCCTTAGACGTTTTCAGTAGGGATGGCGTGGTCGAGTTTGGTGGCTTTCGTCGTGAGATACTCGAGGTTTTCTGCATGCTGTCCGACGATCAGCCCCAGACGCTCGGTGACGTTGATCCCGTTGGCTTCCAGTTGGGCCACTTTGTCGGGGTTGTTGGTCAGCAGTTGGACGTTGTGAATGCCTAAGCTATCAAGGATTTCGGCGGCGGCCTGGTAGCTGCGCCCGTCGATGGGCAGCCCGAGGTGCTCGTTGGCTTCCACGGTGTCTAACCCGGTGGACTGCAGCTGGTAGGCCCGAATCTTGTTGCCGAGCCCGATGCCGCGTCCTTCATGGCCGCGCAGATAAATCACGATGCCACTGTGGGCTCCGATGTGTTCCAACGCAGCGTCAAGCTGGGCCCCGCACTCGCATTTCTGAGAGCCAAATGCTTCACCGGTGAGACATTCCGAGTGGACACGCACCACGGTTGGCTGATCGGTGGCAAGCACAGTATCGGGGCCAATCAGGGCGAGGTGCTCGACTCCGGCTTTGCGGTCGCGATACACCTTCATGGTCAGGTTGCCGAATTCTGTGGGCACCACGGCTTCAGCACGCTGCGACACGTGACGGTGGATCGTCTGAGCCGGTGCGGTTTCTGGGTGGTGCGCGTTGAGGTATTCGGTGAGGGCCTCAATGGTAATGACCGGAATGTTCTGTGCTGCACCCATCTCTAGCAATCCCGGTAGCCGCATCATGTCACCGTCGTCGGCAACGATCTCTGCGATAACTCCCACCGGTGCCAGCCCTGCCAGGTTCATGAGTTCAACGGCGGCTTCAGTGTGTCCGGGGCGTTGGCGCACACCCCCTGCAACGGCACGTAAGGGCAGGATGTGACCGGGACGATTCAGATCAGTTGGCACGGTGTCAGCACCAGCCAGTAGGTTGACGGTGTGAGCTCGGTCGGCGGCCGAAATGCCGGTGGTGACGCCTTCCGCGGCATCAACGGTCACGGTGTAAGCGGTCTGGCGAACATCCTGGTTATTGGTCACCATCATCGGCAGTTCGAGTCGATCAGCGATCTCGTCGGACATTGGCGCGCAGAGCAGACCGGAAGAATGTTCGACCATAAACGCGATCGTTTCGGTCGTGGCCAGTTCTGCCGACAAAATGAAGTCACCTTCGTTTTCGCGGTCTTCGTCGTCGGCGACGATGACCGGTTTGCCCGCGGCGATGGCTTCAATTGCTTGGTCAATGGTGTCGAGTTTCATTTATCCTCATTGGTGTTGAATTGGATGATGCGAGCGATGTGTCGGGCGAGCAGGTCGGATTCTAAATTCACGACGTCGCCCACCGCAGCTTCCCCCATGGTGGTAGCTTCTAAAGTTTCTGGGATAAGAAAGATGTCAAAAAAGTGCTCTGTTTGCCCCGGGTCTGTCACGTTGGCAACCGTCAAGGAGATGCCGTTGACGGTGATTGAGCCCTGATCGATGACGTAGGGCGCAAGACGGTCTGGCAAACTGATGCGCATTCGAGTCCACTTGGCATCGGGTTCAATGTCCAGAATGATCCCGGTGGCTTCGACGTGGCCCTGCACGATGTGGCCACCGAATCTATCGGTCGCAGCCATCGCGGGTTCGACATTGACGGCATCGCCGGTGGATTTGGTTCCCAGCGAGGTCAGGTTGAGTGTCTGGACCATGACGTCAGCGGTGAATGTCTGGTCGGTGTACTCGGTGACAGTCAAACATACGCCGTCGATGGCAATGGAATCGCCGCGACTGACATCGGTGAGCACGCTGGGAGCTTCAATAGTCAGCGCAAGTGTGTCATCTGAAGTTTTGGCAAGCTCGGTGATAATACCGCGAGCTTGGACGATACCGGTAAACACGTTAGTGGTCCTTCCGAAGGGTGGTGACGAGGTCGGTATCCAGCTGATAGATACCGGTAAAGGCGAAATCCAGTCGCTCGGCCAGGGTCGAGATGCCGAGATCCTCGACGACGTGATGGGGGCCGCCCAACAGCGTGGGAGCCGTGTACACCAGCAGTTGGTCAGGGAGCCCTTCAGCTAACACCGCGTTGAGGAATCTTGGACCAGCTTCGATGAAGATCCTCGGGCGGTACCCGATCAAGGCGGTCAGCTGGTCGAAGTCGTCGCGCAACCGCTCACCACGAAACTGTGGAGGCGTGTCTAAACCGCGATATTGCAGAGCAGGATGCTGGTGGATGACCGCATCAGGATCTACAGACCCTCGCCCGAAGACGACGGGCAGGGGCTGGTCTTTGGGTGGTACCAGCAATTCGCCGTTGGGATGTCGTGCGGTGAGCGCGGGATTATCTGCAGCAATGGATGCGGTGGTGGTGATGATGATGTCGGCGAGCGCACGCTGGGCATGGACGTGGCGTCGGGATGCGGCAGAAGTGATCCACTGGCTTGTGCCATCAGCGGCTGCTAATCGCCCGTCGAGCGACTGGGCCCATTTTGCAACCACTGCGTGGTCGTTGGTGTTATGTCGGCTACGCCAGTTTGCAATCAGTTCGCGAGTCGCTTCGGACTCGACTCCGCCAATGACACACCGGCCATGGGTGCTGAGCTTGGTGGCGCCACCTGAGGACTTCGCTCCCAGATCGGGTTGGCCGTAGACGATCGTGCCGATCTCAGCTCGCAACAGTGCGTCAGCACAGGGGGGTGTTTTTCCGGTGTGATTACACGGTTCCAAGGTAACCACTGCCGTCAGCTCGGTCGGATTGAGCCCGGGATGAAGATTCGTAAGTGCCACAATTTCCGCGTGGTCAGTCCCCGCCCCGGCGTGGAAACCCTCGGCGACGATCTGGCCGGTTTTGTCCACGATGACACAACCAACCTGTGGGTTGATGTCGTTGGAAGGACCGCGATGCGCGAGCGTAATAGCACGCTGCATCGCGGAAGAAAGCTGGGTGTGAGATAACATCCGGCGTATTACTCCTAGATACAGGGTGCGCCGGGAAAATGCTGCGATTGCAGCGCGTTCCTCTCATCCGGACTAAAGCATTTCGCTTATCACCGTCGGTCCCAGAATTACACTGGATCAACCCCGCGGGCGCGGGGGTCGCGGACTTTCACCGCCGGTTCGGATTCTCACCGACCCCGGAACACATGGACTACTGTACACAATGTTCATCACAATGGGGAGGGTTCGGGACATTTATTCGTCATTCGGCGATATCTTTCCGCAGCGCCTCCGTCTCGGCGGGGATGAGAACGGAACCCGGGTGTGGCCCTGCTGCTGCTAAACGTGACCGGAGGGTTATCATCTCATGGTGGTCCGTCGGGAGCCCAGGGCCGGTTGCTAAAACGATATTTCCCGCAAGCTTTTGAGCCAGGGTTGACGCATCAGCAAGGTTCCAGGTACCAGGCAAACCCGTACCTGTGGCGACCGTGTTGAGAACTCGTACCTGTTGGCCCGAGAACGTGAGACCGTCGTCATCACCGATATTGATCATCAGTACACCTTGTGTCGATAACCGGTGCAGAAGGTCCCCGTAGAATTTCCTGTCGGTCAGGTGGGTTGCCGTGTCATGACCGGTGAAGATATCCACAATGATGGCATCGAAGCTGCGTTCGCGAAGGTGTTGCAGTTGGGTTCGCGCATCGCCGGTGATGACCTCAAGGTCTGTGCCGTGGGGGAGGGGCAGTTCGGAGGTCACCAATGGGACTAATTGGTCATCGAGTTCAATGACCAGTTGTTTCGAATCAGGTCGGGTTGCCTGGATATATCGTGCCAGGGTGAGTGCTCCGGCACCCAGATGAAGAATACTGATGGGTTCACCCGGTGGCCAGCACATATCAAGGACATTGGCGATACGGCGCAGGTATTCGAAACGGACGAGGCGTGGATCATTTAGACCGACGTGTGACTGCACACCCCCATCAATTTCCAGCACCCACCCGTCATAGAACTCGGCTGGAATGATTCGAATGTTTTGGCTGGCTGGACTCATTACGTTCTAGCGTACCGGAGCCTCTGGTCGACTTAGCACGATTGAACATCACTGTTAAAGCTTGAGCCCCTGCCCGAGTGCGTCCAGGAACTGGGAGGGGCTCAGCACAGGCTGACAACGTGGTGTTATCAGACGGAGTAGTAGAGTTCGAATTCCTTGGGTGAGACCATCGCTTCCATCGGTGCGATTTCAGTTTCTCGTTTGAGTTGGATCCAAGTCTGAATGATGTCTTCAGTAAAGACGTCACCAGCAAGCAGGAAGTCGTGGTCTTCCTCTAGGGCATCAATAGCCTCGGCAAGTGTTCGAGGTGCCTGCTGAATGCCTGCCGCTTCTTCGGGTGGAAGCTCATAGAGGTCCTTGTCAATCGGCTCTGCTGGTTCAATGCGATTGCGAATACCATCAAGCCCGGCCATAAGTTGGGCCGCAAATCCAAGGTATGGGTTTCCGGAGGGGTCCGGAGCACGAAATTCCAGGCGCTTGGCCTTCGGGTTGGATCCCGTAACGGGGATACGAATCGCTGCTGAGCGGTTGCCTTGCGAATACAGCATATTGATGGGCGCCTCGAAGCCCTTCACGAGGCGCTTATATGAATTGACGGTGGGGTTAGTAAACGCTAAGACGGCCGAGGCGTGTTTTAGCAATCCGCCAATATACCAGCGTGCGGTGTCAGAAAGGTTGGCATAACCGCGCTCATCATAGAAGAGCGGTTCCCCATCCATCCAGAGAGACTGGTGACAATGCATTCCGGAACCACCATCACCAAAGACTGGCTTCGGCATAAAGGTTGCGGTCTTACCGGCCTCATTGGCTGCACCTTTGACAATGTATTTAAAGAGTTGCACATCGTCGGCGGCACGTACCAGGGTGTTGAATTTGTAGTTAATTTCCCCTTGCCCACCGGCGCCAACTTCGTGGTGGGAACGTTCTACTTCGAGTCCGACTTGGCCAAGTAATAGCGAAATGTCATCGCGAAGGTCAGCGTGTTTATCTACGGGTGGTACTGGGAAGTACCCCTTCATCGTCCGGTTGCGGTGTCCAAGGTTGCCGCCTTCAATCTCGGTGGCGTCATTCCAATAGGCTTCATCCGAGTCGATGGCCACAAAGGTCCGGTTGGGAAGGTGCGTTTCGAACCGCACATCATCGAAAATATAGAACTCCGCTTCGGCAGCAAATATCGCAGTGTCGGCAATACCAGTGGAGGCTACGTAGTCTTCTGCCCGTTGAGCGACCGATCGTGGATCACGGACGTATGCTTCGCCGGTACGAGGCGACAGAATGGAAAAGGACATGCACAGCGTCTTGTGCTTCCGAAACGGGTCGATGAATGCCGTGCCGACGTCAGGAATCAGCTGAAGGTCTGAGTCCGCAATACCGGCGAAACCTGGGATTGATGAACCATCGAAGAGCTGTCCTGTGGTGAAGAAGTCTTCATCTACAGATTCGGCGGGAACATTGAAGTGGTGTTGTCCACCGAGCAAGTCGGTGAACCGGATATCGACGAAAACCACATTTTGATCCTGGATATAAGATAGGACTTCTTCGGACGAGGTGAACATAGTCACTCCATTCATTGCGTACAAGTTGGTACAAGCTTAACGAGTTTCAACATGACACTGAAGAATTCAGCCGCGAACGCAGCTGAATGCGGCCAACAGCACAGTCGGATTGGACCAATACGCTGCTTCATCTCGAGACCCACTAAGCTGGAGATAATGAGTAATACACAGCATCCTTCAAGAGAGCCGCGGTGGGCCGGCGAGTTCCTTGGTCTTCCTGAGACTGGTCCTGCTTCAGCGGCATCTTATCCACGTCGCATTGGCGCCATTTTCATCGATTGGTTCGTAGCTTCTGGGCTTGCCATGCTGATAGAGCCTGGCAACCAATGGGTCGTGCTAGCAGTTTTTGTGGTGATGCATTTCGCGTCGTTGTGGCTCTTTGGTACCACGCTAGGTAAACGCGTGTTCCGCATCCAGGTCGTCCAGGTTGGGGGAGCGACTATCAAGTTGTATCAGGCAGCGATTCGTGCTGTATTACTGGGGTTGGTCATACCCGTGATCTTGATCGACCGCGACGGGCGCGGCCTCCATGACAAACTGGCCGGCACCGTACAAATTCATATGTGATATTGCACAGTACCGGCCAGGTCAAAGATTCCACAGGTGGATACTATTAGCGTCCACGCATAGCTTTGCGATCTGGACGCATCCGGTTAGGATCAATGCCTTTTGGAATACCTAAGTTATTGACAGGAAGCGACGAGATTCGTTGCTCCACGGCACGCACTTCGTGCCGATTCAAAGTCTTTTTCATACGCTTGATGGTGGACTTGACCTCATGCAGCTCCACCTCGCTTGGGCCGTGACCAACCTGCAATACCCGGATTTCAACGTTGGGCAAGAAGCGCTGCATGTGTTTGCGTTGTTTTTCCGCGAGACGTTTTGCCCGGTTGTAGTCGCCATCAGCGACGAGAACCACTCCGGCCTTCCCAACAGCGCGGAAAACAGTTTCCTGGGTTCGTGGGTTGACCGCAATGGGTTCATCTTCAACGACCCATCCTCGGCCCAGTTGGGACAGCGCCGCTCCGGCGGCTCCGGGGCGACCATCGATCTGAGCGAAGGCGGCCTTCTCAGCTTTTTTGTTCATGATGATGAGCGCCGCTAGCAGCCCGAGTGGAATGAACATGAGAGTCCAAAGCACTGGCGATCCAGTGAGCAGCCCAATAATGAGCCCCACCACAAGTGCGGCCACAAAGGCACCGATCATCCACCACAGGACCGCCGGATCGTGCTTGCGAGTCATCTTGAAGACATCGGCGATTTGCTTGAAAAAGCCTCGCTTATTCGCTTTCTTGGCTTTTTTGCGTTCCTTCGCCTCGAGTTTCTCCGCCTTGCGTCGAGCCTTTTGCTCAGCCTTGACGGTTTTGAGGTCTTTTTTCGACGCTTGCGATGCGCCAGAAGATGTTTGTTCAGCCATGATACAACCTATTCTAGCCCTAAACCTGTGGATAACTTAATCGTACCCGTGCGCTTTCGGGCATCATAGAGCATACCCGTCTGAGGAGATAAACCATGAATTATCCCCAAACGCGTAGGGCGGTTTCTTTGAGTGCTCGAATATCACCCAGATTCGCCCCCGCGTTGCTCACCCGGCTTGAACACTGGCAAGTCCAACGACACCTTGGTACGGGTGCGTCTGCTCAGGTTTGGCTTCTGGAACATCGAGCATCAAAACACCAGCTGGCATGTAAAGTTCCTCAGGCTGCAGAGGACCATGCGGTGCTTTCGCAAGAAGCTAAGCTTGCCCGGGGTCTTGAACATGAGAACCTCGTACAGAATTTTGATGGGGACGTTCTTGACGGCTTAGCTTCGGCACAACATGCAGGTGCCACGTTCTGGGAATTTCTTCCGGCGGGCTCGTTAGCCGCCTTAGTTGGCGCCGCAGGCGCGTTGAACATCAGCCAAACGGTGACCGTGTTACTACCAATGATTCAGGTGGCAGAGTACTTGCATAGCCAGCACATCGTGCACGGAGATTTCTCACCTGCAAATATTCTGTTTGACCTCACCGGCCGTCCCGTGCTCATCGATCTCGGCGCTGTCCGCGCGACAGCTCATGCTTTTCATACAACCGGCACGCCTGGATTCATCGCTCCCGAAGTGAACACATCTCCTAGTTCAATAGAAAGTTTGGGCACAGCCGCCGATGTGTATTCACTTGCGGCGATCGGATGGTTTTGCCTGACTGCCACAACTCCTGGGTTACCGCAGACACGGGTACCCTTAGCGACGTTGCAGCCAGATTTATCGTCAGAGCTCGTGGAAGTGCTGGAAGCATGCCTATCGGCTTCGCCGACATTACGCCCTTCAACATCCCGGTTGCTTGATGCGGTTGCTCGCTGGGCTGAGCCTGAACCCCTGGATCTATTTGCCTCAGCAGGTGAAGAGTATGAGCTTCTCTTACCGACCCGCAAACCGCTCAACCAAGAACATCGCAGCCATCGTCGATCTATGCGAGGACGAATGAAGCGTAACACGCGACGAAGAAAAACGGACCCGGTGCCAGACCGTAGCGTCCGTTCAAAGACGTTGCGACGCCGAATACTGCTGGGCCTTGGTACCTGTGGATTGCTGGCAGCTGTAATAGGTACCAATATTCACGCCGGGCAGATACTTGAGCTCTCCGATGCCGTGGAAGAAGAACAAACGGAAACTTCGCACGACTTTCAAGCTGTAGTCGATGAGCTCGCTCAGGTCCGAGGTCAAGCATGGGCGGATGCTGACCCGTCGCAGGTGGGCCACTATGCGCTCAAGAATTCTGAAGCCTACCAAAACGACCTGACTGTCCTGACCCAAATGCAAGAGGCCGGGACGGTCCTTGATGGCATTCGTATGCGAGCAGTAGTGAATAATATCCGGCATACACCACGAGAAACCATACTGGAAGTTGAGTGGCGTATTGATGCATATACTCAGCGGGATCGAGCTGGGCACAAGCTGCAAGCCGTACCGGCTCGAACGGAGCATTTGGCCCTGAGGGTCAGTGAAACGGCCAAAGGGTGGCGTCTACGCTCGGTCGAGACGCTTTGAGGAGGGCTTTGTCGTTAAAGTAAAGGCCGCGACGAATGACTAGCATTCGTCGCGGCCTTCTAGCCGGTCAGTGGGTTAGAAACGCCAGAGCGTAGCTACCAGAGCGGCAATAATTCCCGTTCCGCCGGTGGCGTGGGCCAGTCCGGTCGAGATTTCTTCACCGCGGTTGATCTTCCGACGGCCAAGCAGTGCAGTCACAAACACCATCAGACCCAAAATGAGCTTGATAGTCAGCTTGATTCGCATTGTTGGCTCATCTTGCGTAGCGCCGGTCATCTCTGCCAACCCAAAGAGGACTATGCCAGAAATGACGACGAGAAGGGCACCCCACCACTGTGACTTGGTGACCGTGGGGTTCTTGAAGTTGGCTAACCAACCGCCCACGACGGCGGCCATCGACAAGATGTGGATGGCGATAAAGATGGGATAGACAATGTCCATAACGTTACTGCGGGTCCTTTCAGAGACCTAGTTGACCACCGAATTCACCGGTCTCAAGACGGTTCTTTAGTTGCGTCATAAAACGACCGGCGTCGGCACCGTCTACGATGCGGTGATCATAGGTGAGTGACAGGTACATCATGTGACGGATGGCGATCACGTCATTGCCTTCCGCATCCGTGATAACGACCGGCCGTTTGACGATGTTGCCTGGGCCAAGGATCGCGACTTGCGGCTGGTTGATGACCGGGGTGTCAAACAGGGCCCCGAAGGAGCCGAGGTTTGTGATCGAGAAGGTGCCGCCGGACAATTCATCAGGTTTGACCTTGTTGTCCCGGGTTCGAACGGCTAGATCAGAAATCGCATTCGCGATTCCCGTCAGGTTCAAATTCCCGGCACCCTTGATCACCGGAACGAGCAGTCCGCGTTCGGTGTCGACAGCAATGCCAATGTCCTCGGAATCGTGGTAAGTGATTTCCTTGGCTTCTGCATCATACTGTGCATTCAGTGCCGGGTG
Source organism: Yaniella sp. (assembly GCA_036516155.1). Lineage (GTDB taxonomy): Bacteria > Actinomycetota > Actinomycetes > Actinomycetales > Micrococcaceae > Yaniella. Next base: position 85,125 of record DATBUK010000103.1, read on the forward strand.
GGCGCGCAATGCCTCGGTTGCAGCCTGAGTAATAAAAGCCAGGTAGGTCAGGTTGACGCCGTTTTCGGCCTTAAACCGTTCCTTGACCTGATTCCGTAGTTGCACAATACGCGTCATGTCGATTTCATGGACCTGGGTGAGCTGAGCCGAGGTCTCTAGCGATTCGACCATGCGGTCCGCAATGACCTGACGAATCCGGGAAGCCTTTTCGGTGGTACCGCGTTTCGATGGATCGATCGAGGATTCCGGATCTTTCGGCGCAGGACGCGCAGCTGCTGGTGCAGTGGCGGCAGGAGCCGATGGTGCGGTTGCCTGAGACTTATCGTCACGAGCTTCATATTCTTTTGCGGCAGCTGCAGCTAGGACATCTTGTTTCCGAATGCGGCCACCCACACCGGTGCCGGTGACTTCTGCTAAGTCGACGCCCTGTTCGCGGGCAAGGCGGCGCACTAACGGTGTGACATAACCGTCACCACGCGGGGTCTCCTCAGGCGACGAGGGTGCGTCGTCTGCGGCAGGTTTTGGCGCCGGAGTGGGCTCTGGTGTTTCAGCTTGGGCCGGTTCTTCGGCCGGTTCTGATTCCTCAGCTGCTTCTGGTTCAGGTGCTTCTTCAGCCGCAGGCTCTTCAGCCGGTTCGGATTTCGGAGCCGCAGCATCGGACGAGCCGACAAGCGCGAGAACTTCGCCGACTTCGACGTCTTCATCTTCCTGTACTTTGATCTCCAGCAAGGTTCCGGCGATTGGCGACGGGATTTCGGTGTCAACTTTATCCGTGGAGATTTCTACGAGTGGCTCATCAACTTCGACTTCGTCGCCGACTTCTTTCAGCCAGCGAGTGATGGTGCCTTCGGTGACTGACTCACCCAACTCTGGAAGCTTGACCTCTTCAGCATCGCCTGATGCCGCAGGTGCATCCTGAGCGGATTCTTTGTCTTCAGAGCCATCTTCGGCAGGGGCTTCTTGTTCGGAGGTTTCCTCTGCGGGTTCTTCTTCGGCGGAGTCATCGGCTGGTGCATCAGAGGCTGATTCGCTCTCGTCACCAATAACAGCCAGGGCTTCGCCTACCTCAATGTCCTCATCTTCTTGGACTTTGATTTCCAGCAGTGTTCCTGCAACAGGAGATGGAATTTCGGTGTCCACCTTATCGGTGGAAATTTCTACGATGGGTTCGTCGACCTCTACGGTGTCGCCTACTTCTTTGAGCCAACGGGTGACGGTACCTTCAGTGACCGATTCGCCCAGTTCTGGCAGAGTAATGGTTTCAGACATTGCGTCCGGTTTCCTCTCTTTTCCTCTTCGAATGCTCATACGTTCGGTGGTTGATGCGCTGGTGGCAGACCACCTGCTGGACTAGGCGTGCAACGGGAATCCGTTGAGCATCATTGCTGCTTCACCCAGTGACTCGTTCTGAGTTGGGTGTGCGTGGATGAAGTGGGCGACGTCTTCTGGGTATGCTTCCCAGTTTACGATCAGCTGTGCTTCACCAATTTGTTCTGAAATGCGGTCTCCAATGCCGTGGACACCCACGATTGGGCCGTGTTTTTGCCGGACCAGTTTGATAATACCGCCGGTACCAATAATTGAGGACTTGCCGTTACCTGCCAGGTTGTACTCAACGGTCTCGACGTTCTCTTTTCCGAATTCGTCTTGGGCAACTGGTTCAGTCATCCCGACAGAAATGATTTCTGGAGTCGTGAAGGTCACGCCGGGGATGTTACGGTCTTCTACTTTCAGTGGGTTGTTGCCCATGATCTCTTCGATGACGAAGTTACCGTGCTGGTATCCACGGTGGGCCAGTTGTTTTCCTTTGACAATGTCGCCGATGGCATAGATATTGCCGACGCCGGTGTGCAAACGGTCGTTGACTGCGACGTGTGCGCCATCCATCGGGACGCCGACATCTTCATAGCCCATGTTTTCGGTGTTTGGCTTGCGCCCTGTCGCCACGAGGCAGATCTCGGCTTCAAATTCTTTGCCATCCGCCAGGGTAACTTTGACGCCGTTATCGGTTTCTTCAACTTTTTCGAAGAAGACCCCGAGGTTGGATTTGATACCGGCTTTCCGGAAGTTTCGCGTGAGTTGTTTGATGATGGCAGGGTCTTCGTTAGGTACGAGCGAATCCAGGCCTTCAATAATGGTCACTTCGACGCCGAATGAGTTCCATGCTGAGGCGAACTCCGACCCAATGACACCGCCGCCAAGCACGATTGCTGATTTTGGTGTGTAGTCCAGTTCGAGTGCTTCGGTTGAGGTGATAACGCGGTCTGAAATCGTCAGACCCATGGTGTTGGAAACAGATCCTGAGGCGAGGATAATGTGTTTGCCTGTGTATACGGTGCCATCAACATCAATTTGGTTTTCGGAAACCAAACGACCGTTGCCCGAGATGGTGGTGACCTTGCGCATCTTCAGCAGACCCTGCAGGCCCTTGAATTTGCCTTCGACAATGCCGTCTTTGTAATCACGGACCGCAGCCATATCAACGGTGTCGAAAGATGCCTTCACCCCGAACTTCTCGGAGTCTTTCGCAGCGTTTGCGACTTCGGCAGCATGAAGATATGCCTTGGTTGGAATACAACCCCAGTGAAGACAGGTGCCGCCAACCTTGTCCCGTTCGATCAGCCCAACGGTCAGCCCGTGGTGCACGGCGCGCAGTGCCGCACCATAACCGGCGGATCCACCGCCGAGAATTAGTACGTCGAACTCTGTAGCGGTATCAGTCACGATTGATGCTCCTCATCTGTGCGGAGGGTCGCCCCGCATTATCCTCGTCAATGGTTTCCAACCATGCGTCCGGGTTTCTGTTTAGCCCGGAATAACCGGGGCAATTTTGGACACTTGCTCTTAACCTTATAGGCTCGTCGGCCCGATGTTCTATAACCTCTACCACGTTAACCTTCCGGACGTGGCAGCCGCTACACAACGGTCAGCGCTTCGTTCAAAAAGTCTCAGTCGGGGACGCATTGGATCGCGGCCCCGACTGAAGACTAAGTGTGGGTTACTGCGCTCGATTGGCCACAAATTCAATGAGCGTGCGAACCATGGTGCCGGTGGCATCCTTGGGCGTGTAGCCACGAGGTGCTGATTCGTTAAAGGACGGTCCTGCGATGTCTAAGTGTGCCCAAGGGGTCTCACCAACAAAGTCGCGCAGAAACGCTGCAGCGCCCTGCATGCCGCCGAACCGTTCTCCGGTATTTTTCATATCGGCGACGTTGGAATCAAATCCTGCACGTGCTTCTTCAGGGATGGGTACCTCGACGACGGTCTCTCCGGTGCGAGCTGCTGCTGTTGCCAGCTCTGCACGGACTTGCTCGCCACCCATCAAACCGGTCGTGCGGGTTCCAAGGGCGACCATTGCTGCCCCGGTCAAAGTCGCGATATCGACGACGACATCCGGGTTTTCTTCTGTCGCGGCGACGAGCGCATCGGCAAGCACGAGTCGTCCCTCAGCGTCGGTGTTCATGACTTCTACGGTGGTCCCACCGCGGATGGTCACGATATCTGAAGGTTTGATGCCCGTGCCAGAGGGCATATTTTCTGCCATGGCTAACCATGCTGTGACTTTAATATCTAGGCCCAACTCCGCGACCGCGTGAAGCACTGCTCCAACGGTTGCCGCGCCGGCCATATCGGACTTCATGGTTTCCATCGAACCGGCTGGTTTCAGGGAAATGCCGCCGGTGTCGAAGGTGATGCCCTTGCCGACTAAAGCGACATGGCCCTTGGCATTGGCTGGCGCGTATTCGAGCTTGACCAACCGCGGAGGATTCGCGGAACCTTGGCCGACACCTAACAGACCACCGAAACCACCTTCAGCTAATGCGGCTTCGTCATAGATTGTGACGTCGACTTTGGAATGGTCGACCAGTGCGTCGATTTCATCGGCAAAAGTTGCGGGAAACAGGTGGGACGGAGCTGTATTCACCAGATCTCGTGCAACGAATGTCGCACGAGCAACGACACCGGCACGTTCAATAAGCGTCGGCGCGTCGGCTACGGATGTGAGTACTTCCAGTTCAACGTGGGTTGGTTCGTCGGACTCGTCATCTTTTTGTGAGGACTTGTAGCCGGCAAACGTATACGTGCCGATTGTGGCACCTTCTGCCACCGCTGTGACGTGTGCGGCGCTTTCGGCTGGCAAGGCAACGGTGACTTTGGTGTTGCCATTGAGTTTGGCCGTTGCTGCCCCGGCGGCCCGACGTAGCGCTTCGGCCGACAGGGTATCCGGAGCGGAATCATCGAGGCGTGGAGTACCCTGTGGTGGGGCATCTGTAGATCCAAGGCCTGTCAGAAGAATCACTTTGGCATTGAAGTCAGTGGCCGAGCCCGCGACCTTCGTCACTTCGTCAGGCTTTCCTTTGACCCCCAGGGCCTCCAGTTGATCCTGTAAGCCTGCCACAGCCTGATCATCAAGTGCAGGAGCCACAATGACTGGCCCGTCATCGGTCGATTGAACTCCGATAACAAGAGCATCAGCGGATTCGAAAGAATTGCTGCTAGTGAGTTGAGCGGTGAATTCCGCGATAAAGTTTGTGGCAACGGGGTTTTCAGCCACGTAATCACGTCCTTGTCTGTCGTTGATACTTGTGGTTGCTCATTCCATCATAACGATGGCACCCCCGAGAGGTTGCGGAATAAGCTTTGTGTGCTCAACGTTGTGCCCAATAGCGACTAGTCTTGAACCACCGACCAGAGTAAGGAATGTGCATGCTCGATCCGATTGACCTGATTCGCCTGTCTTCCTGGGCTAAGGGCCTTCTGTCGAGTTCGCAGACGTCCGAAGACCCAGATGAGGACCGCCCATCGCTGCATGGGCTCGATTTATTGGTGGTCTTTTCGGGATACCTTGATGCTGGCAACGTCTCAACGCAGTTGGAGAATATGTTGTTGGAACGGCTCGACCACCAACGCATTGCCACATTTGATACTGATCAGCTCTTGGATTATCGTGCACGCCGACCCCACTTGCGTTTCGATGGGGAAAAGTTTTTCGACTATGAAGCTCCGGAGCTCGAATTACATTTACTCAAGGATCAGATGCAGCGTCCATTCTTGATGCTCAGTGGCCCCGAACCGGATTACCAGTGGGATCGTTTCGTAGCGGCTGTGATGATTCTGATCGACCAACTCGATGTTGAGCTCGTGACATTCGTGGATGCTATACCGCTACCTGTGCCCCACACGCGTCCTTTAGGAGTCACGACTCACGGCAACGCACAAGAACTCCTCGAAGGGTTAGCAACGTGGGCACCGAAAGGCCGCATCGCGGCGGGAGCGGCGCAACTTCTCGAACTTAGAGCGGCTGAAGCAGACCGCAAAGTCAGCGGTTATACCCTGCATGTACCGCACTATTTGGCAGACGCCACCTACCCCCAAGCAGCCGTGGCTGCGTTGGAATATGTTGGCGCCGCGATGGAGCTCATTTTACCCACAGAAGAGTTACGTGAGTCAGGCCGTGAAGTCGAACGCCAGATCGCTCAGCAAGTCCAAAACCGTCCTGAAATTACGGCAATGTTGGAACGTCTTGAAGAGCGTTTCGACGAGCATGCACAAGAGCACCAAGCTCGGAGCTTGTTGCTAAAACCTGACGAAGAAATGCCCGATGCTGAAGAAATTGGGTCAGCGGTAGAGTCCTATCTGAGTGACCAAGCCCTGCAGGATGATGCTGGACTCAACGCCGATGATCGTTCGGCATTACTTGATACAGGCCAGCTTGAAGCAAAAGATCCTCACGAGTCCACTGATCCCATGCGTCCCTCGCGTGCCGATATGGATCCCGACAGCTCAGACTTCGTGGTTCCCGATGAAGATGATCAGAAGGACGATCCGAACTCGGACGCGGACTAGCCGCCCACCCAAAAGCCTGAACACGACTGTCATTCAAGGTTATCCACATTTCTGCCAGTGGGCACACCATGGGAGGGGACTGTCAACCATGCTAAAAGCATGGCACACCATCAAGATGACAATACAGCTCGCTCCGATTTTTTCGACCGCATCACTCCACTGATGGCTGATGGAAGGTCAGCGAATCACACCACAACCGGCAACTCGGCCAGCAACAGTTCAGGACCTCTTCAAGTCAAGGTCCCAGCGGATGTGCTCGCCTATATCGAATGCACCTTAGGGATTGAGCCGAACAATTCCTGGGTTGTTGTGGCATTTGCCCACAATCAGTTGGCCACCGTGGTCCGCTGTGACCTGCCTGAATCACTTCAAAATATGGCGCGCTGTGACACACCGGAAAGTGTGACGTTCATGGATTTTGGTATGACCGAAGCACAAGAGCTGGAATTCATTGCTATCGGACGTCATGTTGGAGAACTCATAGCCCGTGAGCCATCAACCACCTCTGCGCTCCTTCTGTATATTGCAGAGGACGTCACTGTGTCAGACCAACATGCTCTTGCCGTCATGGGAACAGGCAATGCTGTCATCGCGGCTCAATTTGCGTTGCAAGGGGTACCGGTTCAAGAATCATGGCTCATCCATCACAACAAGTTGTGGCATCTTCGATGTTCCTTCACCACTGAGTGCACGGTTCAAGGTGAAGATATCCAAGATCCCCGGAGCAGACCCCTCTACCGCGCGCTGAATCCCGCAAGAAGTCCTGATCCTGATCGCGAGGCCACGTCGCGGAAATTATCGTTTCCGCCCGAAACCACCGTCGCGCCTGAGGAAGTGCCAGATACGCAGGACCTGCTCGCTCACCGCCCGCAGGTCGTGCTGCAATGGCTGAACCTCTGGGATGACCACCTGCGCAATGGGCCAACGATGTTGAACTCAGATGAGGTGGCACAGTTGTTAGCTGCCGTCGAGCATCCGCCGATTCGCAATGCGCTCCTAGCTACCGCGTGTTTCGACGTATCAACGGCTATTCGAGGGCTGGTTGGATTAAAGCAGTTCCCCGCAGAGATTGCCGCCTTGGCCGAACTGTTTGGCAATATGTCAGACGGAACCACCGTCAGAGAGGGATTAGAGGGCGAGTCTGAGCGCCCGCCAGATTGGCAACGTATCGCCCAACTTGAACAGTTATCCCGCCATTTATTACCGCTGTCAGATCAGCATTCAGGGGGAGTGCTGGCAGGTATTCTGGTGTGGATCGAGTGGGTCCGTGGACGAGGAAGCATTGCGAAGGACTACCTTCGGCAGGCGAGACAGCGATTTCCTGATGAGCAATACCTCATGATTCTGGAAGAATTTCTGAAGCAGGGGCCAGTGGCTGGCTGGGCAACCCGGGTGGAGAGCGCCTGGAGTCCGCAACACGCCGCGTAGCCCAAAACTGAAGAGGCTCGGAAATGCGATCGATTGTGGCATAATGTGTTGTTCTCTGGGCTGTGTGGGAAACTTTTTGCAAAGTTTTTGTCACGATGGGAACAAATCCATCACTGAACGCGTTACACACACTAGAGACCCTGCATCCATGGATCTTGTAACAGTCTGACGCAACAGCGTCCGACCGGAATAACGATCACTTCAACATGGACTTGACAGGGTCACAGGTGTGTTGATCGTGTGTGAGCTCATTACTCATACGGCTGCCAATGAGGAAAGGACCTGAGTGACTACTACTCCAAAAGAGGCGACTGCCAAAAAAATGTCTGTTGGAAAGCAGCAGGCTAAAGCCGAGGGGACTGCGAAAAAGGCAGCCGCTACCGCGAATGGTAAGAAGGCATCCATGGTTTCCGAAGATCCAGTAATCAATGAAGAAGACGAAGTCGTTGAAGATGAAGCTCTCGACCTAGACGACGTTGACGAAGAAGTTGCTGTCGATGAAGACGATGAAGAGTCCGTTGACGAAGAAGTTGCTGTCGGCGAAGACGAAGAAGTAGCGGAGATTAAAGAAACAGCGGGACCTGAGAAGCCCGATGTTGAATCGACTGAAAAAGCGGGCGGCTTCGTTGTTTCTGAGACTGAAGAAGATGCGCCACAGCAGCGAGCCGTCAACATTGTCGGTGCTACAGCAGACCCGGTCAAAGATTATCTTAAACAAATCGGTAAAGTCGCTCTACTCAATGCTGAAGAAGAAGTAGATCTCGCGACGCGGATCGAAGCCGGACTCTACGCAGAGCACAAAATGCAGCAGGAAGAAATCACCGACCCTCGACTGCGTCGTGACATGCAGCTGATTATCGCGGATGGTCGTCGTGCCAAGAACCACTTGCTCGAGGCAAACCTTCGTCTGGTCGTATCTTTGGCCAAACGCTACACCGGTCGAGGCATGCTGTTCTTGGATCTCATCCAGGAAGGAAACCTCGGTCTCATCCGCGCAGTGGAGAAGTTTGACTACACCAAGGGTTTCAAATTCTCCACTTATGCCACATGGTGGATCCGTCAGGCAATCACTCGTGCCATGGCCGATCAAGCCCGCACCATCCGCATCCCAGTCCACATGGTAGAAGTGATCAACAAACTTGCCCGTGTGCAGCGTCAGATGTTGCAGGATCTTGGTCGTGAGCCCACCCCTGAAGAGCTGGGTACCGAACTTGATATGACCCCAGAAAAGGTCATTGAAGTGCAGAAATACGGCCGCGAACCAATTTCTCTGCATACACCATTAGGTGAAGACGGAGACTCCGAATTCGGCGACCTCATTGAGGACTCCGAGGCAGTGGTGCCGGCCGATGCAGTGGGCTTTACTCTGTTGCAGGAACAGCTGCACTCTGTTCTTGACACCTTGTCCGAACGCGAAGCCGGTGTAGTCGCTATGCGCTTCGGTCTCACTGATGGCCAGCCGAAAACTCTTGACGAGATCGGCAAAGTCTACGGGGTAACTCGTGAACGTATTCGTCAGATCGAGTCGAAGACGATGTCGAAACTTCGTCACCCGTCACGTTCACAAGTATTGCGCGATTACCTGGAGTAAACACCCAGCGTTTGGGCACCAAGCGGTATCTCTTGTGACCGCTAAGCCCTCATGAAACACAAAAAATCCGGTCCGTTTCGAAATGAAACGGACCGGATTTTTTGACGCAAATATGGTTATCGAACCACAGGTCTTCTACGTGGCTTTCAGTTACAAGCTTGATGCACGTTCTTCCAGGAGACGGTTTGTCTCATCCTGCCAGATATCGGTTTGCGGACGAAGGCTCTCTTCAACCTGACGCGCATGGTGAGCACAGAAGTACAGTTGGCCACCCGATGGTAGTACTGCACGCACGTAAGCTTGGGCTCCGCAACGGTCACAACGATCGGCGGCGTTGAGGGTAGGTTGCTCAAGACTAGTTGCCGTGGACATTGGGCCTCCTAATTTGTGGTCCAAACTCTGTAAGGGTGGTCCTTCCATCCTGACAGGTTATTTCATTGCTGTGTAGAACAACGCCCCAATTACTGGGTTTATGCCCGAAAGTGGGTACCTAGCCACCGGCGAACACTGTCCTCCTACTATGCAATTTCGGGGTCATGCATGCATAACCAGTGGAACCATATTGCCAGCTACAGCGGGTTTCGCAAAGATCTGATGAACTCCATCGCGAGTGGCGTAAGCCTTGCGCAGTCGGATTCGGCTGATAGTTCAAGATATGCCCAAAAGCGCGAATACCTTGCTGAAAGCCGTTATTGTTACTAATGGAAAGCAGTATGTAAACGGTAAATGAACATCCTTGCCAGTTTGCCCGCAGACGCACTGCTCTACAGACAACCTCCGAAAGGGTTTAACACTACGTGGTCACACAATCCGAGTACAGCGCCCGAAACCTGTCTGTTCTGGAGGGTTTGGAGGCGGTTCGTAAGCGCCCCGGCATGTACATTGGGTCTACCGATTCGAGGGGACTCATGCACTGTCTATGGGAAATCATCGACAACTCTGTAGATGAAGCCCTGGCTGGTTACGGCCAGTCAATCGACATCACGCTCTTTGCCGACGGGTCGGTTGAAGTCGAAGATAACGGACGGGGCATCCCTGTAGACATAGAACCACGTACCGGGCTGTCAGGTATTGAGGTCGTGTTCACCAAACTGCACGCGGGTGGAAAATTTAGTTCTGACTCGTATGCCGCAGCCGGTGGCTTACACGGTGTCGGAGCCGCGGTAGTGAACGCACTGTCATCACGCTTGGATGTCCAAGTTGTTCGCGGTGGAAAAGTGCATCAATTGAGTTTTCACCGCGGCCAGCCCGTTCGGTATGACGACCCGGCCAAACCCGACCCGGACTCGCCATTCGTCCCGGTCGAATCCGGCACTGAGGTTGAGGTAGTCGGGAAGGCCAAGCGCGGGCTGACCGGCACAAAAGTTCGCTATTGGGCTGATACCCAGATTTTTACACCCGACGCGACATTTTTGTACCACGAACTTGAACAGCGAGCCCGACAAACCGCATTCCTCGTGCCAGGTTTACGGATCACCGTGCGCGATGAACGTCGCCTGCCCGATACTCCTGGAGAGCATGACACTCACGAACAGGTTTTCCAATTCGACGGCGGCATCGCTGAATTCGTCGAACATTTATCCCAGCTGAATCCCGTCACCGATGTATGGCGGTTGCACGGAGAAGGGAACTTCACCGAACGTGTGCCGGTGTTAGATAGTTCCGGCCGGGCACAAATGCAGGACGTCGAGCGCACCTGTGAAGTAGATGTGGCACTTCGATGGGACGTCGGTTATGACACCAAGATCAAAAGCTTTGTGAATATTATCGCCACGCCGAAGGGTGGGTCTCATAATACCGGCTTCGAACAGGCCCTGACGCGGGTGTTTCGAAAAGCGGTCGAGACCAATGCGCGACGTCTGAAAGCCGGCAATACTCGTGTCGAAAAAGACGACATCTTGGCAGGGCTCACAGCTATTGTGACCGTGCGCCTGGCTGAGCCCCAATTTGAGGGTCAAACCAAAGAAGTCCTGGGGACTCCAGCCGCGCGCCAGATCGTATCGAAAATCGTTGCCGATCAGCTGACCGAAATCTTGCAATCACGCAAGCGTGCAGTCAAACAACAGGTCGACACGCTGCTGGAAAAGGTCGTGGCCGAGATGAAATCTCGGATTATGGCGCGCACCGCAAAAGAAAACCAACGACGCAAGACGGCGTTAGAGACGTCATCATTGCCTGCCAAACTGGCGGATTGTCGTTCCACTGATGTAGCAAATACCGAACTCTTCATCGTCGAAGGTGACTCAGCTTTAGGCACCGCGAAGTTAGCTCGTTCCTCGGACTATCAGGCGCTGCTTCCAATCCGCGGAAAGATCCTGAATGTTCAAAAAGCCTCGGTGGGGGAGATGCTTAATAACGCGGAAGCCTCCGCATTAATTCAAGTAGTTGGGGGCGGATCTGGGCGCAGCTTCGATCTCGACGAGGCGCGGTATGGCAAGGTCATTCTCATGACCGACGCTGACGTCGATGGCGCCCACATTCGAACCCTGTTGCTGACGCTTTTCTTCCGATACATGCGACCCATGGTGGAAGCTGGTCGAGTCTATGCCGCTGTGCCACCTTTGCACCGAGTAGAAGTGATCAATCCCGGTTCGAAAGCCAATGAGGTTTTATATACCTACTCTGAACAAGAGCTGCATGAAGTCCTTGCCAAGGTCAGCTCCGAAGGCCGGAAGATCAAAGAACCGATTCAACGGTATAAGGGTCTAGGTGAGATGGACGCTGACCAGCTTTCTGAAACAACCATGGATCCGGCCCACCGCACCCTACGCCGAGTCAACATCGAAGAGTTCGAAAAGGCCGAAGAAATTTTCGAGCTACTCATGGGTCGACATGTCGCACCGCGTCGGGACTTCATCATCTCGGGTGCTGAAGAATTGGACCGCGAAGAGATCGACGCCTAAGAGTTGTAGTACTGGCGGGTCAGCTCGAAGCCCTCATCGAGAGAAATGCGGGGCTGCCACTGCAACACCTCGCGTGTCCTGCGTTGATCAAACCAGTGCGCAGTCGACATTTGCTCGGCGAGGAAGCGTGTCAGTGGTGGTTCGTCGCCGCGTTTCTCGGCATCCCACAATCTTTCGATGATCGATCCAGCAGCCTTCGCCAAACCTGCCGGAAGGTTCAGGGTGGGTTCCTGTGCACCCCCAGCTACGGCAATGCGCCGAATCATTTCTCCGATAGGCCGGGGTTCGCCGTTAGTCAGAACCAACGCTTCCCCGTGCACACGATCCACGGCCTTCAGACCGGCAACGATCGCTTCAACTGCGTTGACGGTAAAGAGCGTATCGACAAGCGCCGTCCCGCCGTCGAGGAGCGGCAAGCGGTTTGGGCGTGCTCGCTCAATAATGCGCTCGGTCAGTTGAGTATCGCCGGGCCCCCACATCAGATGAGGACGCAGGACGAGCACTTTGAAGTTCGGTGAATCGGCATCAAGCGCGAGCAGTTCACCGGCCGCTTTGGTCGCAGCGTAATGTCCGCGAGCGGTACTCGGATCAGCGGGCTCCGCTCCAGCGCCAATAATGGAATCACCCGAGTGCGCCACCGAGGGTGAGGAGATCTGGATCCAGCGTTGCACGCCGGCACGTTGGGCGGCCGCAAGGAGGAGTCTGGTACCTTCGACATTGACGTGTTCATATTCAGCCAGGGGGCCCGAAACCGAGACTTTAGCGGCGATGTGTATTACCGAGTCCACCCCGTCTACGGCTGTTGCAACGTCGTCCACGTTTGTTACCGAGCCCCGGATTTCATGGACGCCCGATAAACCAGAGGGGGAGCGCTGTAGGACAGTCACTTGGGCACCTGCATTAACAAGCGCTTGGGCAACTCCCGAACCTAGGACGCCGGAGGCGCCTGTGACGAGGACACGCTGTCCCGAAAAATCGTCGGTGCGGTATTGAAGAGCCGAGGGAGTGACGGTCATGATGTAGCGGTCACCTTTCCACCAGCCAATACGTCGGCAGCCCAGTCAGCCAGAACCGGCCGGTTGATCTTGGAATTGTGTCGGATATCTACGGGCACATTATCGGTGATTAACACAGCAGCAATATCGATATCAGTCGCGGCGCGGACCGCGTCGGTGAGTTCAGTGGGTGCCAATCCGGGTTTCAGGGTCGTATCGTGAGGTTCGACTACTGCCACGACGGCTTGAGTCCCCACTGGTCCGACGCCAACGATGGCGACCCGATTCACCTCGGGGAGCCGTTGGATGTCGTCTTCCGGTCCACCGGGACCAAGCGCCCCGGTCGGCGGCGTGACGATGTGGTACGTCCGGCCTTCGATCCACAGTCGACCAGCGGCGTCGAAATGCCCGATGTCGCCGGTTCGGTGCCATTGTAAACCGTCAACGGTATCTACCCGGGTTTGACGGTTTGTGTTGTAGAGCTTGTCGTAGCCGGCCAGCATGTGGGGTGTCGAGATGACAATTTCAGCGAGTTTGCCAACGGCCGCCTCGCCCTCAACCAGTTCATCGGAGGGTCGACCATAAAAATCTAGCGGGGCCATAGCAACTCGTACCACGTCCAAGGGTTTGCCCACGCAGACTCCTCGATCGGGTTGGTCAGCGATGGCATGCTGGGTGGAGTGATCGATATCGGAGATCAGGAGTGACTCGGTCATCCCGTAGGGAGAATGGAACTGAGCATTGGGCACCAATTCGAGTACTTCATCCATGAGGTGAACGGGTACAGGTGCGCCTGCTGAAAGCAGCATGGTGACATCTTCCAGCGCTAATCTTTGCAGGCCATTAAGTTCATCAGCGGTATCGACAACGTTGCGCAATGCTGCAGGCGATGCGAAGACCATGGTTGCCTCGCCTGCGATTGCCGCGTCGGCTAACGCTGTTGCGGTCAGAGTTGCGGGTTTGGTCACCGACATCTTTGGTGTCACCGAAGTCGCCCCGATGGCGGGGCCCAGCAAGGCGAACGGTGCGAATCCGGCTAATAAACTCGAGCCCGGGCTGACTTTGAGGGTCTGTTGGATCCGCTGTGTTAAGGCAGATAGTTTGCGATGGGTATACCGTACCCCTTTGGCAGGTCCGGTGGAACCTGAGGTGAACAGCACCGCCGCGTCCGCGTCAGGGGATGGGTCAGGGTGGTGCTCATCGGGTATAAAACGTTGACCGGCGTACTGGGTTGCGAACCGGTACATCGAGCCACTGAGTCCGAGTGCACGCTGCGCCAGTGGGTCCATCCTGCGGACACTGATGCGCCGTCCGGGAAGGTTTGCAGCACGTGCCAGGGACAACCCGGGGGTTTCACCGATGATCCATTGTGGGGCAGCTGATTTGATCGCTCTGGTCATCCCATCGATTCCCAGGCCGGCATCGGTCACAACTGCCACGCCTCCGACACGTAAGACCGCATAGAGTGCAGCGGTCAGATCTCTGCCAGGCTCCACGAGCATAGATACCCGGTCTCCAGGGCGCATCCCGGCTTCTCGCAGACCTACCGCCATGGCATTGACGATGGATGAAAGCTGATGCCATGACACCGCAAATGGCTCACCGTGCCGGTCGGAGACTGTCATGTCGACTAACGCTTTCTCCTGCGAGTTGCTCCACTGATCGAGAAAGCCCCACAGCGGAGTGTATTGCCCAACGGCGTGCGACCCTTTTGTAGCGTTTGGATCGGGGGTAGCTCGGGGCTGGTCATCGAGCTGCTGTTGAATCCATCCGAAGATTGGCTCGACGATATCGCGATCTTCCGCCAGCAGATGTCCTGCAGTGTTGTAGCGGTGAATATCAGCGTGCGGTAGGCGCTGGAGCAGATCGTGTTGATAGCGATCAAGAAAGACCGGATCTTTCGCGCCCCAGAGGAATAACGCAGGAGTCTGTGAGGCGGCCAGATGTTGTGCCACTGAACGAAGCGTCTTGCGTGATCGGTGGGACGCTGATGCTGGAATGTCTGCGACAAAGCCCCCAATGCCACCGCGTTCAGCGCGCTGCTGATAGGGGGCTTTATAGGCGGTCTTCACGGCCTCGGATAATGCCGGTTGCCCTAAGGAAAGCGTGACGTCCAAAAACGCTGATGTTGCGATGGTGGAGCTTGCGAGTAAGGGCCCAGCCAACGCCGCCTGTAACGGCGCCGGAATTGGATCTTCTTCGTCGTGCCACACGGCCGTGTTGAGCGAGATCATGCCAGCGGGTTCTAGCTGGGAACCGTTGTGTCGCAACTGCTGGTCGGCAGCCCACCCGAGTGAAACCACTCCTCCCCAATCATGGCCGAGAGTGTAAATCGGTGGCGTGGGACGATCTCCTAGCATGGCGGCTAGGACCGCATCGAGGTCATGCAAACGCTGATCAAGCGTCCGATACGTCGTAGGGCCCTGCCCAGCGGTCGGCCAGGCGTCGTGGGCGAGTCGTTCAGAAAAGCCCATGTCGAGCTGGTCTGGTGCGATGACCCGAATAATGGGAGCTATTGGGGTTCCGGGGCCAAGGTCAAGCTTGGATTCGGCGGCTGCCACCCCGGCTTGTGCTACTTTGCGCCAAAGATAAGACCAGGTGGGATTACCATGCACGGCAACGATGATCGCATCGACGTCTTGCATTTCTACACCGAGGGAAGAGAGCACTGGCCCATTGTCGAGTACATGGAACTGTCGAGGTCCATCGACGGTATCGGCCACGACCACTCGAGACCAACGGGGATCCCACCCCGGCAGTTTCGTAAGTTCAATACTGGATTGTGGAAAATGTGCCGGTTTGGGAGAGATCATCAAAGGGGTTTCACCACTCTATTTCTAGCATCGCAACGTTGAGACCAGATCCCACACCCATGGTGAGGACGCGGTCACCTACTTTTAGCGTATCGAGTTCTCTGGCGAGCGTGATAGGCAACGCGGCAGGCCCGATATTGCCCAGCTCCGGGAACGTGGTTGGGATCTTTGTGGGATCGATTCCAGCAGATTCGATGATGGCATCGGTATGCATCTGAGACACTTGATGGGTAATGTACCGATCCATATTGGACCAATCCCAGTCAGCTGGCGTGTCGTTCCAGGCATCCATCACAAGTTCAAGACCATTTTCCAGCAGGGCACCTGAATCGGTGTACATGCCGTCATGGCCACCCTGACACAACCCATTGTGCTGAGTGCCAGCACGGGTGACCCCGCGTAAGATACGGTGCCCTTCGGGATGCTTATCCGCCCGTCCCATGACGGCAGCTGCAGCTCCTGATCCTAGGGTGAGTGAGGCAAACTGCTGCATAAAATTATCGCGGGTGGTGCGATCCGACAGCAGGTTGCGCACTGTGGCCTCTTGAACGTTCTTTGCGTCTTCGCCGGCAACCACGACAGCGTAGTCGATTTGGCCAGCATCAATGAGAGTGGCCGCAAGATCCATACCGTTGACAAAACCTAGACAGGCATTTGTGATGTCAAAATTGGTCGCCGAGGGTGCTAGGCCCATACTGTCGTGAATTTGGACTGAGACGGCCGGCTCGAGTTGAGTGCGCGTGACAGACGTGTTGATCAGCAAGCCGACAGCATCTGGGGCGACACCGGCTTCAGCGAGGGCTTTCACACCGGCCTGGGCTGCGCCGTCGACATAATCTTCTGGACTTTCCCACATACGGCGGGCCTTCACCCCGGCCACACGTTGCAGGAGACGTTTGGGCAGTCGCAGACGTTTGAGGACCGCAGCCAGACGCTCGTCGATCATGTCTGAGGTGACTTCCACCGGAGCGGTCACTTCTACCACAGAAAGTAAGGCCGCATTGTGGTGAACTGAAACCGCATTTGAACTCACGTTGGACTGTCCATTTCTGTTTATTTCCATTCAATATTGGTGCGAGAAAACAGTACTCGAACACCAATGGATTGACTTGTCATAACTTCTCAGCTTAGCGCGGTTTGCTGACTCACGCGATTCGCGCTCCACGTCGTCACCTCGCAGCATACTTTTCGCCGACAGGGGAGTCCGTGGCATCTGTCATAACAAGCTGACTGCGGCTGGCACAGTCACAAGCAGCACAGCCAGAATTATGACCAGGCCAACTCTACATGAACTTAATTGCTCATCGGGATTTGTCAGACGTCGAATGCGGCGCGAGAAGATTTCACGGCCATTTTCTGCCGAGACAGGGTTTTGGACGGCTTCAACGGTGTCCGGGTGGACGGTGTGTGCCAGGGCTGTGAGCAGGTCATCTCGATCATGACGGGTCAGGGCGTATTCATCAGCCATGATTTCGGTCAGTTCGGTTACTTCGGTGACCGCGACCCCGGTGGCAGGAAACCAGGGTGCTGCCTTATGCCAGGCTTGAAAGGCCAGCCGCAGTACATCATGGCGCTGGATAAGGTGGGCCGACTCATGAGCTAACACCGCTGCGAGCTGGTTCGGTGTCAGTTCTTCCAGGAGCCCCTGAGAGACGACGGTCAGCGGTTGATTGATGGCAGGCAAGCAATATGCCAACGGGTCCTCTACTGGTAGTACCCGGGTGTGGCCCATTCGAGTACTGGGCTTCTGTAAACCATGCTCTTCTTCTTTGAGAGAAGCTGCCAGGATTTCTACGAATTCGCGATGCTTTCGACGTTGGCGAAACGTTCGATATGCCGTGTGTACCAGCACCAAGGCGAGGTGGCCAAACAGTAAGAACCCAAGAGTAATAGCCGCTAGCCCGAAGGGGTGCCATCTCGTGTCGGTTAAGACCGCGTTCAGACCATGAGTTTCAAATATCGTCCAGAGTTCCACAGCTGCTGAAATGATGCCCTGGCCAAAAGGTTGCAGCCCCCAGGTTAGGGGCGCAGTCACAAGGGCTAGACCGCCACTAATACCAATTGCTTGCCACAGTACAAGTGCTGCGCCGGGCGCCCGAGACGGCCATTGAGCGCGCTGAAGTAATAAGGGCGCTGGCCATGCCAGCAGCACGGCCAGCAGAGCGAGCAGGTACGGGGTCAGGGTAGGCCTCCGGTGACAAACTAGACGTCGCGCGAGCTCAGGAGCTGCTGCAGCGTGCGAGCGTCTGAAGGGTCAATGCCACCGATAAAGCGTGCCAGCACCGCAGGTTTGTCTTCCGCTGAGCCGAGCACCTCATTGAGGAGTTGCGCGGTGTGTTCTTCGCGACTCGTTGCTGCAGAAAACTCGTGAGGTCGACGAGCATCATCCTTGACGACGAGGCCTTTTTTATGTAAACGTCCCAAGACTGTCAACACGGTGGTGATGGCTGGTGTGCTGTCCTGACGTGCGGCAAGCGAGTCGCGTACTTGATTTGCTGTTTGTGGCTCCATTGCGTCCCACAGCAAATTCATGATCGCTTGTTCGAGTTCGCCCAATGACGTCCCTTCTTCCTGTGCATTGCCGTTCGCGGTGTGAGTGAGTGTGCGGACAGCGTTCCTTTACCTTAATGCCCTTATTATAGCGGGCGGCCACGCAAACTTCTACACTCCGTAGACACAGTTCTACATTGCGTAGAATTGTCGGTAGTATGAAGGCTGTCGACTTTTCGGCCTTGGTTTCAATGAGCGGATGATCTGATCACAGGTGCAAGCTCGCGAAATATAGATACAGAATTTTCGAGCATCGGCGAACGTGACGCCGATGGAGGAGGGACCCTCATGGATCCTCTTGAAGTGGCCAGGTGGCAGTTCGGGATAACCACTGTTTACCACTTTCTGATGGTGCCGTTAACCATTGGCTTGGGCATTGTGTTGGTGGCGATGCAAACTGCATGGCACCGCACCGGTAAAGAACACTACCTGCGCATGACCAAGTTCTGGGGCAAGATCTTCATGATCAACTTCATCATGGGGGTGGCCACCGGTCTTGTCCAGGAGTTCCAATTCGGTATGGCGTGGAGTGAATACTCTCGTTTCGTGGGCGATGTCTTTGGCGCGCCATTAGCAATGGAAGCACTCATCGCCTTCTTCCTGGAATCGGTCTTTATCGGCATCTGGGTTTTCGGATGGGGCAGAGTCCGTCCCGCGATTCACCTGGCAGTCTTATGGTTGGCGGTATTAGGTTCAGTCATCTCTGCCTACTTCATCTTGGCCGCTAACGCGTTTATGCAACACCCCGTGGGCGTGGAATTCGTCGACGGACGAGCGCAAATGGTCGATTTCTGGGCTGTCATGACCAACCCAACGTTGCTCATCCACTTCCCACACACAATCATTGGCGCCCTGGCAGTGGCTGGCTCCATGTTGTTGGGTATCGCGTGGTACCACCTCTGGAAGCGTCGCAAAGAAGGTATCGATACCGTTGATGACAACGGTTATGTCGTGGTCGGCTCGACGGGTTCAAAAGCGCGCGATGAAATTGACTATCAAGGCTGGCGTACATCATTTCGTTGGGGCGGCTGGATTGCCATCGTGGCCTTCCTCGGGACTGCGTTCACCGGTCACACGCAAGCGCAGATGATGATCGAACAACAGCCGCTCAAGATGGCTTCTGCCGAAGCAGCCTGTCATGACGGCACCGGGTTTTCCGTGTTATCAGTGGCGAGCCGAGACGGCGATGGAGCTACCACCTGTGACGACATTGTGGGCGTCTTTGAGATTCCTGGACTGTTGTCCTTCCTAGCACACAACGATTTCGATACGCCTGTCGAGGGTGTGAACTCGTTGATCCCACAATACGAAGAAGCCTTCGGGACCCATCTGCCAGACGACCCACGCTATGGGGAACGCGCTGGGGCAGAGATCGACTACCTCCCGATCATGGAAGTGACCTACTGGGGTTTCCGATTGATGATCACCTTCGGAGGGGTAGCCGCATTGGCTGCAGCACTTGGCTTATGGATTGGCCGCAAAGGCACGGTACCTCACGATAAAACCCTGATGAACCTTGCATGGCTGTCGATCCTTGCCCCATTTGCCGCAAACTCGACCGGCTGGATCTTTACTGAAATGGGACGCCAACCGTTTACTGTGGCCCCCAACCCTGACCCCACCGGGGTTGATCAAGTGTGGCAATTTACGGCTGCAGCGGTCTCGCCTGGAGTCAGCGGCGAAGAGATCCTCTTTTCGCTGATTGCTCTGACGTTGATCTACGCATTGTTGCTCGTCGTGGAAATCGTGTTGCTCGTGCGCTACACCAAGGGTGGGCACCCTGCTGGGATGCCTGAGCTGATAGCCGAGGAACACGATGACGACCAATCCGATAGACCATCTTCCGACGTGTTATCCTTCGCATACTGATGCGGGCCACAACAACAGAAAGGTAAAACGAAATCATGGAATTTCTTCCAACGTTGTGGTTCATCCTCATTGCCGTGTTGTGGATTGGCTATCTCATCCTTGACGGATTTGATCTTGGTGTCGGGATGTTGATGAAAGGCTGGGCACGTAACGAGTCGCAGCGTCGAGTGCTGTTGAACTCCATCGGCCCCGTGTGGGACGGTAATGAAGTCTGGCTCATCACCGCTGCCGGAGCGATGTTTGCAGCCTTCCCACACTGGTACGCCTCGCTCTTTGCAGGTCTCTACCTACCGTTGACCCTGACGCTTCTAGCGTTGATTCTCCGGGCCGTCTCGATCGAATACCGCGGTAAATCCCATAGCCAAACCGCACGAACCGTGTGGGACTGGTGCATGGCTGGCGGCTCATTCGTTGCGGCGTTTTCAATTGGAGCCATGTTGGCCATAACGTCCACTGGCCTGCCCCTTGATTCCTACGGCGATCGAGTCGGTGGACCGTTCTCGTGGTTCAATGGTTGGGCAATCTTGGGCGGGTTGGCTGTCGTGGGGGTCTCGCTAGCCATGGGCTGGGCTTTCCTCTCGTTGAAGACGCTCGGCGCCCCACGGGAAGCCGGCAACCACCACTTGCGGCGCTACCTGCCCCTCTACTTGTTGCCGGCTGCCCTGTGGGCTATCGGCGTGCTCATGCGCTATCCCAAGGTAATTTCCTGGGTGATGTTGGCCCTGGCGGCAGGTGGGATGACGATTGCGTGGGTTTCTTCAAGACAACGTCGAGAAGGGCTGACCTTTATTGGCATGGCCCTGTTCGTCGCGCTGGGAGTCGGTGCGATCTTCACCTCTATGTTCCCCAATGTGTTGCCATCTACTATTGATGCAACATACAACCTGACCGTGACAACTGCTTCATCATCGGAGTACACGTTGAGCATCATGGCAATCGTGACCGCGATCTTCCTTCCCATCGTGCTGGCTTACAGTGTCTGGAGCTACTGGACCTTCCGACGACGGCTTGGCGAACAACACATCCCTGAATCCACCGTGGTGACCCCGGTTTGATCCCCGAACTACCGCGGTCTGCTGCAGGACGTCGGGCCCTTGTAGGGCTCGGCGTTCTGGCTGCAGTCAAACTCACGGGTTGGATCCTGATCGCCGTATCACTAGCGCGCGGCATTAGTCACCTCGCCTCAGCGCTGCCGGCTTCAGATGCGGCCCAACTTCTGCACCTACTGTTGAATTCCCCCAAAACGGCCCCCGGGCTTGTCGAAGCACTCATTGACTACACCACAAGCACGGAATTTCTCATCACCTTAGTGCTGGGGTTTGGGGGAGCAGTCTTGCGTGGGGTTGCCCAATGGGGTCAGCAGGTTCTTGCCACCCGTGCGGCCCTCGGAGAAAAAGAGCAGCTGCGAGCGCAACTGGTGCAGCACAGACTGGCTGCAGCAGGGGCACACGCCGACCGCGCCGGTGAAGATACTGTCCTAGCATCCAAGGGCCTTGACGGCTTGGATGACTACTACACGGATTTCTTACCGTCGTTAGTATCAGCACTGATTATTCCATTGGGCTTGGGCATCTGGATCCTTTTGCACGACTGGATTAGCGCTGCGGTGTTGCTTCTGACGATCCCGCTGATCCCGATGTTCATGATCTTGATCGGGCGCTTTACCGAACACCGAGTGGACGAAGCCGCCGATGGGCTGAATAAACTCTCGCAGCATCTCTTAGAGCTAGCACGTGGCCTGCCAGTGTTAGTTGGTTTGCGTCGGGCCGGCACCCAACGGAAAGCACTCCAGGACGTGTCAGAGCGCTATCAGCGTACGACCATGAACACGCTCAAGGCCGCGTTCATGTCCGGACTGGCACTGGAGCTCATTTCGACGCTGTCTGTGGCCATCATTGCAGTCTTTATTGGCGTGCGGTTGGTCAACGGCTCGATGGAACTTTATGCCGGGATCATGGTGTTGACGCTGGCCGCGGAAGTTTACCTACCGTTTCGCGATATTGGTTCGGCCTACCACGCATCAGAAGACGGTGTCGAAGCGCTCAAACGTGCTCGAGCACAGATTCATCAACCCGTGCCGAAGTCACTGGTCAATACACTAGACACCACTTCGGTCTCGGAAGACGCCGTCGAGCTCACAGACGTCACCATCGCGTATAAAACGCTGCGCCGAATCGAGTATCAGCCCGCCACCGGCCCCGAATACCTCACCCCACAACAATATGCCGATGCCAAGCGTCACCGTCAGAAGCAGGGGCCGACTGAGAAGGACCACCTTCCGCAGTATGAAGTCGAAGTCCTCGAACCCGTTGTAGAGCAACTGTCACTGCGGCTTGAACCGGGACAGTACACCGTGTTGGGTGAGGCTTCCGGAACCGGTAAATCCACCATATTGAAGGCATTGGCCGGACTACTCACTGATGCCGAAGCCCAATTCGATGGTCACGTCACAGGCTTGGCCGGACGTCCTGTTGCCTATCTTGGACAGCATCCGGCATTCATTGCCGAAACGGTCACTGACGAGCTGACGATGGTCGCCGATGGCACCGCACGACAACTTCACGCTAAGCCAGACACGTTGGACATTGGCCACATTCTTGAAACGTCTTTAGCAGCGGCGGGACTGGAATCCTACCAGGATCGCCACATTGACGAACTGTCGCCAGGAGAGCGTCGGCGCCTGGGTTTTGCACGCGTCATCGCACGGCTCCTAGCCGCTGCCAGCGTGGAGGAATCCGGGCCCAGTTGGTTCGTTATCCTTGATGAACCCACAGCCCACCTCGACGACCGTTCGGCCAGTCGCATCCGCCAAATCCTCGAGGACCTTGCCCGCGGCACGTTGCCCGATGGCACCACATTGTCGACCGTGGTGTTGGTAGCATCGCACGACAGGCGCATCCACGCCGTGGCAGATCAGCTCATTGGCGACAGCGAAACTGTCAGCGACATCCCTGACGAGACGAGCCCGTCGGTACAAGACCACATAGCCCAGGGTAGTACCGAGTCGATTGAACAGCCACGCCAGCACAGGGTGACACTTCGAGACTGGTGGCGCATCTTACCGGTGAAAGAACCCAGATTCATCGCTGGTATCGGGTGGGCCGTGGCGGCGCTGTTATCGGCGGCATTGCTGTCTGCATTATCCGGGTGGTTGATTGTCCAGGCCTCGTACGAGCCCCCCATCCTGTACCTACTCGCCGTCATCGTTGGCGTCCGGTTTTTTGGCATCGGCAGAGCGGTCTTCCGGTACGCCGAACGCCTGGCGGTCCATGATGCCGTCTTGTCGTGGGCTAACCGCATTCGCTTGCGCGTATGGGATGCCCTGGGCTCACAAGCAACGCAATGGCATCAGCTCACCAAGTCGGGCGGGGCGCTGTCGGTACTGATTTCCGATGTGGACCAGCTTCGCGATGCTGTCCCGCGCGTGATCGTGCCAATCCCGGCGGCGATCATCACGTGGGCGACTGCCACCGGCATCGTCGCATACATGGCACCCGGAGCGTGGTGGCCGGCAGCTGTGGCAGGTCTGGCGGCTTTCATCGTGGTGCCCGCCCTGGTACACGTCGTGGACGCCAAAACCAGTGCACGATTAGCAGAGCACCGCACCGGGGTGGTATCGACCACCTCACGGTTACTGACCGCCGCAGCGGATATGGCCGGCAATGGGATGGCACAACGCGCGACCCAACGGTTCATCGACACCGAGCGCCAAACCACCGCCCCGCTGAAACGCAATGCGACCGCCGCGGGCCTCGGGGAAGGCCTCACATCACTCATCGCCGGATGGGCCGCGGTCCAAACCATGTGGGTGGCGATCACCCAGGGTATTTCAGCGCCGAACACCGCTCTTGTGGTGATGCTCATGCTGGCGCTGGCGGAACCATTCGGGCTCTTCAATCAAGCCACCCAAGAGTCCAAAGTCCTAAATCATCAATTAGGCAAATTGTTGCCGCTATTGCACGACGACGGACCCTCGCAAACCGACTGGGTCCAGCTTCGTGCCGCCGGTTCCCATCCTGGTATCGCAGCAGTTGAGATAGAAAACGTCACCGTGTCCTATGGCCCGGGACAACCCAGTGTGCTCGAAGATTTTTCACTACGTGCCACCACCGGGGATTTCGTCGTCGTCACCGGTCCCTCAGGGACAGGAAAATCTACCCTGCTGGCAGTGCTGCTGGGATTCTTAGCCCCCCAGACCGGTACGTATCGACTCACCGCAAATGAAGCCGATGCGTTCAACGCACTCCAACACGTGGCATGGTGTCCACAGGAAGCCTATCTGTTTGATTCCACCCTGCGCTCCAATCTGGCACTGGCACGAGAACCAGCACGACGACCCACAGACGAAGAATGTCAGGCCGTCCTGCAAACCGTCGGGCTAGGCGAGTGGCTTGCTGAAGCGCCCCAAGGACTAGATACCCGACTCGGACCCTCAGGACACTTCATCTCCGGAGGACAACGACAACGAGTCGCTGTGGCTCGAGCCCTGCTAGCCGACGCACACGTCGTGCTGCTCGACGAACCGACCGCTCACCTGGGTGCTGATGAGGCCGCTGAACTGATCAGCGACCTCAAAGTGGCCCTCCAAGACAAGATTGTCGTCATGGTGACCCACGATGAACGCTTCGCGGACCTCGGTTCTGCAGTGCGCCTCTAACATTGGACTCGCCGTTAGGCCTCGCCGTTGGACTCCACAACAGGGGAGGCACCGTAACCAATGGTCCCAATGGTCGAATCCAACTGGATCCCGGAATCATCACGTCCGGAATAATCCTGGGGGAGCGCACGGGCCACTCCGCCAGTCGTTGAAGCTAACGGGTGTGGTCCGGCCCAGGCAAGGGCTAAGCCAGTTTCGCCACGCAGCATCCGATGCGCTCGCAGTCCCTGGGTGTTGCGGCCCTTCGGTGAGAACTCCGCCAGTGGTGTAACTTTCGCGGTCGGAGAGACATCCGCCATGTCAGCATCGACGCTGGTCACCGTCACGACGACCGCATCATCGGCCTGACGTGCCGGTGCCACCGTGAAGGACAATACCTTGTCGTCGTCTACGAGTTTCATACCGGCTACGCCACCTCCGGACCGGCCCTGCGGACGGACCAGCTCGGCGGCATAGCGCAACAGTTGGCCGGCCTCGGTTACGAATACCAGTTGATCGGCATCATGCGCGGCCACACTTGCGCCAACGACCTGATCACCATCTTTGAGCGTGATGGCCTCGAACTCATCTTGGTTGAGTGGCCAATCGTCGTGGCGTACCCGTTTGACCACGCCATTGCGAGTGCCCAGCGCCAGGATGCGGTTGAGCGGGACCATCGCGACAAGCTGTTCACCGCGCTGCGGCGTCACGAACTCGGAAGCCTTGACCCCGTCAGCCAGCGCCGGAGTGGCGGTGGCTTCCTGTGCAGCTGGAATGTCGACAACATTAATTCGGATGATGCGACCCGTGTTCGTCAACGCCCCGACTTCCCCACGCGCCGTCGTTGCGACGATCGAGGTATACACATCGTGTCGTCGACGCCGCCCCTGGGCAGAAATCGGAGTCCGATCCTGGGTGCGCAATAATCTGCCGGACGCCGACAAGATGACCCAGCAGGGTTCATCAGGGACCAGCAAGGCAGAAGCAGCGGCCTGTCGGTCCGCTTTCGATGATGCTGCGGTGACGGCTGGTGCAAGTTCTTCGGATTTCACCAACTTAGTCCGACGGGCATCGCCGAATTGTTCAGCAACCTCAGCCAATTCAGTTGAGACGGTTTCACGCAACACCGTATCCGATTCCAGGATCTTTTCGAGTTCAGCGATGGCAGCTAATAAATCGTCACGTTCAGTTTCCAGATCCAACCGAGAGAACTTCGTAAGTTGACGCAGCCGAAGCTCCAAAATGTGGTTGGCTTGAATCTCGGTGAGATCAAATACGATCATCAGACGCTCACGGGCAGCGGCAGCATCATCTGAAGTGCGAATAATCTCAATGACTTCATCAATATCGACTAAGGCAAGCAGTAAACCTTCTACCAAATGCAGTCGGTCTTGGCGCTTTTGCAAACGGTATGCTGAACGTCGACGAACGACCGTCAAACGGTGATCGACATACACATTCAACAGGTCCTTGAGCCCAAGCGTCTGGGGCTGACCGTCGACCAAAGTCACGTTATTGATGCCGAAGTTTTCTTCAAGCGGTGTGTGACGATACAACTGAGCCAATACCGCTTGTGGGTTGAAGCCCGATTTTAACTCAATGACGAGTTTGAGCCCGTGATGTCGGTCAGTCAAATCGATGACATCGGCAATGCCTGCGACTTTTTTCGTGTTGACCGCTGTTTTGAGGCGATCAATGACCCGTTCCGGCCCCACACCGTAGGGCAGTTCGGTCACGACAAGTCCGGTTCGGCGGGCTGACACCTGTTCTACGTTGACCGTTGCCCGCATCGTGAAGCGTCCACGCCCGGTCTCGTATGCCTCTTTGATCCCGTCGAGGCCCACAATGCGCGCCCCCGAAGGTAAATCTGGTCCCGGCACGAACTTCATGAGGGCCTTCGTGTCGGCGTCGGGATGGTGGATCAGATGCCGGGCGGCATCGATCACTTCGCGCAGGTTGTGGGGTGCCATATTGGTGGCCATCCCCACCGCAATACCGGAGGCACCATTGACCAACAGGTTTGGAAAAGCAGCCGGCAGTACGGTGGGCTGCTGCATCTGGTTGTCGTAGTTTGGCTCGAAATCGACCGTATCTTCATTCAGATTGGCGGTCATGGCGACTGCGGCAGGGGCCATCCGGGCTTCGGTATACCGGGCGGCGGCAGGCCCGTCATCGACGGAACCAAAGTTGCCGTGTCCATCAACCAGCGGCAGACGGAGGTTAAAATCCTGAGCCAACCGGACCATGGCGTCATAGATGGCCGAATCGCCGTGGGGGTGGAGTTTACCCATGACTTCTCCGACGACGCGTGCCGATTTCACGTGCCCTTTATCGGGCGTCAGGCCCATCTGATCCATCATGTAGAGGATCCGACGCTGAACGGGCTTGAGCCCATCCCGGGCATCAGGTAAGGCACGTGAATAGATGACGGAGTAGGCATATTCCAAGAAGGAATGTTCCATCTCAGCGGCGACATCAATGTCGATGATGTTTTGGTCCTCGAGCGGCACGATCGCCGTTGTGGAGTTTTTCGAAGACCTCGAATTTGAGCGCTTTGACATCTGACCTTTCCCGTCACGTGCTTCCCACGGCCTTATTGTGGCTTAAGATAATTATATGGCTGAACAGAAAACCAAACGCCCATATCCGGCTCATTGGGAAGCCGATGTGCTGTTGCGCGATGGTGCAACAGCACGATTGCGCCCGGTTTCGCCAGACGACGCCGATGCATTACAGCAAATGCACCAGGACCAATCCCAAGATTCTATCTACTTTCGGTACTTTACCTATAAGTCCCAGCTGTCAGCCAAAGAGCTCGAACGATTTACCGTCGTGGATTACGTTGACCGGGTTGCTTTTGTCATCTTGCTCGGTGATGAACTCATGGGCATTGGCCGGTATGACCGGCTCGGTGACACAACCGAAGCTGAGGTCGCCTTCAACATCGCCGATGCCCATCAAGGGCGCGGCCTCGGTTCCATACTGATGGAACACCTTGCGGCAGCGGCGCGAGAAAACGGTATCCGGACCTTCACGGCCGAGGTGCTGCCTGAAAACCGGAAGATGCTCAAAGTTTTTCAAGCAGCAGGTTTTGAGACGTCGCGCTCATTTGAAGATGGGGTCGTCGTTGTCGAATTCCCCATTGATCCGACTGCTCGTGTCAGAGCCGTGATGGAATCTCGTGAACATCGTGCAGAAGCCCAATCGGTCGCTGAGCTGTTGCGACCCGAGTCCATCGCGGTCATCGGCGCGTCGCGTCAATGGGGCTCCATCGGCTTTGCACTGATTGAAAACATCATCGAAGGTGGGTTTACTGGTCCCGTCTACGGCATCAATAAAGATGCGCTCGAGGTTGCCGGGATGATCTCTCGAACATCAATTGCCGAAGTGCCCCAAGTCGTGGATCTGGCGGTCATCGCGGTCCCCGTGGATGAACTTTCGACGGTCGTGCGCGATTGCGCCAGTCACGGCGTGAAGGGGCTGCTGATCGTCACAGACGGGTTTACCGGGGAAGAAGGGCTAGCTGAACAGCGCCGCCTCGTGCGTTTTGCCCGCAGTCACGGCATGCGGGTGATCGGACCGGCCTCAGCCGGCATCATCAACACGGATCCGGCGATCAGCCTCAACGCGTCGGTCTCACCAATGCTGCCACAACGAGGTTCGATTGGGCTGTTCTCACAATCAGCAGCCGTTGGGGCAATGCTTTTCACGACAGCCCAGCAGCGCGGTATCGGCATTTCTTCAGTGATCAACGCCGGAAATCGGGCAGATGTCTCCGGCAATGATGCGATGCAGTACCTCGAAGACGACCCGAACACCGGTGCTGTTGGATTGTATTTGGAATCCTTTGGAAATCCGCGCAAGTTCTCTCGCATTGTGCGGCGATTAGCCCGCAAAAAACCGGTAGTAGTGTCACGATCCCATGGGATGGGGCGACGCATCCCACCGGGCCACGCCACACGGACGACCGAAGCGCCCCGCGGGACCGTGCCGTCGATGCTGCGCCAATCGGGGGCGATTGAAACCGATAGTTACGCCGCCATGTTGGACATCTTGCAGGTACTCGCTTGCCAGCCTGTCCCAGCAGGCCCACGGCTGACCGTGATCGGTAATGCTCCGGCGCTCAACCGTTTGACTGTCGAAAATGCGCGCAGTGTCGGGCTGGTGATCGTCGACGTGCAAGATATTGCCATGTTGGATGCAGAACACTCCGTTGAAGACGCGATCGAGTCGGTGACTCAGGCGATCACCACGACGCTTCAAGCCGGGCAGACCGATGCCATCCTGGTGGTAGTGCAGCCCGGTATGCACCAACGCGACGGGGACGCAGCCCGGCTGGCTCAAGCCATCAATACCGCTAGTGACAACGATGCCGTCACCGTCCTCGCTTCATTCACAGCGGTCTTAGAAGAGACCTTTACTCCAACCTCAATTATCAGTGACGGAACCCTACGTGACAGCCATCCTGCAGCAGAACAGGAACATGTTGAGCCACAACAGCGCGGTCTGCCCATGTTTGGATCAGTTGAACAAGCGGTCGCCGCACTAGCAGAACTCGTCCGGTACCGCACCTGGCGCGACGCTCAACAGGGCATTGCGGTGGAGTATGAGGATCTTGACCGCTATCGAGCAGAACAACTGGTCGACGAATGGACCGAGAATGCCACCGGTACGGAGCTTATCAAGCTGACTCGTGCCCAAACTGACGAGTTGCTGGGCTGTTATGGCATCGAGGTTCTTCCCTCACGACGCTTCACAACGACTGAAGAAGCACTCGAATATGCCGAAGAATTCGGCTACCCCGTGGTGCTGAAAGCCGACAATACGATACTGCGACACCGCCTAGATCTCGGGGGAGTCCGCCTCAACATCGACACCCCAGAAGCACTCCGTACCAACATTGACTCGATGCGTGAAGTGCTCGCCCCGTATGGCTCACCGTCCATTGAAATCCAAGCGATGGCTCCGACAGGACAAGGCTGTATCGTGGCAGCAGTCGAAGATCCACTGGTGGGACCTGTCATCTCGTTTGGGATTTCTGGGGATGCAGTCGAACTATTGGACGACTGGGTACATTTTGTGCCCCCATTATCGGACCAGGATCTCGACCGGTTGATTCGCACACCACGGGCATCGGCTAAACTCTTTGGATACGGTGATATCCCCGCGGTAGATGTCGAAGGTGTAAAAGACCTGCTCGCTAGAGTGTCACAACTCAAAGACGATCTACCGCAGGTTGCGCGTCTACGGTTCAACCCGCTACTCGCCGCCCCGGGAGCCACCACCGTACTGAAAGCAGAAGTGTATATTGCCAATGCCGCGGTTCGCACGGACTCAGCCCGCCGCGCATTATTGACGCATTAACCTCAAGGACGAACACATCAACATGCCGCATCACGTACTGCCAGCCGATTTGGCCCACGATATCGAACGCGCTGGTTTCTATCCCCAGCTTGTCGCGAATGTCATGGGCCAGCAACTTGGCGATCGCCAGATCTTGAGTCACTACGTACACGTTGAAACACACTTCGGATACGACGATCTCCACCGTCATATCACCGTCCTTGTGCTCGCTGAAGGCAACGTCTTAGCAGCGTTGCATCTCAATGACCTTGAAGACGAACTCGACGAGGGAACTGCGCGAGCCTCTGTCGCGACTGAAATCATCCCCTTATCGAAGGTTGGCTCGTGTGTGGTCACCACGGGTTTTGATAATCCTCAGCAGTATCAGCCTGGACAACCACCCTCAGAAGTCACCCTGGCGCTCAGCTGGGCGGGTGGTGCACGGATAGAGTTTGTGCCCAATCTTTGTGAAGACCCCCACTGCGAAGCCGACCATGGGTACATAGGGACCCGGGTCGCCGAAGATCTCGTCTTGCGGATCGCGGGAAAAGCAGATGGACAACAAGCAGTCGACAAAGCGCTCGTCTTTAGTCGCACACTGCGTGACGCAATCTTGGACAATGCTTCATGACCATGCCACTGCCCACCGGATATAACCCCGAACGCAACCTCACGCACGTGTTGCCATCACTGGCTGCAAGCCTCGGCGCTGCCCTGCCCAACACCTTGCAACTGCCAACAGCTCGCTCAGCGATACTTCTTCTGGTCGACGGTCTGGGACTTGAACAGCTCGAACAATTCTCAGCGCATGCGCCGTTTCTTCGAAATGCACTGAAGCAGCAATCCGCTGGGCAGACCGAATTGTCCAGTATCTACCCATCAACGACCGCAGCGGCCCTGTCATCGCTTGGAACCGGGCTACCCCCGGGCGAGCATGGACTCGTTGGATACGATGTCTACGATCCTGAGCGAGACACCGTAGTGAACCAGCTCGGTGGCTGGGACGAACGGACTGATCCTGAAGCCTGGCAACCAACGCCAACGATTTTCCAACGGCTCAACGAAGAGCGTTTGGCCGGCGTCCACAATATTGAGCCCGTGACGGTGTCACTGGCGGCATTTGAAGAGTCAGCTCTAACCCGGGCAGCATTACAAGGTCCCCGGTTTGTCGGTCAAGACGATCTGACAGCACGATTCCGACACGCTGCGCAAGAAGCTCAGCAGCCAGGCGCTCTCATCTACCTCTATGTCAACGAACTCGACAAGACCGGTCATCAGCATGGACCGGGTTCGAATCAGTGGTTAGAAGTCCTCGAAGAAATCGATGCACAAGCTCGACGGATGGTTCGCAACCTGCCCGATGGCACCCTGGCGGCGGTCACCGGCGACCATGGCATGATCGAAGTCGCCGAAGAGGACCGCATTGATTTTGCCGATGATGAAGAACTGGTCGGACACATTTCCCACACGGCCGGTGAGCCACGAATGGTGCAGCTGCATTTTGACCCAACAGCCACCCAAGAGCAGCGTGCGAACACCATTGCTGCTTGGCAGCGGCGGTTTGGCGATCGATCCTGGGTTGTAACTCGAGACCAAGTCATCGATGCCGGATGGTTCGGGACGGTCAATGGGCGAGTGCGACCGCGAATAGGTGAAGTGCTTGTCACTAGCTTTGCGCCGATTGCACTCTACGACAGTAGACGAGCCACCCCGCAAAGCTTCCAGATGGTCGGACATCACGGTGCTCCGACCCCAGCAGAAGTGCGGGTACCTTGGCTCATGATCCGCATACCCTGACGATGATTTCATCACCGATCAGGTTGAGCCCTATTTGTCTTTGCGCGTTCCGAAGATGATCTCATCCCAGCTGGGCACAGTGGGGCGTCTCCTGGACCGTCCAGGCTGTTCGGTTTTCTTGTCAGCCTCGTCGTCATCACTGGCTTGATGATTGTCTGAGGTATCGGTCTCCTCGGGAACTTGCTCGTACGAGTCTTCGTTCCGTTCTTCGCCATCGGCTTCGGGCGGCATAAACTCACCGGCCACAACTTCCCGGCCATCCCAGTGTGCTGGATCCTCAGCGTCATCATCGGACCAAGCCACTTCGACTTCAGTTGTGAGAGTTTCGGTCTCCGGCTCGGTGTTCGCGGTGGTCTCATCAGCAAACTCATCCGTCACCACGAGCTTTGGACCCTGCAGTGGAGCGGGATCCTCGTCGCGAGTGATCATCGCGGCAAGCTCATCATCGGATTCTTCATCGACTCCGAGGCGCTGTCCACGGCGAGCGTGGAGGACGTCAAGAAGTTCCTCTTGGGCTTCATCTGGCTGATAGGACGAACGCGACGAGTACTCGGTGTCCGATTCAACATCAAAGGGTGCATCATTGACGGACGTCAGAAAACTTCGCGGCGCGGTCGAGGTCACTGGAGAATCTGCCGGCCCAAATTCACTCAGGACTTGTGCCCAACGGTTGGCGTTTTCTAGATGCTTGGACTGCATCTTATAGCTCCAGATGGCCGGCGGGGGATCGCCGATCGAGGAATCGCCAAGACCTTCGACCGAGAAATCCGCTGAAACCGTCCAGAGCGTGGAGTCTTCCTCGCGCCATGCATCCCACACCACTGTTGCAGGGTCCAACCCCATGGCTTCAAGCCGATGGTTGACCATTTCACCCAGCAGGGCTGGCTCATCTCCAAAGACGGCCTCGTATGCCTGATTGCCCAGCTGCGGGGCGGCAACCTCGAGTTCTTGGGCCTGCCGTGCAATCCAGTCGCGCTCAGCAATAATTGGCGTCGCGTAAACTTCCAAGCTGGATTCCTCAAGACCGTGCTGTTCTGCGAGTTCTAAGACCGTCGCACCGGCACGCAGCTTCGCTTGGATTTCGCGAGGAGAAAGCTCTTTGGCAGCTTCATCGGCAGCTGCCGCAGAGGGTCGACCAATGGGACGGGTAGCGGCATTGCGTAACGCGTCGGTGATCGGCAAGTAAAACTCTTCACCGTCGCCGTTCGATAAGACAAGCTCGTCCGCGCTGTCAGCGACTCCTACGAGACGAAGCCGACGAGCGGGATCGTACTGAAAAGATGAACCCATGCAAGGCCTCCGAATATATACTACTTCTGTGTGAACTCTGCCATGCAATCCGCAGAAAATCGCGGAAGTACCCCGGTGTGGCGCCATTTTGGCCGTCGCTTTCACCACATCGGAGATACAGCGGGATCTCGATTTGCAAAGTGTCCTTCAATAAGGTTAGATCACCTCGAAAACATGAGCCACAATCCGCCCAGGGAGAATATGGCTCACAGATGCCCTTCGACGTGATACAACGTAGAGCAGCATCTGACCGAAGCATCAAAACCGATGTGAAAAACCTAACCGAATGCGAGATTCATGGCTACGGACTACGACGCCCCCCGCAAGAACGACGAAGAGCTTCGCGAGGACTCGATCGAGGAATTACAAGCACGCAGAACAGACACCCAGTCTGCCGTGGTTGACGAGGATGAAGCCGAAGCAGCTGAAGGATTTGAGCTGCCCGGTGCGGACCTCTCGGACGAAGAATTGCAAGTAACTGTCTTGCCAGCCCAATCAGATGAGTTCACGTGTGCCTCGTGCTTCCTGGTGCGTCACCGATCACAGGTAGCGCTCGAAGAAGACGGCATGCTTTACTGCACCGACTGCGAAGGCTAATTGGAACAGGTACAGGCAGTACCAACTCAATATTAATTATTAACAGCACAAAGGGGTACACCATGGATGCATGGTTGCCCCTTTGCGTTTTTTAAGGCAGACATAGCGAAGAATGCTTGGCGGAAATTATTTCTGCTGCTCGCGCTGCTCGTCTGCTTGTTCCGCTTCCAACTGCGCACGCTCGGCGTCGATGAGCCACTGTGGAATGTCTTCGTCATCGACATCGTTCACTTCTTCATCAACATACATGGAACCACCCAGCGCTTTGACAAGTTCTTCAGGTCGGGCAGTTGAAGTGAGCCAGTACGGGGTGCGATCGCGTCGGTCTTCAATCTGAATGCGTACAACCGGCTTGATCCAACTCCGAAGATGAAGGTATGCCAAACCATGGAGTTTTTGCCCACGCTGTTGGAATGCTGCATCGCCAACGTATCCGGTCACTTCACCCACGTGTTCACGCTCGATCGTCGCACGTCCAACCTGTAGGTGGGTAGTGGTCACGGTGATATCGCTCTGGGATGCTAACAGGGCGAAAACGGCCAACGCCGCCACGATGATCCCAGACGCGATGCCCCAGCCCGTACTCAGCGGGGCAAGAGTGAGCCAACCGAGGGCGGCAGCAATCACGACCATCAGCCACATTGTCCAGGTGGGACGTAATGTCTCCTGGTACACGACCGGGGAACCACCCGGTCCGATTCGCTTGTCAGCATTCTCTGTCATACGTTCCAGCTTACAGCTTGGGCCAAGAGACCCGCTATTTTAGGTAGGGACCCCTCCGGGCGGCTAGAATATGAGCCGATAAGAATGCCTGGTAGTCAGAAGAGAGCAGCTGAGGCCACCCATGTCGTCTGAATTTGATAACTCGCCGCACCAGCTCAGCATTGAGCTGAAAATCTTGGACGAGGGGATTGAGCCACCCCAGTATGCCTTACCCGGGGATGCCGGGGCAGACTTGGTAACTACCATTGATGTGCAGCTGACTCCTGGACAACGTCAGCTTGTCCCCACCGGCATCGCTATAGCGATACCAGCGGGATTTGCAGGTTTTATCCACCCGCGTTCGGGGTTAGCGGTTCGTGCTGGACTGAGTATCGTCAACGCGCCGGGCACGATTGATGCTGGTTATCGCGGAGAAATTCAGGTTCCGCTTATTAACCTGGACTCCACAGAAACGATTGAGTTACAACGTGGCGAACGTATTGCGCAGTTGGTAATCCAACCTGTGTACCAGGCGACATTTACCGTGGTTGACGAACTTTCTGCGACACAACGACAAGATGCTGGGTTCGGGTCCACCGGCGGCTTTGTCGCGGGCCGCTAGGCTGCGGTACGGTCAAAGAGAACCCAAAGGAGATTAGACTACGATGCTTTTTGGTCGCAACAGACACGTTCAAGCAGAGACCGTGGTGTTGCCAGAACACTTACGGGAAGAGGAAGACGCTCCCGTTGCTGATACCCGCCCCGACGGCCCGTTCGATATCACCGAGGTTGAGACAAGGGATTTCAGCAAGGGCTACATGGACCTTGGCGCCATTAAGGTCCCGATGCGTAAGAATGTGTCCTATCGACTCGAGCAGGAACAAGCGAACCAAAAAGTATTTGCCGTCTCAGCTGTCCACGAGAACTCGACGTTGCAAATCCAGGCGTTTGCAGCCCCTCGGTCTGGCGGACAGTGGGATGAGATTCGTCAAGAGATGTTCGACCAAAACAAGAATGCCAAGGGTGCCAAAGTCACACTTGAAGATGGCGAATTTGGTCGAGAACTCCTGATCCGTGTACCAGCGAAGTTGCCAGATGGTCGGCAAGGTGAGCGGGTGGCACGCTTCCTGGGGATTGATGGCCCTCGCTGGATGATCCGTGCGATGATTATGGGCAAAGCCGCTATTGATAAAGCGCAAGCTGGGATACTGTATGACATTTTGAAAGATACAGTGATCGACCGTGGAGAGCGACCGTTGCCCGCACGGCAAATGTTAGAGCTCACTCCGCCAGAAAACGTCTTAGCCGCTATGCGTGAAGCAGCTGCTCGTCGTCGTCAACAGGCAAAACAACAAAACCAAAATCAATAGGAGCCGATCAGGCAATCCGAAACATCAACCCTTCTGAATCGAGAATGGCCGTGCCTAACGCCAAATCAGAGCAGCCACCAGAAAACAATGAACAGCTCAAGCACGTGGCTGAACGCCTGGCTGGCCGAACAGCAATAACCCAGGACGGACAACTCGATCTCCTTGGTTCGGTTGGTGGTGTTCGTGGTATTGCGGAGGCCGTGGTTCCGGCCCTGGTCTTCCTAGTATGCTTCATCAGCACCGGTGACCTCGTGCTATCAGCACTTACTGCCGTCGGATTGGCTGCCATTGCAAGCATCGCCCGACTTCTTCAACGACAACCACTGACTCAAGCCCTCGCGGGGGTATTTGGTGTTGCTGTCTCTGCCGCTGTGGCGCTGTTACAAGGTGATGCCCGTGGATACTATGTCATGGGTTTTTATATATCCGCAGCCTACGGAGCCGTGTTTGCTCTTTCCATGGCAGTGAAATGGCCCATTATGGGCCTTATTTACGGGTGGATCCGTGGCGAAGGCGTGGAATGGCAAAAGCACCCCATTCGTCGACGCAGATATCAAGTAGCAACCCTGCTCATGGTGCTCGTGTTTGCTGCACGTCTCATCGTACAGCTGCCCATGTACTGGTCCCATGACGTGGCAGCACTGGGCACCGCGCGGTTAGTCATGGGTGTGCCGCTGTATGCCCTTGTGCTGTGGTTCGGATGGCTCATCTCACGGCCTGCTACCCGCCCGCAGATGAAAAGCAATGACACAGGACCAGAGGACGATTCCGCAGGTGAGACCGAGGTCGAACCGAAAATATGACGACGACCTTCACGGTGATACATCACACAGGCGGAACCGATACTATGGTGAAGGGACCATTGATTAATGAAAACAACGTGAAATTCGGCTTGCCGAGGTTCACTACATCGATACCACACACACGACACAAGTTGAAGCAGGCCGATCAATGACAAGCACAGATTCACAGACTGCCGCGCATCTGGCCGCCCATGACAAAGATGCTGGCCAGATCCTCACGCTAGAAGTGGGGGCGATGGCCCACGGTGGCCATTGCGTAGCACGATATGACGGTAGGGTCGTCTTCGTTCGTCACGCGATACCAGGAGAGATCGTCAATGCTGCAGTGACCTCAGGCGGTGAAGACGCACGGTTCTGGCGTGCAGACACCGTATCGGTCGTTCGTCCGTCGGAGTTTCGACGCTCTCATCAATGGAAGCTTGCAGATTCAATTCGCGCTCACGCGTCTGGACGTTTCCCCGTCGGTGGCGCGGAATTTGGTCACATCACGTTGGAGCATCAGCGCCGCCTCAAAGCCCAGGTATTTCGCGATACGATGTCGCGCATCGGTCACCTCAATGTCGAGGCACCTGTCGTTGGAATAGCCGAGGACGAGCCCACAGGGTTGCACTGGCGGACACGGAACGCATTTTCTGTCACTGCCACCGGAAGGCTCGCCATGAACGTGCATCGTTCTGCGACGGTGGTCCCGGTTCGCAATATCCCTCTCGGTGTGCGCCACCTTGATGCGCTGCAGCTCTGGGATATCGACTTCACGGGGGCCGGTCGGGTAGAAGTGGCCACGCCTGCTCACGGCGAAGAAGTGCTTGTCGTCATCTTCCCTTTAGAGTCAGTCGCTGCGAATAAGAAACAGCTAGAACAGCACCTAGCCCAGTGGCGCAAACGCACCGTGCACTTACCTTCTAAGGTTTCGGTGGTGGTCGGTCTTCGTACCGAGCAATTTGGCCCGCTGGAAATTGTTCGGCTACGCGGCCGCACTTGGTTGCGTGAGGTCGTCGAGACTGAGAAATACGGCACCCACACGTATCGAGTTTCCGGTGATGGATTCTGGCAGGTCCACCGCGATGCACCGGCCACGCTGGTGAATGCTGTGATGGACGAACTCGACATCCAGCCGGGTCAGGTCGTGGCCGATCTTTATGCCGGCGCCGGGCTCTTTTCGAAGTTTATCGCCGATGCTGTCAGTGATGACGGTGTCGTGTTGTCGGTAGAGGCCTCCCCGGGGGCCTCGCGTGACGCGCGAAAAAATCTCCGTGAACACAAGCAGGCTTATGTCATTAACGGTCTGACGGACCGCATCATTGGATCATGGTTGCAACGGCCGGACGCCCCGATTGCCAAAGGCGGGCTCGACGGTCGTCAGGTTGATGCCGTGGTCCTGGACCCACCGCGGGCTGGTGCTGGTAAGGCCACCGTCACTCGGATTCATCAGCTGGATCCCGAAAAGATCGTCTATGTCTCGTGTGACCCGGCTTCGTTTGCCCGGGATACAAAATGGCTTGTGGAACACGGCTGGGAAATCGAGCAGTCAACGATTTATGATTTGTTCCCCGACACCTTCCACATGGAGACGGTGACCACATTTCGGCCGTCAGCAACATTGAGACAATCGCGTGCTGCAGAGTGACTCGCGTTAGAATAAAAGCCACACCGCCCACGCATGCACCGACCGGGCTGGGCGGTTCGCACCGGCAGTGCCCTGATGTGTCACCTGCATGCGTTGAGCGACACAGCTTACACAGGACAATGGAAACGCCCTTATCGGGCGGGAAAAGAGGAGTCCACTGTGACTACAGTTGATAGCTTCGGTGCCAAAGACGTGTTGAACGTCGATGGTGCTGAGTATGAAATCTTTCGACTCGATAAAGTTGAAGGTTCAGAAAAACTTCCGTTCTCGCTAAAGATTCTGCTCGAGAACCTGCTGCGTACTGAAGATGGTAAGAACATTACCAAGGAACAGATTCAATCCTTGGCGAACTGGGACCCTTCGGCGCAGCCAAGTACTGAAATTCAGTTCACGCCAGCCCGCGTCCTCATGCAGGACTTCACCGGTGTGCCATGTGTCGTTGACCTCGCCACCATGCGTGAAGCCATCGTCGATCTTGGCGGTAAACCAGAACAGGTCAACCCGCTGTCTCCAGCCGAGTTAGTGATTGACCACTCGGTTCAAATCGACCACTTCGGTACTCCAGATGCAGTAGAACGCAACGTTGAAATCGAGTACGAGCGGAACGGTGAGCGTTACCAGTTCCTCCGCTGGGGCCAGACAGCGTTCGATGACTTCAAAGTTGTCCCACCGGGTATGGGTATCGTGCACCAGGTCAACATCGAATACCTGGCACGGACCGTTATGACACGCGAGGTCGGTGGGGTACTTCGCGCCTACCCAGATACCTGTGTTGGTACTGACTCGCACACCACCATGGTCAACGGTATGGGCGTGCTCGGTTGGGGCGTTGGCGGTATTGAAGCAGAAGCTGCCATGCTCGGCCAGCCAGTATCCATGCTCGTGCCACGCGTCGTGGGCTTCAAACTGACCGGTGAAATCCCAGCTGGTGCTACCGCAACGGACGTTGTGCTCACCATTACCGAGATGCTGCGCGAACACGGCGTCGTTGGGAAATTCGTTGAGTTCTACGGTGAAGGTGTCAGCTCGGTGCCGTTGGCTAACCGCGCGACGATCGGGAACATGTCTCCAGAATTCGGTTCAACTGCCGCTATGTTCCCAATTGATCAGGTCACCCTGGACTACCTCCGGCTGACAGGTCGTTCTGAAGAGAACATTCGTCTCGTTGAGGCTTACACCAAGGAACAAGGTCTCTGGCACGACCCATCGAATGAGGTCGAATACTCCGAATACATGGAACTGGACCTTTCGACGGTGGTTCCGTCGATTTCTGGCCCACGTCGCCCACAGGACCGTATCGCGCTAGACGACTCCAAGAGTCAGTTCCGTAAAGACATCCACGACTACGCAGATACTGACGAGAGCGGTAAAGGTCGCCCATCGCGTACCGCTGAGGTCAAGATGGACGACGGTCGTGAATTTGAACTCGACCACGGTAAAGTGGCGATCGCTTCGATCACCTCTTGCACCAACACCTCGAACCCATCTGTCATGATGGCAGCGGCAGTCCTAGCTCGCAACGCGGTCAGCAAAGGCTTGACCTCGAAACCGTGGGTGAAAACTTCGGTAGCCCCCGGTTCACGTGTCGTAACTGAATACTACGAAAAATCCGGTCTGATCCCGGATCTGGAAGAACTTGGCTTCTCCATCGTGGGTTACGGTTGCACGACCTGTATCGGGAACTCCGGTCCACTGGATCCTGAGATCTCCAAGACCGTCAACGAACACGATCTTGCCGTCACCTCGGTCCTTTCCGGGAACCGCAACTTCGAAGGTCGCATCAACCCTGACGTCAAGATGAATTACCTGGCGTCACCACCACTGGTCGTTGCCTATGCTCTAGCCGGCACCATGGACTTCGACTTCGAAAACGAGCCACTCGGTCAAGACTCCGAAGGCAACGATGTGTTCCTCGAAGACATCTGGCCAGATCCGACCGAGGTCCAGGAAATCATCGACCGGTCGATCGATACCGAGATGTTCACCGAAG
Organism: Yaniella sp.; assembly: GCA_036516155.1. GTDB lineage: Bacteria > Actinomycetota > Actinomycetes > Actinomycetales > Micrococcaceae > Yaniella. Next base: position 125,276 of record DATBUK010000103.1, read on the forward strand.
AATACTCCACAATTTTCGACGGTGACCACCGCTGGCAGAGCCTGGATACCCCAGAAGGCAGCACCTTCGATTGGGATCCAGAATCCACCTACGTCCGCAAACCGCCCTACTTTGAAGGCATGACGCTACAGCCTGAACCTGTTGAAGACGTATCAGGTGCACGCGTGCTGCTGAAACTGGGAGACTCGGTCACCACCGACCACATCTCCCCTGCAGGTGCGTTCAAGTCAGATACTCCAGCAGGCAAGTACCTGCTCGAGCATGGCGTCCAGCGCAAGGACTTCAACTCCTACGGCTCCCGCCGTGGGAACCACGAAGTCATGATCCGCGGAACCTTTGCCAACATCCGCATCCGCAACCAGATGCTGGATGGCGTCGAAGGTGGCTTCACTCGGGACTTCACCCAAGAAGGTGGGCCACAGTCCTACGTGTACGACGCCGCCATGAACTACAAAGAACAAGGCACCCCACTGGTTGTCCTCGGTGGAAAGGAATACGGCTCCGGCTCCTCACGTGACTGGGCTGCGAAAGGCACCGCCCTGCTCGGTGTCAAAGCAGTCATCACCGAGTCATTCGAACGTATTCACCGTTCGAACCTGATCGGGATGGGCGTGCTGCCACTCGAATTCCCAACCGGTGAATCTGCCGACTCCTTGGGACTGGATGGCACGGAAACCTTTGACATCTCAGGTATCACTGAGCTGAACAACGGTACCACACCAGAAACCGTCCACGTCACCGCGACGAAAGAAGACGGCACGAAGGTTGAATTCGACGCGACTGTACGCATCGATACCCCAGGTGAAGCCGATTACTACCGTAACGGCGGCATCCTGCAGTACGTACTGCGCCAGATGGTCGAAAACAACTAACGCACCGCGTGTAGTCCGTCAGTACAGCTGACGTCACTGATGGCCCGGCACCCCACAGGGTTCCGGGCCATCGGCATTCTCAATCGCGGTACATCTCGGTCAGCCCGGTAGTATCGTGTCGAACAGAACTTCGCCCAAACACCAAGGACTACCGTGACCATACTGCGCATGTACTACACGCCCGAAGACGCTCCACGACCGTCGCATTATCGGGAAGCCTGGTGGGAAGAAGACACCAAGGAATTTGTCGTCCACCATGGCAAAGTGGGGGAGCCGGGCACAACCAGCGTCGAACACGTGCCCGACAGTACCCAGGCGGACCTGCTATTGGCTTCGTTTGCACAGCACAACGCAACCGAACACTATGTCGACGTAGAAGAACTAACCCAAGAGGATTTTTGGATCGTCATCAGCTACCGAAGTAGTGACCCCACACAGGCTGAGCAGACGAATGCTGAGAAATTCGCCCGCGAATACACCGGCCTTTTGGCATGGCGAGGGCTAGGCGACATCGAAGAATGGAACGAAGACCCGGAACGCGCGGCGTTCGTGTTCCATATCAAATCCGTTCACCGCGCTAAAGCAGCAAAATATGCGACAGAAGCGGTCAAAAAGACTGACTTTCGCGCCGACCGCATGAAGATTGAAAGGACCTAACTGTGCAGTATCGTCGTGTGGGTGCCTCAGGCCTCGTGGTGTCTGCTATTGGGTTCGGCTGCAACAACCTGGGACGGCCAAACTCGGCCACCGAGGAAGCAGACGAGGCGATTCGGGTTGTCCAAGCGGCCGTGGAGGCGGGGATTACTTTCTTCGATACAGCAGATACCTACGGCAAAATCCCTGGACTATCCGAACAGTATCTCGGGCAGGCCCTGAGTACAGTGCGTGACGAGGTCGTGATCGGGACCAAGTTCGGGATGGATATGCGAGGTGTGAATGGTCCCGATTTTGGGGCGCGTGGATCTCGGCGCTACATCATCGCAGCGGTGGAAGCGTCCTTACGTCGTCTTGAAACCGACTACATTGACTTGTTGCAGTATCATACGCCGGATCTCCACACGCCAATTGATGAAACCCTCGCGGCGTTGGATCAATTAATCCGGGACGGTAAAGTTCGATACATTGGCCATTCGAACTTTGCCGGCTGGCAAATCGCCCAAGCGGAATACGTCGCCAAAGAGCTCGGGATGACCCGGTTCGTTTCTGCTCAAAATCATTACAACCTCATGGATCGGCGTGCTGAGCTAGAAGTCCTGCCTGCAGCCCGAGCGTTCGAGCTGGGTGTGTTTCCGTATTTCCCGCTGAACAACGGGTTGCTGACCGGAAAATACCGTCCAGACGGTGGACCCCGAGGTTCCCGGTTATCATACGTGCGCCAGCACATGGTGACCAACGCTGACTGGGAGCAACTGGATCGGTACTCGGCCTTTGCAGCAGAGCGTGACATGACCGAAGTCGAAGTAGCCTTCAACTGGTTAGCAGCACAACACCCTGTTGCCTCAGTGATTGCAGGTGCAACGCGAATCGAGCAGGTCCAACAGAATGCGCAAGCATTAGAACACACGCTGTCCGCGGATGATCTTGCCGTGCTGGATGAGATCTTTCCGCCGGTTGATAAGATCGCGTTATTCTAAGTAGCTAATCAGGAGAAAGAGGCTTGAGGATGAGCGGCCTGGAAATAGTATTCCTTGTGGGGTTTGCAAGCCTAGCGGTGTTCATGCTGTGGTCTTTAGTGAACCTCAGCAGCTCCCCGCTGCATCCGGTGCAGCGCTTATGGTGGATGCTAGGGATCATCATCCTGCCTGGTGTCGGTTCAGCAGCTTGGCTGTGGTGGATCAAGCGGTATTATCCGCGTCGGAAAGCTGCCGACCCTGACTGGAATCCTGCCGATCGGCACCACCCTAGCGCCGCTGTGTCTGGACGTCCTCGGCCTGGACGAGGCAGATATCATCGCCCCGAGAGTTAGGCCGCATTAGTTCGCTGGTTCAACTTCGACGTGAATCCAACCATCAGCTATTTCAGTGTCGTGCCGGGTGAGAGGCGATGGGGCTGGCCCGGCGATCGGCTCCCCACTGAGTTTGTCGTAGTTCGACGCATGACACGGACACACAAACGGTCCCTCCGGGGTGTTTTCACCCACGCCAACGATACAACCTTCGTGTGTGCACACCGCCGAATACGCATGGACGGTTTGTTCACTCTCGCGAAAGATCAGTACTTGAGTGGCTCCTACTGCCATTTGGACAGATTCTCCAACCGGCAGTTCCTCGAGAGATAGTGCTCGAGTCATCTCACCGCCAGAAAACTTTTTTGGTTCTGGTTCCGCTGCACAAGCCGCCAGCGTCAGTGCTGCGGTGGTCGCCCCACCGGAAATAAGAAAGGAACGGCGGGAAGGCTTGTTCTGACAGCAACTCATTTCGTGGTGCTCACAATCTAACTTGGGTCATTCGGGGCGAGGGACGGAAAGGACTATTTCTCAAGCGGATCGGGGTCTAATAAAGCTACGGTAATAATCGCTGAGGTGGCCTGTACCTGCCATGGACGAGCCCCGAGATCTCTAAGGCGTCGTTCTATTGAGTCCGGGGTAATAGGTTCCGGTGGTCGCCAGCAGAGCTCCCGTAATGTCTCGGGCAATAAGAGATTTTCTAACGGTATGTTTTGGTCGGCCGCAAGTCGTGCGAGCCGTTGTCGTGACGTCTGGAGCCGACGAGCAGCCAGGGGGTCTTTCTCACGCCAGGCCTTCACCGCAGGAGGTGCCTGTGAGACCATCCGCAGTGGTGGCACCTTGTCGGGATCCTGGGCAGTTTTGATACCGTCTTGCACAGCTTGCAACCATCTGCGGGCATCCCGTGCCGCAGCTTTACGGCGCATGCGCGGAATTTTCATCAGTTGCGGTACGGTTCGTGGTTTGGACTTTGCGACGGCAATTAGTGTCCGGTCATTTAGTAACTTGCCTGGCGGCAGATCGCGTGATTTGGCAAGTTTTTCTCGAGTCGTCCACAGCGAGCGGACGATAGCCAGCGTCTTGCGGTCCCGGATTTCGTGAATACCCGAAGTTTTGCGCCAAGGATCTTTCCGTGGCGGCTTATTCGGTCGTGTGAGCAGGGACTGAAATTCTTCATAGGCGATCTCGAGTTTGTGTTCGTTTTCGAGCTCGGCAATCATCGCCTCGCGGAGTTCGTGCAGGAACTCCACGTCTAGTGCAGCATAATTGCGCATGTCTTCGGTCAAGGGTCGCACTGACCAGTCTGCGGCAGAATGCTCTTTTGCCAAGGTGATGTTGAGTTTGTGTTCCAGTAGGGCCGATAAGCTCACCCGATGATAGCCCAGGAGCCGTCCGGCAAGTTCGGTGTCGAAGAGCCGATCTGGCCAAAGGCCAGCCTGCCATAGCGAAGGCAAATCCTGGATCGCAGCATGCAAAATCCATTCCACACCAGTCAGTGCATCTTGGATTGGTTGGAGGTCGTCCAGCGCCTCTGAGTCGATCAACCAGATTGTGTCGGTATCACGTTTGAGTTGAATCAGAAACGCTCGTTGCCCATAGCGGTAGCCGCTGGCTCGTTCGGTGTCGACCGCTACCGGTCCTGTGCCCGAACGGAGCTTTTCTGCAGCATGGAGCAGTTGTGCCGGAGTATCGATCACTGGCGGGACACCGCCTGCAGGCTTTTCAATAAGGACCGGTTCTGTGGATTGGTCCGAGTCCTGTGATGCAGGGGTGGCACCGGATGACTCTCGTGGGTCACCCTGGGTGAGACGGGCGCTAGAAATCGTTACTTCCTTCGTGCTGGGTTCAGGGGGATCACTCCCTCGGCGGTTGGTGGCAGCCCTGCAAAGGTGCATACCATCTCGCTCCATGCGGTGAGATGTCGATCAAGGTTGTCGCCTGCAGGGGTCCACGAAGCTCGTAGCTCTAAGTCTATCGCGTCAACCTGTTGTTCAAGCATCCCGAAACTTTGCGATAGGACACGACTGGCGGTGCCGCCGGGCTGACGATACGTTGCAGCCGCGGCATCGAGAGCTTCAACCGTCCAGGTCCACGCCACCTCTGATACGAGTGGATCCTCACCGACATCGGCCTCGAGACTGGTGCGAATGTACGTCACGATCCGGAAGTTCCCATCCCAAACTTCGGAATAATTGGGATCATAAAGCAAAATAAATCGGCCGACTGCAAGAGCTTCACCGTCTTGATCCGCAACGTCGGCCGACATTGCGACGGCATAGGGCGCCAGCATTGCCGGAGCTGGCACCTCGTCGAGTTCCACTTCACCACGCGTGTCGGCCTGCCGCAGCTGTTCAATGGCGACCCGGAAAGTCTGCGGCGCGGAGTGCAAACTGTGCGCCTGAGCTTGTTGTGGATTCACACTCCCAGGTTAAACCCGTAGTTGAAGGAATCCGTGGCGGCGCGCCGACACTTTATGTCCTGAAAATTATTCTTTGGCTGTTGTCAAATCTAGGCTGAGGGAGTTGATGCAATAGCGCAAATCTGTCGGAGTGTCGAAACCTTCGCCGGCGAAAACGTGTCCGAGGTGTGAATCACAGTTGCTGCATCGGACCTCTACCCGCACCATGCCCATGGACCGGTCTTCTACGTAGGTGATGCGGTCGTTGTCAGTCGGTGCATAAAATGAAGGCCAGCCACAGCGAGCATCAAACTTGGTCGAGGACGTAAAGAGTGTTTCACCGCACGCACGGCAGGAGTACGTGCCGACGTCTTCGGTGTCCCAGTACTCGCCGGTGTAGGGACGTTCTGTGCCAGCTTGACGTAGCACTTGGTACGCCTCAGGGCTGAGACGTTCGCGCCACTGCTGTTCCGACAGTGCACGGGCCTGTTCGCGGGAAAGTCGATTCTGGCCGACGGTAGAGTTATCAGGTGAGCCGGTGGATGCATCGTGTGTCATGGTGTTAATCTATCGACCGTAGCGGTACCAGTCGAGGCTTTTACCTCACTGCAAAACCCAGACCTACGCAATCAGGCGAAAACCACCGACACGCTAGCGAAAATGCAAGATTCACGTAACAATAAAGCCATGGGTGCTGACAACCTCCGGAATTTCGTTCGTCTGCCATTTCGTTGCACCCAAAACCGCCCGGCGAAACGCGCCATCCGATGGTCAGCCGTCGGAGCTATCACCGGGGCTCTCGCCGGAACCGCCTTGGCTGCTATTCCGACTTTGGCATCTATCTTTGCTCGTACAGTAGTGACGCCTGAACCCCATCCGGCTGAAGATGTACGTATCGTGGAATATCGACGTAACGCTACCGCTCATGGTCAAGATGTCGTCGAACTTGCCTTGACCAATCAAACGCAAGTGCGTGGTCGTTATGCTCTGGTATTCCACTCAGGCAAGGGTGTGGCCCGCATTGGGCAGATCATCTCGGTCCAACCGAAGACGCAAACTGTCACTCGCGTCGTTGAAAAGGTCTATCAGGGTGATTTAGCTACAGCGACTCGCGGGCGTTGGGCGGGCTTCGTTTGGCCCACCCCGCAAGAGGCAGGCTACGAGTACCAAGATGTTTGGATTCCCGTCGACAATGGGCTTGCACCGGCCTGGTTTATCCCCCCGACCCGGCAGAGTGTCCACCACCAAACATGGCTGATCACGGTTCATGGTAGAGGCTCCAAACGCAACGAGGGGTTGCGCATGATGGGCGTGGCGCAGCGCATGGGGATGCCGGGATTGCTGATCTCATATCGCAACGATGGTGAAGCACCTGATGCCCCCGATCGGCGGTATGGACTTGGCGCCACTGAATGGCCAGACGTTGAAGCGGCCATTTTGTATGCGCTCAATCATGGTGCAACCTCAGTTGTGCTGGCGGGCTATTCCATGGGTGGTGCCGTCAGCCTCCAGCTGGTGCACCGTTCAGCACTTGCCCGCTACGTGCGTGGCCTTGTGCTGATTGGCCCCGTGATCGACTGGCTGGACGTATTACGTCACCAAGCACGCATTAACCGCGTGCCACATCCTGCCGGCAAGCTAGGCCAGTGGCTCATTGAATCTCCGTGGGGGCGCACCATTACGGGCCTCGCAGCGCCAGTCGATCTCAGATCGCTGGATTGGGTGACCCGGTCGAAAGAGCTCAGACACCCGGTGTTGATCTTGCATTCCGAAGAGGACGATTTCGTGCCGGTTGGGCCCTCAGCAGAGTTAGCGAAGAAAAATCCGCAATTGGTCAACCTGATTCGCTTTCAAGAAGCTCGTCATACCCGTGAATGGAACGTCGCTCCAGAACGTTTTGAGTCTGCAGTTTTGACGTGGTTGCACATGCTACTCAACACAACAGCTGAGCATCGCTTAAGCCTCTCTGGCTCAAAAACTGCTGAGTAATCGGCTAACGCCTATAATGGAGGCAGTCAATTTACCCCGAATGCCCGTTGCTTGCAACGGGAGAGGAGTTCTATACAGTGGCAGGTCACTCAAAATGGCATACAACGCGACATAAGAAAGCTGCGTTAGATGCTAAGCGCGCTAAAATGTATGCCACACACATCAAGGCCATCGAAGTAGCGGCCCGTGCCGGCGGTGCGGATCTGGATGGCAACCCTGCGTTAGAAGTCGCTGTCACCAAAGCGAAAAAACAATCTGTCCCAAACGACAACATCGACCGGGCTATCAAACGCGGTGCAGGGCTGACCGGTGAAGTGATTGACTACGTCGAAATCATGTACGAAGTTCGCGGGCCGGAAGGGTCTGCACTGCTTGTTGAATGTCTGACTGACAACCGCAACCGTGCCGCTTCGGAAGTCAGAGCAACTGTCACACGCAATGGTGGCTTTATGGCTGACCCAGGGTCGGTGGCTTTCATGTTTGAACGTCGCGGTGTCGTGCGCGTCCCAGCAGAAAACCATGACGAAGACGACATCATGATGGCAGTGATTGATGCCGGAGCCGATGAAATTATCCGCTCTGGTACCGCCTTTGAGATCGTCTCAGAGCCATCTGACGTTCATGAAGTTGCCAAAGCCCTCGACGAGGCCGGGATCGAATACGAATCTGATGACGTAGAATTCTTCGCCGAAATGAAGGTCGAGCTGGACGCCAAGGCAGCTGCGTCATTTATCAAACTCTGGGACGCCGTTGAAGAACTCGATGACGTACAAAACGTGTACGCCAACGTTGAGATCAGCGCAGAAGTCCTCGAAGAATTAGCATCCCAGGACGCCTAGGTGACAACAGGTAAGGGTCGCAACCCAAACAAAGTCCTCCGGGTCTGTGCGGTGGACCCTGGGTTGACCCGCTGTGGCATTGCAGTGGTCGATATCGCCACGAATCGGAAAGCTCAACTCGTCGACGTCACTGTGGTGGGAAGCCCCGGCACTGAACCAATCGGGCAACGCCTAACGATCATCGATCAGACGATGGGTGAGTGGTTGGACAAGTATGAACCTGACCATTTGGCGGTTGAACGGATGTTTGTCCAGCACAATACCCCAACGGTGATGGGCACCGCCCAGGCATCGGGAGTTGCCATAGCTGCCGCAGCTCGCCGGGATATCCCCACTGCTTTATTGACACCTTCCGAAGTGAAAGCTGCAGTAACCGGTTCGGGAACGGCCGACAAGAACCAGGTCACCGCGATGGTGACTCGGATTCTGGGGCTAAAGATAGCCCCGAAGCCAGCTGACGCAGCCGACGCGATAGCCATCGCCATCGCACATGCATGGCGTGGGGGACTTTTTGGGCGCGGTTTAGATACCGGGAAACTCACCAGTCCGGCAAAGGCATCACAATTTGTTACTCATTCGGGCAATCTCACACCAGCTCAAAAACTATGGTTAGCAGCTGAACGGCGAGCAAAATAACACATCATTTGAGGCTATTGGTCCACCTTCAGCCTACGACTAGCGATGGCTCCGGCCATCAGAGGGAGCACCCATGATCTCGTCGCTGACCGGCGAAATCCAACACGTTGGCACGGAAAATGCCGTTATCGTCGTCGGCGGAGTAGGGTACGTCTTTTCAGCCAGTCCCACAACTTTGTCTGCCTTGCGACCTGGTCAAGACATTACAATTCAAACACTGTTGTTGATTCGTGACGACAACCCGGTCCTATATGGTTTTGGTACGGCCGATGAACGCGAGATCTTTGAAACCATGATGACGGTCTCTGGTATCGGTCCCCGGATCGCGCTTGCCGTCTTGTCCGTCTTTGATCCCGATGAGGTACGCCAGCACATTGACCAGCAAGATGACAAAGCATTTACCAAAGTCCCGGGTATTGGACCAAAATCAGCTCGACGCATTATTTTGGAACTTTCCGGCAAACTTGTACCGCGCGACACTCCGGACGCACCTGACACTCGCGGTACGGTCGGGGCAGATCCCGTGTGGAAAGACCAAGTGCAACAAGCCCTCGTGGGGTTAGGGTGGAATGAGAAGGATGCGCTGAAAGGCATTCAACATGCTATCGACAATGATCCTGAACTGGTCCAGTCCAATGATATATCGGCCGCACTCCGAGCGACCTTGCAGAATCTCGGTGAAGGCCAGACAAGGCAGCGACACTAACTTATGACTACCGCCGGATTTTCCTCGGAACACGGTCACGACCGGCTCGTCACCGGAGACTCCATGAATGAAGAGCGCGAAGTAGAGGCCGCCCTGCGCCCAAAAAATCTCGCTGATTTCGTTGGGCAGCACCGCGTTCGCAATCAGTTATCCCTTGTCCTGGAAGCAGCCAAACTCCGCGGGGCAACCGCTGACCATATCCTGCTTTCAGGACCGCCCGGACTCGGGAAGACGACGTTGTCTATGATTGTGGCTGAAGAAATGAATGCGCCGTTGCGCATCTCGTCGGGGCCAGCTATCCAGCACTCAGGTGATTTGGCTGCTATCTTGTCGTCACTGACGGAAGGTGAAGTACTTTTCCTCGATGAGATCCACCGGATGTCCCGGCCCGCTGAAGAAATGCTCTACATGGCCATGGAAGACTTTCGAGTCGATATCGTCGTAGGCAAGGGCGCCGGAGCCACTTCCATCCCTCTGGAGCTGCCACATTTCACCATTGTTGGCGCTACAACCAGAGCCGGCTTACTGCCAGGCCCGCTCCGTGACCGGTTCGGTTTTACCGGACATCTTGACTTTTATGCCACCGAAGAGCTCGAGATGGTCTTACGCCGCTCTGCTGCGATGTTGGACATGAAACTCACCAGCGAAGCATTTACTGAAATTGCTTCCCGATCCCGAGGCACCCCGCGTATCGCGAACCGACTCTTACGACGAGTCCGAGATTGGGCGCTCGTCAAGAGGCTCGACGATGTGGACGCCACATCGGCTGCAGCAGCTCTTGATATGTATGAAGTCGACTCCCGAGGGCTTGATCGTCTCGATCGATCTGTACTGGATGCACTCTGTACCAAATTCCACGGGGGCCCCGTGGGGCTCTCCACGCTCGCGATCGCAGTCGGTGAAGAAGTCGAAACGGTCGAGACTGTGGCCGAACCCTACTTAGTGCGTGAGGGCTTACTCGGACGCACTCCGCGTGGACGCATCGCGATGCCCGCAGCGTGGGAACACCTCGGCCTGACGCCACCCGAAGATACGGCCGTGCAAGGATTATGGTCGCTCGTTCCCGATGATTTAGATACCACCACGAGATTCAATACGGGATCTTCCGCTGCCGAGCAAGGGGACCTCGACGGGATCGTACTCTTTGACGAGCGTGAATGACACGCGCTCGGTTAGTAGAAACAACACTAGCTGCTCCAATTCACGCTATTTGTGTTAGCCAACTAGGATAGGCTCAGACATTGTGTGTGAATTGCCCGGGGCGGTTGTTTTCCGTGAGTGCAGCCCCATGCACAAATCCGAATGAAGATAGTTGGTAGATTATTGATGATGAATAACGTTGACCTAGCCACCGTTATTGGACAAGCTCAGGGCGGTCAAGAGGGCGGCTCAGGCATGTTCATGCTGCTCATGCTGGCAGTTCTTGCGATCCTGTTCATAATGATGATTCGTCGTAGCCGAAAAGCCATGCGGACCCAGCAGGAACAACGCGCTTCCCTGCAGCCCGGTATGGAAGTCATGACCACTTTCGGCCTCTACGGCACGATTACGCAGGTCGATCAAGACGATAATAAGGCGATCATGGAGCTGTCACCAGGTCACTACGCGACCGTGCACCTCCAAGCCATCGGCCAGGTTGTCGAAGAACCAGGCGTGGAAGACCTTCCTGAGTCTGATATCACCGTGGACGACATTCCAGATTATCCAGAACAAGCTGCTCCCGACGCCAACGACCCGGAGCGCGGCTCTGAATACGGTTCGGAGTACAACGACCCTCGTGACGAACGCGATCGTTAGTCCCTAACACGTCGTTCTTTGCCCTCTACGAACAGAATATTGAAAGTCCGTAATTTCTATGGCGTCTAAGTCCCCTCAATCTCGCGCGCGCCGCTCGCTGGCGTGGCTCGCAGCCATCTTGGTAGGCCTCGGGGCCATCATGGGTATCGGCATTGCGACCAATAATACCGACGGCACACCGTTGCTAGCTCTGGACCTTGAGGGCGGTACGCAAATGGTGCTGTCCCCAGAAACCTCAACCGGTGAAGATGTCACATCGGAGCAGATGGGTCAGGCGGTTGAAATCATTCGGCAGCGCGTCGACGGAACCGGCGTCTCGGAAGCTGAAATTAACACACAAGGCGATAACAATGTTGTCGTCTCCATGCCGGGAAGCCCGGACGAACAAACGCGTGAGCTGATCCAGGCTTCAGCCAACATGGAATTCCGATCTGTCATCACCCAGGGCCCGTTCACTGCTGTGCCTGAGGAAGAACGGGTCGACGTTTCAGAAATTCCAGAACCTGACGCCACTCCGGAACACGGCTCTGATCCGAACTGGATTACTCCAGAACTGTTCGATGAGTTTCAACGCCACGACTGCACTGCAGAAGATGCTGGCCAGGTTCGCGATAACCTCCCCACTGATGAAGCGATCGTAGCTTGTGACTTCGATATGGGGGCCAAATACATCCTCGGGCCAGTAGAGATTTCGGGCGATCAAATCGATTCGGCCGATCATGGTATGGCTGCAACGCCAACGGGTGTGTCAGCTAACCAATGGGTTGTGAATATCGTCTTCGAGGACGAGGGTGCTGAAGCCTTTCGCGAAGTGACCCAGCGTCTAACCGGTATGAGCGCTCCACAAAATCAGTTCGCTATTTTGCTTGATGGTCAAATTGTCTCTGCACCAGCTTCGCAAGCGGTGATCACCGACGGCCGAGCACAGATTTCTGGAAACTTTGATGAGCAGCGAGCCGCGCAGTTGGCAGAACAGCTCGAATACGGGGCGCTGCCGATCTCATTCGAAGTCGAGTCTGAGCAGCAGATTTCCGCGACCTTAGGGCAGGATCAATTATTTTGGGGCCTGATCGCGGGCCTCATTGGTCTGGCACTGGTAGCGATCTATCAGTTCTTCCAGTATCGAGCACTCGGACTCGTGACATTGACTTCCATCGTGATCATGGGTGTACTGACCTATCTTGCCATCGTATTACTGGGGTGGTCTGATAACTACCGACTCTCCTTAGCTGGTATTGCAGGGATCATTGTTTCGATTGGACTGACAGCTGACTCGTTCATCGTCTACTTCGAACGTATTAAAGACGAAATGCGAAATGGCCGACCCTTCGAGTCTGCCGTCAACTATGGGTGGGATCGAGCTAAACGAACCATTACCGTGTCCAAGTTGGTCAACATTCTGGCCTCAGTGGTGTTGTTTTTCGTAGCAGTCGGCAACGTCCGTGGCTTTGCCTTCACCCTTGGTCTCACCTCGATTGCCGACCTCATTGTGGTGTTCCTCTTCACCCACCCAGTGATGCAGCTACTTGCCAAGACCCGGTTCTTTGCAGGCGGCCATCCGCTGTCAGGAATGGATCCATCGTTACTCGGACAAAAGCCGCTTTATCAAGGTGCTGGCCGAGTCCGAGAATTCCGCCCAGAAGATGAAATCCGACCACATCGGAGTAAGAAAAATAAACGCTCAGGCAAAGAAGCTCAGCGAAGACAAACCATTGCTGAACGTCGAGCTGCCGAACGAGAGGCCGCCCAGCAATCATCTAATGCATCCGAGCGCGAGCCGGTACAGGAGGACTCATGAGTCGTTTAGCAACATGGGGCAATGAGCTCTACACGGGCAAAACCTCGTACCCATTCGTTCAGAAATGGAAAACCTGGTTCGCCACCGCCATCATCCTTCTTCTCGTAGCAGGCGGGATCACAGCCCTTCGTGGCGGATTCAATTTGGGCATCGAATTTCGCGGGGGCTCAGAATTCACGGTTTCTGCCGTAGACAATACAGATCCCCTCATCGGGGAAGAAGCAGTCACCGAAGTCATCCCCGAAGCAGAAGCCACTGCGACAAACATTGCGCCCGGAACAGTCCGCGTCCAAACCGCGGAGCTGACTGATGAACAAACCCTCCAGGTTGCTTCGAACCTCGAAGAAGGCTACGGCGTGGACTCAGAGCAGGTCACCTCGACATTCGTTGGGCCGACCTGGGGCCAAGCAGTCTCACAACAAATGTTCATCGGTTTGATTGTCTTCCTGGTCCTCGTGGCGCTCTACCTGGCCATCTATTTCCGCACTTGGAAAATGTCAGCCGCGGCCATTGTCGGGCTCATGTACGTCGTGATGCTCACCGTAGGTATATACGGCGCGGTGGGTTTTGAGGTAACCCCACCGGCGATCATCGGTTTCTTATTAATTCTTTCGTACTCGTTGTACGACACTGTCGTGGTCTTCGATAAGATTCGAGAAAATACCGAGCGGCTCGAAGAAGATCGCACCAGAACCTTCGACGAACTAGTCAACCTTGCGGTCAACCAAACGCTTGTGCGTTCCATTACGACGTCGATTGTCGGAATTTTACCGGTCGGTTCAATTCTGTTCATTGGCGCCGGTTTGCTCGGTGCCGGTACGTTGAGAGACATTTCCCTGTCGATTTTCGTAGGAATCATCGTCGGAACGGTTGCCACGTTGTTTATTCAAGCACCGCTATATGCCTTATTCCGCCGAAACGAACCCGCGCTCCAACAACGCGATGCACGCATCCTGCGTCAGCGCACCGGAAACCAAGCCGAAGTGCCGGATGAAGCGCCGACAGCAAGCTCAAAATAGAACGGTATTCGTCGTGGCAAACTGCTGTCCTGTAGCCTTGAAACCAAGCTGCAGGACAGCTGCCGTTAACGAGATATGTTCGGAAGTAGCTAAGAATTCAGAACACATCCGTGTGACGGAGTAAACTTATCCATTACAGTGGAGGATGTTGACGAGGGGAGGGGCCGTGGCTTCAACTCAACCGGCTTCGCATCACCGCAAGCAAAAGGCAGCAGCAGAGACGCCAACACGCGGTTTCGGCCGTTTTGCTCGCCTCACCGGTCGCGGGTACTCTCCACTGCTGGAGCCCCTCATCCGCACGTTGAAAGTACGTCATCCAAAAGACGACATCACGCCTATCATTCGGGCCTTCAACGTCGCCAACTACCACCATCGCGAACAGTACCGAAAATCCGGGGACCCATACATCACTCATCCGGTCGCAGTCGCGACAATCTTGGCTGAGTTAGGTCTGACCGGTGAGACCCTGATTGCGGCCCTACTCCACGATACTGTCGAAGATACTGACTACACGCTCGAACAGTTGACCAAGGATTTCGGTCCTGACGTGGCACTTCTCGTCGACGGCGTGACGAAACTAGATCGAGTCGAGTTCGGGTCCGCTGCCGAAGCCGAGACCGTTCGCAAAATGATCATCGCCATGGCGAAAGATGTGCGGGTGTTGATGATCAAACTTGCCGATCGACTTCACAACGCCCGGACCTGGCGATATGTCACGCCAGAATCTTCGGCACGGAAAGCCAAGGAAACGTTGGAGATCTACGCCGCGCTGGCTCACCGTTTGGGATTGAACACCATTAAATGGGAGCTCGAAGATCTTTCGTTCGCGGCGTTGTGGCCTAAAGTTTACGCCGAAATTGTGCGACTTGTCGGTGAACGAACACCTCAGCGTCAAAAAATCGTTGCAAACTTGACTGAACAGGTTGAAAAAGAACTCAGATCTGTCAAAATCCGAGCCACCGTGACTGGTCGATCGAAACACTACTATTCGATTTACCAAAAAATGCAGGAACAGGACAAAGAGTTCAACGAAATCTATGACCTGTTAGGCATTCGAGTCCTCGTTGACTCGGTGCGTGACTGTTATGCGGTTCTAGGTGCCCTCCACGCGCGTTGGTCTCCCATTCCGGGCAGATTCAAAGACTATATCGCGATGCCGAAATTCAACATGTACCAGTCGCTCCATACGACTGTCATCGGTCCAGGAGGCAAGCGCGTTGAGATACAGATTCGTACACACGAAATGCATCACCGAGCCGAGTACGGCGTTGCAGCGCACTGGATCTATAAACGTGGCGGCTCTGCCGAAGCAGAGACCCCAGGTTGGTTGAAGACGGTCCTGGACTGGCAGCAAGACGCTTCCGATCCGAATGATTTTTTGGATTCTTTGCGTACC
Organism: Yaniella sp.; assembly: GCA_036516155.1. Classification (GTDB taxonomy): domain Bacteria; phylum Actinomycetota; class Actinomycetes; order Actinomycetales; family Micrococcaceae; genus Yaniella. Next base: position 140,671 of record DATBUK010000103.1, read on the forward strand.
GAGATCGGTTCGGCTGAGGTATATGTATTCACTCCAAAGGGAGAGATTAAAGCACTCCCATCTGGTTCGACGCCGGTAGATTTTGCGTATAGCGTGCACACCCAGGTTGGGCACCGCACGGTAGGTGCTCGAGTAAATGACCGCCTCGTGCCACTCAATACCGTCTTGAACCACGGCGATTCGGTGGAGATCTTTACCGACAAAGATGAAAATGCCGGCCCCTCCCAAGACTGGCTCGGTTTCGTACGTTCCGGTCGAGCTCGCAACAGGATCCGCCACTGGTTCTCCAAAGAACGTCGAGATGAGGTCATCGAGCGGGGTAAAGAGCTCCTGACGAAAGAAGCGCGGAAACACACGTTGCCGCTCCAGCAGATGCTCAGCACAGACACGCTCAGCAAGGTCGTCGAGCAGTTAAACTTCGATGACATTCAGGGACTGTATGCGGCGGTAGGCGAGGGGTCGCTGTCATTGCAGAGTGTCTTGAAACATATCGAAGAGATTCTGGTTCCGGAAAAGGAAAAAGAAGAACCAGAACCTGACACCGTTGCTATTCCGACAATCCCGCATCCGTCCAGACATACGGATTCTGGAATTGTTGTCCCGGGTGCGGGTGACGTGATGGCGAAACTGGCTCGCTGCTGTGCCCCGGTCCCACCAGATGCCATCATCGGTTTCGTGACCCGTGGTTCCGGAATTTCAGTGCATCGAAAGGATTGTCTCAATATCGTGAATACCACGGAGCAAGACCGGCTGCTTGAGGTTCAATGGGCACCTACCTCAGACGCCACTTTCAATGTGGACATTCTGGTCTTGGCTCTCGATCGTAAACAGCTGCTGTCCGACTTAACCGCGGTACTTTCCGATCATCACGTGAATATTTTGAGTGCCAACGTGAAGACGCGTCGGGACCGGGTCGCCGAAATCAGCTTCGTGTTCGAAGTGGGCGACACAGATCATCTGGACCACTTGATGAATGCAGTGCGCCGGGTTGACGGAGTCTACGACGTGTACCGTCGGTCAGACCGCCAAAAGCATACAGCCTCAACTTGACGCGCTAGTGATTTCACTTCATAGCCCATACGAAGCCGCCAAAGCTCTTTGAACGCGTCTCGGGCTAAGGGAGCGGAATAGAAGAGTCTTAAGTCCTTGTGGTCTCGACCAGGGTAGACAACTGTTGAGCCTTGTGCTGATGACGCGGGCTTCCGCCAATTTGTGCGAGTTCATCGATGGTAAGTTCAGGGCTAGTTACCACGATTCCGCCAATGACCCGCAGATCGTGGTCACTGAGATCTTCACGCTGTAAATAATCACAGTGCCGTAATGTTGTCGGCATAATCTTTGCACGAGACATTCCCCGGTGTTGTTTTGCGGTGGCCGCCTCGAACATCTCGGGGGCTTGACCACCAAGGTAGATCCAGGCTGCAGTCAGCAGGGTAGCGGTCCAGTTTCCCTCAATGAGCTGCTCGGCTGCCATCTTGACACTCTTGGCGCGCTGAGATGCTGTATCTGGTAAATCCGCAGCGACATAATACGGGCCAAATTGCGGTCGCAGCAGACCCTGGTACGACATAGCAGACAGTTCAGAGGCGCTATAGGGGTTTCCTGGGACGTAGAGATTGTACGGGTTGAGGATAGCAAACGGTGAGACGACTTGAGGAATAGTCATGCACCCATGATGACAAAAAACAGCTGCGGTCGACGAGATGTCGACCGCAGCTGTGGATAACTCGACGGAGTGTTATTCTCCGGCAGCACGTACTACATCAAGCCACTGGCGGCGCGCATTAAGCGCCTCCTGGGCGGCAGCGATTTTCTTTTGGTCACCGGCTTGCTGCGCTGCAGCAAGGTCATCTTCCAATTGTGCGATGCTTTCTTCCAGCTGCACAACTGCCGAATCGGTCCGAGCCTTCGTCTCAGGGTCGGTCTTACGCCAGTGCTCTTGTTCAAGATCGCTAAGATCCCGCTCCAACTTCGACAGCTCGTTTTCCATCCGACTGATGTCTTTGCGCGGCACCCTGCCGGCCTCATCCCAACGCCTGCGAAGATCTTGCATCACCTTGCGTGCTGTATGGAGATCTTTGAAGGGCAGATGCTGTTGGGCATCTTTTAGGATCTGCTCTTTAACAGCAAGGTTGGCTTCGTATTCTTTATCGAGTTCAGCGTTCGCAGCATCCCGGGCCTGGAAGAACACATCTTGTGCTGCACGGAAGCGCGCCCACAAAGTGTCGTCATCTTTTCGCGATGCCCGCGGTGATTTCTTCCACTCATTCATGAGATCCCGGTATTTCAGAGTGGTGGGGCCCCAATCAGTGGAGTTTTGAAGTGCCTCAGCTCGTGCGATGAGGTCTTCTTTAATCTTCTTGGCTTCAGCGTTCTGCGCGTCCAGTTGGGAGAAAAAGGCACGCCGATTTTTTTCAAACGTATTCCGGGCAGATCGGAACCGCTTCCACAGCGCTTCTTCGGTGGCTCGCGGCAAGCGCGGCCCTGCCTTTTGAACGCGACGCCATTCATCAAACAACTCGCGCATTTTTGCTGTGGAATGTTTCCACTGGGTTTTTTCTGGGTCTTGTTGGGAAACCTGTTCAGCTTGTTCGATGATTTTTTCGCGAGCAGCCTGCTGGTCAGCGAGGGCTTTGTCCCGTTCGGCCTGTTGGCGTGCACGTCGTTCTGCAAGGTCGTTGCGTAATTCCTTGGCGTACTCGCGCAGTTTGGTCATATCGCCGATCATTTGACGAGCAGCGATACTCTCATCAATTTGGTTGAGCGTTTTCTCTAATTCCTGATTCGAGACATCGGTCTCAAGGCGTTGTTTGAGCAGCTGCAACTGCGTCATGACGTCGTCGTACTTGCGCACGTAGTATGCCACGGCCTCTTCTGAAGAGGCATCAGGGACTTGACCGATCTCGACCTTTTCGTCACCATCAAGAAGTGTGACGACACCTTCGGGAGAAACCTCAGCAAATTGCTTAGCTTCCTCCATATCCGAGGTGTAGGCCGGGGTTGGTGCTACCGGAGCAACCGGAGCTACTTCGGCAGGGGTAACTACGCCTGGTTTTGGAGCCGCTGGTTTTGGGGCGTCGGGTTGTTGACTAGTTGTCACCGCAAAAACTTTCTTCCGTAGGTGGAGATCCCGTCAGCCATCGGATGACTGTTATGAGATGGTCACTGATAGCTTACGCGAAAGGCATACAATGGCAGGGTACTTTAAATAGCAGGCGCCCAAGTGCGCATTGCAACATCTTCAACAGAACCTCTGGAGTAAACACCGTTATGTCCCGTAAGACTTCACTATCTGGATTCCACGAATGGCTGCCACAGGAGCGGCTCGTTGAACTCCACGTGCTCAACACGCTGGCAGAAGTCTTCGAACTCCATGGTTTCGCGAATATTGAAACGCGAGCTGTTGAGCCACTGGGCACGCTCTTGCGCAAAGGCGAGATTGATAAAGAGGTCTATACGGTCTCACGGATCCACGAAACCGAAGCACCAGATCCCAATGACACTTCCCGTCTAGCCCTGCACTTCGACTTGACAGTGCCTTTTGCTCGGTACGTGACAGAAAACGCGGGTCATTTAGCATTCCCATTTCGTCGGTACCAAATCCAAAAAGTATGGCGCGGCGAACGCCCACAGGAAGGGCGCGCCCGAGAATTCACCCAGGCCGATATCGATATCGTCGGGGACGGGGCCTTAGATTTTCGTCACGATATTGACGTGGCATTGGTCATGGCAGAAGCTCTTGCAAAACTGCCGATCGGACAGTTTGTTATCCGCATCAATAACCGCAAATTGGCCGAAGGGTTCTACCAGGGTATTGGGTTGGACGATACCGCCGGTGTGTTACGCAATATCGATAAATTAGAAAAGATCGGTGCAGCTGAAGTTGCCAAAGCCCTTCAAGAAGAACTCGGCGCAACCTCCGAACAAGCCGAGCTGGCCTTGGCACTCGCGCAAATTCGCACTGAAGATTCGTCGTTCGTGGAACAGGTACGTGCTCTTGGGGTAGACAACGAGCTCCTTGAAGAAGGGTTACAGGAGCTTGCAGCCGTCATCGACGAAATGCATCACCGCGTCCCAGGCACCGCTGTTGCTGACCTCTCGATTGCTCGCGGCCTGGATTATTACACCGGTACCGTCTATGAAACGAACCTGGTGGGGCATGAACAGCTTGGCTCAATTTGTTCCGGTGGCCGGTATGACGCCCTCGCGACGAAAGGTAAGAGAACCTTCCCCGGCGTCGGGCTATCCATTGGCGTCACTCGGTTGCTGTCACGGCTTTTTTCCCAGGAACTTGTTGAAGCCAGTCGGAAGGTTCCGACAGCTGTCTATGTTGCTCTGACCGCCGACGAGGATTGGTCCACCGCTCAGGACATCGCTCAAGCGCTACGAGCCCGAGGTATCAATACTGAAGTTGCGACAAAAGCGGAAAAATTTGGCAAACAGATCCGCCACGCAGATCGACGCGGCATACCGTATGTGTGGTTCACCAATAGGGATGAGGCTGGCAACGTGGTGCACGAAGTCAAAGATATTCGTTCCGGTGATCAGGTCCCGGCCGATCCGCAATCATGGATGCCGCCCGTTGAAGACCTCACACCGCAAGTTAGGCGGGCAGCGGTCATCGATCCTGCCGCTCAGCGGTAGACTAGCCGCGGACTACTCAAATTTTTATCAAACACGGACATTTAAAGGGGAAAGACAACGTGCTTCGCACCCATCAACTCGGTAAGCTCCATGCCGAACACATTGGCCAGACCGTGACCGTGGCAGGCTGGGTAGCCCGCCGACGTGACCACGGTGGGGTAGCATTCATTGATCTGCGCGACGCTTCGGGCGTTGCCCAAATTGTGGTGCACGATGAGTCGCAATTTGACCATCTGCGCAATGAGTACGTCCTGCAGGTCACTGCCGAGGTCAAAGCACGCCCTGAAGGCAGCCACAATCCGAATATTGCGTCGGGCTCGGTAGAACTCTTTGCCTCGGACATCGTGGTCCTCAACACCGCCGCGCCATTGCCATTCCAAATTGACGAACACGTTGAGGTCGGCGAAGAAGTTCGACTGGCACACCGGTACTTGGATCTGCGTCGTCCCGAACCTGCACGGATTATGCGGTTACGCTCAGATGTCAATCGGGTCGCCCGGAATTTGCTGGCTGATCAGGACTACATCGAGGTCGAAACTCCGACCTTGACCCGCTCTACTCCGGAAGGTGCCCGCGATTTTCTGGTACCGGCCCGGCTGGAGCCCGGCTCCTGGTACGCATTACCGCAATCCCCCCAGCTGTTCAAACAGCTCTTACAGGTCGGCGGCATTGAACGGTATTATCAAATCGCGCGCTGCTACCGTGACGAAGACTTCCGTGCCGACCGCCAACCGGAATTCACCCAGCTCGACATAGAGGCGTCATTCGTCGAACAAGACGACATCATCAAACTGGCGGAACAGCTGTTGGTGGCGATCTGGAAACTCATCGGGGTAGAGCTTCCCGCGCCGTTCCCACGCATCACCTACCAAGAAGCGATGGAAAAATACGGGACTGACAAGCCAGACCTCCGGTTCGGGCTCGAACTCACCGATATGACCGAATACTTTAAAGACACCCCCTTCCGTGTCTTCCAAAATGACTACGTAGGTGCGGTTGTGATGCCGGGGGGAGCTGACCAGCCGCGTCGCCAGCTCGACGCCTGGCAGGAATGGGCCAAGCAGCGCGGTGCACACGGCCTGGCCTACGTTTTGTACAAAGAAGACGGCGAAATGACCGGACCGGTGTCGAAAAACATCTCGGAAACAGAACTGGCTGGACTGGCCGAAAAAGTCGGTGCCAATCCAGGTGACGCCATCTTCTTCGCAGCCGGAGATCCAGCTGCGTCCCGAGCACTGCTTGGTGCAGCTCGTGTTGAGATTGGCCACCGCACAGGTCTCATTAAAGGTAACTCGGAGGTACAAGCCGAAGAACAAGACTGGTCCTTTGTGTGGGTTGTTGATGCCCCGATGTTCGAACCGGCATCCGTGGCGGAAGCCGAAGGAGACGTCGCCGTTGGTGAAGGCGCATGGACGGCAGTCCACCACGCTTTCACCTCACCCAAACCAGAATTCATGGACACCTTCGACACCAACCCGGAAGATGCACTGGCCTACGCCTACGACATCGTGGTCAACGGCAACGAGATTGGTGGTGGGTCAATCCGTATCCACAACCAGGACGTCCAGAAACGTGTTTTCAACGTCATGGGCATTTCCGATGAAGACGCCCAAGAGAAGTTCGGTTTCTTGCTGAATGCTTTCCAATACGGCGCTCCACCTCACGGTGGCATTGCCTTCGGGTGGGACCGTATCCTGTCGCTGCTGGCCGGCACCGACTCGATTCGCGAAGTCATCGCGTTCCCGAAGACCGGGAACGGCCATGATCCACTCACCGATGCACCGGCGCCGATCACGGATGAGCAGCGCGCTGAAACCGGAGTCGACTATGTTCCGGAAGAAGACGATGACACAGTTACTGCCGAAGAGGCAAATGCGTAAGGTGAATGCCTGAAGAAGGGAACGCCGGTCACAGTTTCACGCTGTGGTCGGCGTTTTCCTCGGTACTCACACTCGAGTCGAAGAATTTAGCCTCGGCGTGGTGCCGCTAAATCACCCGAATCAATCACCAGTGTGAACGGCCCAGTATTAACCAGCGAGACGTCCATCATGGCCCCGAACTCACCAGTGGCGACTTCCAGGCCCTGTTCACGGATGCGTTCCGCGAAGTACTCATATAACGGCTCGGATTGTTCCGGTCGAGCAGCCTGAGACCAGGACGGCCTGCGCCCCTTACGCACGTCTGCATAGAGGGTGAATTGGGAGACCACCAACACCGGGGCACCAAGATCTAACGCGGACTGCTCGTTTTCTAGGATGCGTAGATTGACAATCTTTTGCACCAGGGCGTCGGCCTGTTGATGAGTATCGTCGACATGGACGCCCAACAGAACGACCAGCCCCGGGCGAGAAATCTGACCTACGATCTGCTCGTCTACAGTGACACTGGCGGATGAAGCCACTTGAATTACAGCACGCATGGCCCCAAGTGTAGTCCGGAATATCTATCTGAGATGGCGATCAGTAGAGTAGAGACGTGCAAGATTTGTTTTCCGCGGCCCAACCAGATGATCGAGACGATGCTGCTCCGCGTCCGAAAACCTCGGCATCCGCACCGCTTGCTGTGCGCATGCGACCCCGGACCCTCGACGAAATGGTCGGTCAGCAACACCTGCTGACTCCTGGCTCACCGTTACGAAAGCTGACAGAGACTACCGGCCCGGCAAACGTAGGTCCCTCATCTATCATGCTGTACGGTCCACCTGGCACGGGAAAAACCACACTTGCGCACGTCATTTCACAGGCGCCAGATCGGAAGTTCGTTGAACTGTCTGCCATCTCCGCTGGCGTCAAAGACGTCCGGCGAGTCATGGAGCAAGCACTCGATAACCGCGACCTGTACGGCCGTACGACGATTCTCTTCCTCGACGAAATACACCGCTTCAATAAAGCCCAACAGGATGCGCTACTTCCCGGGGTGGAGAACCGGTGGGTGGTCTTAGTTGCCGCCACAACAGAAAATCCCTCGTTTTCCGTCGTCGCTCCGCTGCTATCGCGGTCGATCATGCTCACTCTAGAACCGCTGAGCGATGATGATATTGGCGTGCTCATTGACCGAGCGGTGCGCGAAGAACGCGGGCTGAATAACACCGTCACATTAGAAGAAGACGCTCGCGACTATCTCATTCGCATGGCGCAGGGCGACGCTCGACGCGCTCTCACCACGCTCGAGGCCGCTGCCGGGGTCAGTCTCGATCAAGCTCCGTCAACTGACCAGCCCGCCGTGGTAACCATCGACCAGGCGGCTCAAGCCATGGACCAGGCAGTGTTGCGCTATGACAAAGACGGTGATCAGCACTACGACGTGATCTCAGCATTTATCAAGTCGATTCGTGGCTCCGATGTTGACGCTGCGTTGCATTATCTTGCTCGGATGATTCATGCGGGTGAAGACGCGCGCTACATTGCTCGGCGTCTCATCGTTCACGCTTCCGAAGATATTGGCATGGCTGACCCCACGGCCTTACAAACCGCTACGGCCGCGGCGCAAGCAGTACAGCTGATCGGGATGCCTGAAGCTCGCATTCCGCTGGCCCAAGCGGTGATCCATTTAGCTACCGCCCCGAAATCGAAAGCGGCCTATCAGGGGATCGATCAGGCTCTGGCGGATGTACGCGCAGGACGAGTGGGCGTGGTCCCCAAACCTCTGCGCGACTCACATTATTCCGGAGCCAAAGCACTCGGTCATGGTGTGGGGTACAAGTACCCCCACGATTACCCCCACTCCATCGTGCAGCAACAGTACTTACCAGACGAGTTAGTGGGCCGTGAGTACTATCAACCCACAACCAACGGACGTGAACACATGCTGTCAGACCGGGTGCAAAGACTGCGGGCAGTACTGTACAACCGACCCGCCTCTGATCATCACTCCGGTCCAGCCGAAACTGCGGATCGTGAACCGTCAGCCCGCAATGCGTCCAAGGAAGACAAGGACACCACAGATTAGGCTTGGCTTGCTGCAGATGGTAGGCTAGCCCTTTGTCTGGCACGTCTCTCAAGACACGAGACGGTGGTGATGAAGGTTGGCGGTATAACCCTCAGCTCTCTGGAAAACGTATGCATCAGAGGCCAGGAATCAGCTGTATTCAAGCTAGTCGGCTATGTCGTGCAGCTGATGAAAAACTCAACGATACCGCGTGACAAGAAAAGGACGCCACAACTATGGCTAAAGGTCTACGCACCCGCCGCACAGTGCGCCACTCTCGCGCACTTGGCATTGCACTCACTCCAAAAGCAGAAAAATACATGGAGCGCCGCCCGTACGGTCCGGGTCAGCACGGTCGCGCACGTCGTCGTGCCGATTCTGACTACTCGGTCCGTCTAAAGGAAAAACAGCGTCTCCGCGCTATTTACAACATCCGTGAAGCCCAGATGGTTCGCTACTTCAATGAAGCGCGTCGTCGTCCGGGCCTAGCCGGTGAAAACCTGGTTGAAATGCTCGAGTCACGTCTCGACGCTCTAGTCCTGCGTTCCGGTCTTGCTCGGACCATCGCTCAGGCTCGTCAGCTGGTCGTCCACCAGCACATTCTGGTCGATGGACAGCGTGTTGACCGCCCATCATTCCAGGTCAAACCAGGCCAGCTGATCCACGTTGCAGAGCGCAGCGAATCCATGGTGCCTTTCCAGATTGCAGCCACCGGTGCACACCAGGAGGTCTTGCCAGATGTGCCAGGTTACCTCGAGGTAGAAATCGATAAACTGCGCGTCAACTTGGTCCGCGCACCAAAACGTGAAGAAATTCCAGTGTCGATTCAGGAAAACCTGGTCGTCGAGCACTACTCACGTTAAGTCGCGACTTATACACTTATATACCGGCTCGGTGGAACTTGCATTGGCAAGGCCCCGAGCCGGTGGTGTTTCGCCCTACATCATGTCTTCAAACAGCTACGTCTGAACAGATTGGGTAGAGTAGGGACGGTTATGAAGCAGAAAGGTAAGCGGTTGTGAAACGAGTTTTACTTGTTGGTGTCGGTGCCGCGGTCGGCTGGTACGGCCACTCGAAATTGTCGAAAGGCCGTGATGCGGCAGCACTTCGCGCTGAAGAAGCCCTGCGTACCTCGCTGTCACCGGAAAACATCGGGCGCAGTATCGGTGAGGGCGCGGCAAGCATCATCGTCGAAACCACGCGAGCATTTTTCAGCACCGTGCGTGAACAAATCCCGGCGTTGAACCGCAACTCACAGCAGGTGCCACCGGTAGTGGAAAACCTCCATGATGTGCAGCCACTGCAAGCCGAAGTCACCGACGTGACAGCCGAACGCACAGCATAAGCCACAGATCTTCGAATATTTGACCCGCAACCGGCCTCCAGCCGGTTTGAGCCCGTGATGGATGAACAGTTATGCAAACTCATGAAATTGCTCGCCGTTGGACTACGTTTTTTGAAAAGTACGACCACAAAGTAGTTCCCTCGGCGTCGCTAGTTTCTCCCGATCCTTCTCTACTGTTTACAGTTGCGGGAATGGTTCCGTTCATCCCATACTTTCTCGGACAACAGACCCCTCCTTATAGCCGCGCTGTGTCGGTACAAAAATGTATCCGTACAGCCGACATTGAAGAGGTTGGCAAGACCGCTCGCCACGGCACTTTCTTCCAGATGGCCGGCAACTTCTCGTTCGGCGACTACTTCAAAGAAGGCGCCATCACCATGGCCTGGGAATTACTCACCACGCCACAAGACGAAGGAGGCTACGGGCTCGATCCAGAACGCTTGTGGGCAACCGTCTACAACGAAGATGACGAGGCCTATGCCATTTGGCGAGATGTCGTAAAAATCCCTGAAGAACGACTCCAACGCATCGGCAAAGAAGACAATTACTGGCACACCGGACAACCTGGTCCAGGCGGTCCATGTTCAGAAATCTTCTACGATCGTGGCCCAGAATACGGTCAGGCCGGTGGCCCAGCTGCCAACGACACCAGATATCTAGAAATCTGGAACCTGGTGTTTATGCAGTACCAGTTGGGAGATGTCCGCAGCCAAGCCGATTTCGATATCGTCGGCGAACTTGCCAACAAAAATATTGACACTGGACTCGGGATGGAACGCCTTGCGATGATCCTGCAGGGTGTCGACAACATGTACGAAACCGACCAAGTCCGCCCGGTCTTAGACCGTGCAGCCCAACTGGCCGGTGTCACCTACACTTCCAGTGAAAACCCCGAAGACGAAACATTTGCCAACGACATGCGCCTGCGATACATCGCAGATCATGTGCGCTCTGCATTGATGCTGATCAGCGATGGGGTAGTGCCAGGTAATGAAGGTGGCGGCTACGTCCTTCGGCGACTCATTCGTCGCGCCGTCCGGGCGATGCGCTTGATGGGCGTCACGGATGCTGTCCTGCCAGAGTTGCTCCCAATCTCTCGGGACGCCATGCGTGGTACATATCCTGAAGTCGCCGAAGATTTCGAACGAATCGCCCGCATTGCCTATGCAGAAGAACGAGCCTTTTTACGGACGATCGCCGCCGGTACCACCCGGTTGGAAAACTCCGTGGCACAGGCCCGTGAAGCAGGTACCGCTTTGTCCGGCAGCGCCGCATTTGAACTCCATGACACTTACGGTTTCCCCATAGATTTGACGCTCGAGATGGCCGAAGAAGCCGGGGTTTCTGTCGATCAAGAGAAGTTCCTAGAACTGATGCAGGAACAGCGTGAGCGTGCTCGGAAAGACGCCAAAGCGAAAAAAACTGGACATGCCGACACCAGCTTGTATTACGAAGCACATGCGGGTGAAGACACGGTATTTACCGGCTATACCGAGCACACCACACAGTCCACTATTCGCTCGCTGTTGGTCAATGGCCATCCCGCAGGCGTTGCCGAACAAGGCCAAGAAGTCGAAATCGTCTTAGATGCCACACCGTTTTATGCTGAAGCCGGTGGACAAGCGGCAGATACCGGTCTCATCACCGGCAACGGATTTGTCATCGAAGTGACTGACGTGCAATCGCCAATCAAGGGGCTGTCGGTACACCGCGGAGTAATCCGTGAAGGTGAGGCTCCCATGGGTGCCGAAGCAGTAGGTGCCATCGATTTACAGCGTCGCCTCGACGCGCAAAAGGCTCACTCTGCGACCCACATCGTCCATGCTGCTCTCCATCAGATCCTCGGGCCCGAAGCCGTTCAGGCAGGTTCTTTCAACAAAGAGGGCTACCTACGTTTTGACTTCAGTTGGCAAGACGCCCTGTCGGAAGCTGCGCGTCAAGAAGTGGAAGAATTATCCAACATCGCCATCCGTGATAACTTCACCGTCCACACCATAGAAACCAGCCTGCAAGAGGCCCAAGCCATGGGCGCGATGAGCTTGTTCGGCGAAAAATATGGCGACCGCGTGCGTGTGGTCGAAATCGATGGCGCCTGGTCGCGAGAGCTATGCGGTGGTACACACGTCACCTCCACCGCTGAGATCGGCACCCTGGCCTTACTCAATGAACAATCCGTGGGCGCTGGCAACCGCCGAGTCGAAGCTCTCGTGGGGCTCGATGCGTTTGAACATTTCGCGGCTGAACGAACCTTGGTGAACCAGCTCTCCGCGATGCTCAAAACTCCAACCCAAGACATTCCCAGCCGTGTCGAGCAGACACTCAATAGGCTTCGTGAAGTCGAAAAAGAACTTGCGCAACTGCGCGCCCAGCAGATGCTAGCACAAGTAGGACAACTTGTAGATCAAGCCGAAACAGTCGGCAGCGTCACCTTATTGGCCCAGCATCTTGGTACCGTACCAGGCGCCGATGATCTTCGCTCAGCTGTTCAAGATCTGCGTGATCGCCTTACCAAAGCCGGCAACCAAAACATCGTCGTCGCCTTGACCGGTACATCCAACAACCGCCCACTCGTAGTCATCGCGGTGAACGAAGGAGCTCAGGCGTTAGGTCTCAAAGCCGGTGCGCTAGTCAAGACTGTCTCCCAAATACTAGGTGGCGGTGGCGGCGGGAAACCAGACATTGCCCAAGGCGGGGGACAGGACGCATCGAAAATTGACGAAGCGCTCCAAGCACTCCGCCAAGACGTTCAAGCGTCCTAACCGTTCTCACCTCAACACAGATCGAATCAATGACAGATACACCTCACCACGACGAACCCGTCCGCGGGGTTCGACTCGCAGTGGACGTGGGCCAGGCCCGCGTAGGTCTTGCCGCCACCGATCCGGGCGGCATCCTCGCCAGTCCGGTTGCCACGCTGAGGCGCGACAACAAAAACTTGCGCGACGTGCGCCAGATTGTCGACGAAGTCATTGAACGTAACGCAGTCCGAATTTATGTTGGGGACCCTATTAATCTCAAAGGCAAGAAAACTGCATCGACTGAGGACGCTCATCGATTCGCTCGTCAATTGAGTCAAGCCTTGGCTGAAGCTGAACTGTCGACACAGGTACGGCTCGTCGATGAACGACTCTCCACGGTGAGCGCATCTCAGAAATTACATCAAGCCGGAGTATCCTCTCGAAATCAGCGCGCTGTGATCGATCAACTTGCGGCCGTGGCGATACTTGAACATGCGCTAATGCTAGAACGCAACTCGGGAGTCAATACAGGGACGCTAGTTCCGCCCCAACAGGAGGAAGATAGTGACGGATAACGATCTGCCAGCCCAGTCTTCCCCGCCACATTTCAAAACGCGCAGAGAGCGGCGCGAATACGAGCGGGCTCTTGCAGAAGGTCGTCCCTATACCGGAAGCTCCTCGTCTACTCAGGGCCACACCACTGACCAAGCTTCAGAGGAGAGCCAGCAGTCGAAGACAACCGGTGATGATCACAATATCCCTCTTCACCCCCAGCCCATTGCAGCTGATGGGTCCGGCGGCCTGCAACAGCGGCCCCAGCTGCCACAGTACTACGCGCAACGGATCGACGTAGAAGAACGCCAATACAAGCCCGAGCTCAATAACGACCTTGGCGGCCTCAACCCGCTGCCTGCTGATCAGCGGGACTACCCAGACCTCTCGACGCTCGAAGATGAGGAAGACGAGGACACTGTCTCGGCCGATCATGACGAAAAGTCATTGGGCTATATGCTGGTCGCAGATGACACCACGGCTGTCCCGGAGCTTGATGAAGAACAGCTCAAGGCTCGCCAAGCTCGCAAACGTAAACGAACCCTCATTATGCTGACGAGCTTTGGTGTTTTCCTGGGTCTATTAGCCATCGTCGGTATCGGTGTGGGACAACTTATTGGCTGGACGAACAACGACTATCCAGGACCTGGTGGTGAAGAAGTTGTTTTCGAAGTGAACCCGGGTGAAGGTCCGATCGTCATCGGAAATCGACTGGTGGAACAAGACATTGTCGCATCTACCGGTGCCTTCCGCGACGCACTCGAAGCCGTCAACACCAGTTCCGAGATTCAACCAGGTGAATACACACTCCAGTATCAGATGCCTGCCAGAGACGCCGCTGAGACGCTCTTACGCGTCGGCGTGCCAGGCATGAATTACGCGCACGTCAACTCTGGTCACCGTATCGAAGACGTCTATGCAACCCTGGAGGAACGAACTGACTACAGCCTGGAAGAAATCGAGGCCGCAGCCGATCCTGCCAACTACGAGGTGCCGGACGAAGCAACCACATTGGAAGGCTATATCGCCGTAGGGGAGTATCATTTCCCATTGGATGCCTCCTTAGAGGAAATCTTCCAAGAAATGATCGAGCCGACCATGGACGAATTCGCACGACTCGAAGTCACTGACCCTGCAGAACAGCACCGCCTGGTCACCATAGCCTCAATTTTGGAAGCCGAAGCGCGACCCGATGACTTCGAAACCGTTGCCGGCATTATTGAAAACCGCCTCGATAATTCAAACCCAGAGACGGCCGGATACCTCCAGATTGATGCGACCGTTATTTACGGTATGGGTGTGCGCCAGCTGCAATTTAGCGCCGAGGATCGCCGAGACGAATCCAACGAATACAACACGTATGAACACCGCGGCCTACCACCCGGTCCGATCGGGGCCCCCTCCATCGCGGCGCTTGATGCGGCTGCAGCGCCAGAAGATAACGATTACTACTATTGGATCACCACGAACATTGAAACCGGGGAAACGCACTTCTCTACCACTTATGAGCAGCACCGTGAATACCAGCAAGAGTATCGCGCATACTGCGATGAGAACCCCTCCATCTGTGGGCGCGACTAAATGAAACCCTCAACACTCATGGAAGAAACTTTCTACGCTGCCGTGCTGGGTTCACCCATCGCACATTCCAAGTCGCCCACGATGCATCGCGCCGTGTACCAGCACCTTGGTTTGCCGATCAAATACGACCGGATCGAGGTCACACAAGACCAAGTCGATGAATTCATGCACACATTGACAGACCGGTACAGCTCGATAGAGCAACTGGCAGGGTTCTCTGTGACCATGCCACTCAAGGGCGCACTGGTGCCCCATATGGACGGTTTGTCTGATCGGGTAAAGCTGCTGGGCGTCCTCAATACCGTCGTCTTCGATGACAGTGGTCGATCACAGGGATACAACACCGATGTCGACGGGATACACCTTGCACTAGCTCACGCAGGATTACCTTCTTCGGTGGGCGGTACGATGGGGATCTTGGGCGCAGGAGGTACCGCAACGGCTGCCGTTGCGGCGGCCGCCGAAATGCAACTAGACGCCATCGACTTCTACGTGCGAAATCCCGCACGTGCCGCCGCCACCCGTGCTGTGGCAGAGCGACTTGGATTGACCGTCGAGATCAAACCACTTGAGAACTTCACCCAAGAGGCCCCGGATCACCAAGCAATCGTTTCGACCCTACCCGCCTATGCCGCAGATAGTTTTGCTGCCAACATTCCGCAGACCTCCCTGCCACCGTTGCTTGATGTGATCTATGAACCCTGGCCCACGGCATTGGCCGCAGCCTGGCAGGCTACCGGCAGCCCCGTAGCTTCGGGACTTCACATGCTGCTATACCAGGGTGTTGAACAAGCAAAACTCTTTACCCAGCGGCTCACAGATCACCAGACGATCGACTGGCAAAAGGCAACTGCCCACATGGCCGCGTCGCTTGGTTTGAGCCACTTTTAGAATGTACTCAGCAGAAAAACATCGACATGTAGCCCGCCCAGTTTGGGTGGGCATGAAAGAATCGGGCGTATGATGCGTTGGTTAACAGCAGGAGAGTCTCACGGTTCGGGACTTGTGGGGATTATTGAAGGGCTTCCGGCGGGGATTGAAATTACCACCGCCGACATCCAGGACGCTCTCCAACGTCGGCGGCTCGGATACGGTCGCGGCGCGCGCATGAAATTTGAAAAAGATGAAGTCACTATTATCGGCGGGGTCCGGCATGGCGTGACACTCGGCTCACCGGTAGCGATTCATATCGCCAACACCGAGTGGCCCAAGTGGGAGAAAGTCATGAATCCCGACCCCGTCGATCCCGAGGACATTGAAGGCCTTGCGCGAAACGCCAAATTGACTCGTCCTCGCCCAGGACACGCAGATATGGCGGGAATGCAGAAGTTCGGCTTTGATGAAGCGCGCCCGCTGTTAGAACGTGCCTCCGCCCGGGAGACCGCAACGCGAGTTGCGCTAGGTCGGGTGGCACAACATTTCCTCGCGCAGCTGGGAATCACGACGGTGTCCCATACCGTCCAAATGGGCGACGTTGCTGTGGCCGATGGCTATGAGTTCCCAACCGCTGACGATGTCGAAGCACTCGACGCGGATCCACTGCGGTGCATCGATCCGCAGGTATCAGCCAAGATGGTCGAAGTCGTCGACGCAACCAAAAAGGCCGGTGAAACGCTCGGTGGCGTTGTAGAAGTATTAGTCCACAACGCTCCTGTGGGTTTGGGATCTCATATCCATTGGGATCGGCGACTTGATTCCAAGCTGGCAGGTGCTCTCATGGGCATTCAGGCGATGAAAGGTGTTGAGATCGGCGACGGTTTTGCGACTTCAGCTCGAGTGGGCTCAGATGCCCATGATGAGATCGTCCGTACGGCCGATGGTTCGGTTGCTCGGACCACCCACCGCTCCGGTGGTATCGAGGCTGGTATGTCCACTGGGGAACCAATCCGTGTCCGCGTTGCCATGAAACCGATTGCGACCGTGCCTCGGGCATTGCAGACCGTTGACGTTGCGACAGGCCAAGCGACCAAAGCCCACCACCAACGGTCGGACGTCACCGCGGTACCTGCTTCTGGCGTCGTAGCTGAAGCCATGGTGGCACTAGTTATTGCTGGGGAAGTCCTCGAAAAGTTCGGCGGGGACTCGGTGGCTGAGACCCACCGCAACATGCAGAATTACCTTGCAGCGATGCAGCCTATCCCCGAACCGACAGTCACGGAGGTCGCGGATGACTCGATGGGCGACCCGCTATAACGATGGTCAACCACACACCACCGGTCATCCTGATTGGCCCCATGGGGTCGGGCAAAACAACCGTCGGCAAAATACTTGCTGAACAACTCGAAGTGGGTTTTGTTGACACCGACGATGTGTTTGTGGAACGTCACGGCGTCATCGCTGACTATTTCACCGAGCATGGTGAGAGCGCATTTCGTGACCAGGAAGAACAGATCATCGCCGATGTGTTGCGTCGTGACGACCTTGGAGTGATTGCCCTAGGCGGGGGTGCCGTCCTCCGAGCAGCCAACCGGCAACTCATTCACGATCACGGGTATGTGGTGTTTTTGGACGTCAGCGAAGCAGACGCCTTAGAGCGGTTAGGTGATGGGATGAACCGACCGGTGCTAGCCGGGGATCCGGCGGGCAATTGGTCCCGCATTCGAGCGGCTCGACATGAGCACTTTATGAATTCAGCCCATCGGGTGGTTGATACCACCGGACTGGACGCTGACGCTGTAGCGACTAAGATCGTCCAAGGATATCAACAATTTTTGTCAAGGAAAACGACCCAATCTATGCCTGAACCATCGAGTCATCACAACGCCGACCAGCCCACCGTCATCAAGGTTTCTGGCGGGTCTGAAAACGAAGTCCGCGGCGGGTACGACGTGGTCGTCGGCCGCGGTTTGCTCTCGCAGCTGCCCGATATTCTGGGACACCAACCCCACCGCGTGGCGATTATTTTGCCGCGTGCACTCCGCGCGACCGGTGACGTGGTGAAATCAGCTCTCGATGATGCCGGGTATAACGCCATCCTGGTGGAAATACCAGACTCTGAAGAAGGCAAACACATCGAAGTGGCCTCCTTTTGCTGGCAGGTATTGGGCCAAAGCGATTTCACTCGCTCCGATGCCATCGTCTCGGTTGGCGGGGGAGCGGTTTCGGATCTTGCCGGTTTCGTCGCAGCTACCTGGCTTCGAGGCGTTCGGATCATCCATATGCCCACCACGCTGCTGGGCATGGTGGATGCTTCCGTTGGCGGAAAAACCGGTATCAATACCGCCGAAGGCAAGAACCTGGTGGGCTCATTTCATCCTCCAGCTGGTGTCCTGGCCGACCTCGATACGCTGTTGACTTTACCTAAGAACGAGCTGATTTCCGGGTTGGCAGAAGTCATCAAATGTGGGTTCATCGCGGACGGGAAGATTCTCGATCTAATCGAAGGAAACATGTCTCAGGTTACGAACCCGCACGCCCCGGTCCTGCGAGAGCTCATTGAGCGTTCAATCCAGGTGAAAGCAGACATCGTTGGTCAGGACCTCAAAGAATCCAACCTGCGACAGATGCTCAATTACGGACACACCCTTGGGCACGCGATCGAGTTAGCGGAGCGTTACCAATACCGCCATGGTGCCGCCGTGGCCGTGGGGATGGTCTTCGCTGCTGAATTAGCTCGGTCTGTTGGGCGCCTGGACGATGAGACTGTTGATCGTCACAAACGAATTTTGGAAGGTGTGGGATTGCCCACCTCCTACCAGGGTGACCGATGGGCAACGCTGCTTGATGGCATCCGTCGCGATAAGAAAAATCGTGGTGAACAACTCCGCTTCGTCATCCTCGAAGGCCAGGGGAGTCCGACCATCTATGATGTGCCAGACGAGTCGCTCCTGTTCGCCGCGTACCAAGAAATCGCAGACTAACGCCTTTCGACTTGCACTGTCGCTTAGACTAGGACATGGTTCCGTGAGGGACCACCCAAGAATCTGCCCAACGACCTACTCACCTCAGAACTTTTACGGAGAATATACTTCATGGTAATGCTCAGCAGTAACGATATTAAGAACGGTTCGGTTGTCGTGCTCGACGGTCAACTCTGGCAGGTTCAAGAATTCCAGCACGTCAAACCGGGTAAAGGTGGCGCCTTTGTGCGCACGAAAATCAAAAATCTCACCTCAAATAAGATCGTCGACAAGACCTGGAACGCCGGTGCTAAAGTCGAGTTCGCGACCGTTGACCGCTCGGAGTACCAATACCTCTACCGTGACGGCGACGATTACGTCTTCATGGACCTGACAACTTTTGACCAGGTCGTGGTCCCATCGTCAGTCGTTGGCGATGCCGCGAACTATCTTCTGGAAAACGACACCGCACAAATTGCTATTTCGGACGGCACGCCACTGTACCTGGAGCTTCCAGCGACCGTGGTTTTGGAAGTGACATACACTGAGCCAGGCCTCCAAGGAGATCGATCCTCCGGCGGGACGAAACCAGCCACAGTGGAGACCGGACTCGAAATCCAGGTCCCCCTGTTTATCGATGAAGGCACGAAAGTCCGTGTAGACACCAAAAATGGTGAGTACCAGGGCCGCGCAACTGACTAATCCGTGGTACGGAGAAACCCAACGTTGACAAAATCACCAGACAAACCCCCACACAAAATCGGTTCCCGTGGTCGAGCTCGACGACGTGCCCTTGAAATCCTGTTCGAAGCCGAACAGCGGGGCACGACACCGCTAGAAGCTTTACAGCGGCGTCGCGACTACACCGAACAAACCATTAACCCGTATACCGCTGCCATCGTGGACGGGGTCATCACACATCAAGAGCAAATTGACGAATTGCTGGCCCAATACGCCCACGGGTGGACCATGGAACGCATGTTGGGTATGGATAAATCCATCCTGCGCCTCGGTGCCTGGGAACTGCTCTTCAACGACGACATGCCTGACGGTGCTGCAGTGAACGAAGCCGTGAACATGGCCCGCGAGTACTCGAATGACGATTCGCCGGGCTATGTGAATGGTGTGCTGGGTCGCCTCCAAGAGCTCAAGCCGACCTTACTGCTGTAACCGGTCGGCCACCGCGCCCAACCGGTGCTAAAGTTACATCGCATGAGATAGACGGGAACACCACGTATCCCGCACATCCTTTAAACACCGTCCCGTGAGGCGGGAAAGGAGCCAATCGTGGTGCACGAACCTGTGCAAAAAATCCGCACGGTGATGTCATCGGACGATATCAATCGCGTCCTCACCCGCATTGCCCATGAAATCCTCGAAGCCAACCGCGGGATTGATAACCTGCTGGTGCTTGGTATTCCACGCCGCGGTGTGCCACTGGCTAACCGACTTGCCGACAAACTGGCAGACATCGACCCGAAGTTTGTGGTCGCAGAACGTACCGGACAGTTGGATATCACCTTATATCGCGATGACTTAGCCCGAACCGGCACGCGTGTCCCAGCGTCGACGATCATCCCGTCAGCCGGTGTCGATGATGCCGTGGTAGTTCTTGTCGACGACGTTCTGTATTCGGGACGCACCATTCGAGCTGCCCTCGATGCACTGGCCGATCTTGGACGTCCGCACACGGTCCGCTTGGCAGTTTTAGTAGACCGCGGCCACCGACAACTCCCACTGCGCGCTGACTACGTGGGGAAGAATTTACCGACAGCCTCCTCGGAACACGTCCGTGTCCATCTTGCCGAAATCGATGGCCACGAAGAGTACTACACGACCGACCAGGTACAAATCGTGGATGTGATCGACTAATGCGACACCTCTTGGCGACCCGCGATTTGTCCTACGATCACGCGCTGGCTATCCTCGACACCGCCCAGGAAATGGCCACGGTGTCGGACCGCTCCATTAAGAAATTGCCGACGCTGCGCGGTCAGACCGTCGTCAACCTGTTTTTTGAAGACTCGACTCGTACGCGGACCTCATTTGAAGCTGCTGCAAAACGGCTCTCTGCCGACGTCCTGAATTTTGCGGTCAAGACCTCGTCGGTATCGAAAGGCGAATCGCTCAAAGACACCGTTCAAACCCTTGAAGCCATCGGTGGAGATGCCATTGTGATGCGCCACTGGGCGTCGGGTGCCGCACAACAGTTAGCCAATTTTGGTTGGTCCTCCTCTGCGGTCATCAATGCCGGTGATGGCACTCACGAGCATCCGACTCAAGCTTTGCTCGACGCCTTCACCCTGCGTCATCGGATCTACCCGGAGCAGGCCACCGGAAAAGATCTCAGCGGCCTTCACGTGGTGATCGTTGGCGATATTCTGCACTCCCGCGTGGCACGATCGAACGTGTGGCTGTTGCATACCCTCGGGGCCAAAGTGACCCTGTCTGGTCCGCCCACGCTCATGCCGGTCGGCGTCCACACGTGGCCGGTCGAGATCAATTACGACCTTGATGCAATACTTGCCCAACGTCCCGATGCCGTCATGATGCTTCGGGTGCAAGCAGAACGTATGTCGGGCGACTTCTTCCCCTCAGCTGCCGAATACACTCGAGGCTGGGGACTGACGAACGACCGATACAAAACCATCGCCAATACGCCAACGTTGATCATGCACCCTGGTCCAATGAACCGGGGGCTTGAAATTTCTGCGGCAGCTGCTGACTCCGCACAAAACACGGCACTTGAACAGGTCGCCAACGGCGTATCCGTCCGGATGGCTGTGCTGTACCTGCTGTTGGCGGGACAACTCGGGCAATGAAAGGCCAAACTATGACGATTGCTTCTGTGATTACCGGGGGTACGACCCCCGACGGCAACCCTACCGATATCGCCATCGGTGCCGACGGCACCATTGCCCAACTCGGACAAGACCTCGCCACCGAAGCCGAACATACCATTGATGCCACCGGCAAGATTGTGCTCCCCGGGCTGGTCGACCTGCATACTCACTTGCGTGAACCCGGCAACGACGATGCAGAAACTGTTGAAACCGGAACACGTGCGGCAGCCATGGGTGGTTTCACAGCCGTGCATGCGATGGCCAACTCGAATCCGGTAGCCGATACCGCCGGCGTCGTCGAGCAGGTGTATCGCCTCGGACGACAATCCGGGTGGACCGATGTCTACCCGGTAGGAGCCGTGACCGTGGGTCTAGCCGGCGAGCGGCTGGCCGAATTATCTGCGATGTATGATTCGGCAGCACAGGTGACGATGTTCTCCGACGACGGGATGTGCGTCTGGGACCCTGTGCTGATGCGACGGGCACTTGAATACGTGAAATCGTTCGACGGATTCATCGCCCAGCATGCTCAGGAACCCCGTTTGACCGAGGGCGCACAGATGAATGAATCCGCCCTGTCATCCGAGCTAGGCTTGGCCGGCTGGCCGGCCGTGGCCGAGGAATCCATTATTGCCCGGGACGTCTTATTAGCCCAGCACGTCGATTCCAGGGTCCATATCTGCCACGTGTCAACCGCTGGCTCGGTAGAGCTCATCCGGTGGGCGAAGTCTCAGGGCATTAACGTCACCGCCGAAGTGACCCCGCACCACCTGCTGCTGACCGAAGATTACGTCAAAACCTACGATCCGGTGTATAAGGTCAACCCACCACTTCGCAAAGATTCTGACGTCCACGCGCTGCGCGAAGGGCTCGCAGACGGCACGATCGACACCGTTGGGACCGACCATGCGCCACACACCCAAGAGACGAAACAGTGCGAGTGGGTCGTCGCAGCGATGGGCATGACCGGGCTAGAAACCGCGCTTCCGGTCATCCAACACACCATGGTGGAAACCGGCTTGCTGGACTGGCACGGAGTAGCTCGCGTGATGTCGGCAAACCCGGCACGCATCTACCGCCACACCGATCAAGGTCAACTCAGCGACACCGGGGGACTCGTTGAAGGAGCGGTGGCCAACCTCGCGATATACGACCCGCAACACACCTTCGTCGTCAATCCGTTCGAACACGCTTCCAAATCCTCGAACTCCCCGTACCGCGGGATGGAATTGGCAGGCCAAGTAACCGACGTGTTCTACCGCGGCCACCAGGTGGTCGCCGATGCACAACTCACGACCCCATATCGGCATAGCTGAGAAGGAACGATCCACACTTGGACGAAACAGTCTTTACCGTCACCCTCGCCACGATCCTGCTGGTCTTGGTCATGCTCGGAATCTATTTTGGACGCCGGAACCGCACCAAACGTCAACGACACATCCCAGCACCCACCGAGGTGCCTGCTCAGCTTCTCGACCGTGAACCCACGGTCGCAGTCGAAGGGACCTATGTCACGACCGTGCTGGGTCAAAACCTCCTAGAACGTGTCACAGCACACCGGTTAGGCAATCCCAGCCAGGCGCAGATCGAGGTCCACCCCGACGGAGTGGTGCTCTTGCGCGCCGGTGAACCCAACTTCTTTATTGCCACCGACCGGGTGGTGGCAGTCAATACCGTGTCTGGTATCGCAGGGAAATTCGTGGAGAAAGACGGCATCCTAGCCATTACCTGGACCCTCGATGATCTTGAAGTCACCACCGGATTACGGACCGAAACGATTTCGGAACATCAAACACTTCGTACCGCACTTGAAACACTTACCAACGGAAGGCAGACAGCATGAGCTCATCAGCCAAACTCGTCCTGGCAGATGGCACCATCTACGCCGGCACCACCTATGCAGCAACCGGCACCGTGTTCGGACACATCGTGTTTGACACCTCCATGACCGGCTACCAGCACAGTCTGACGAACCCCTCCAATGTCGATACCATCATGGTGTTTACCTTCCCCCACATCGGTAACGTTGGGGTCAACGACGCCGATGCCGAATCTGCACGCTACTGGCCCGCTGGAATAGTGCTCCGTGATCCAGCCAGAACACACTCCAACTGGCAAGCCGAACGTCCCTTAGAACAGGACTTGACCGCAGCCGGCGTCGTGGGCATCGCCGAACTTGATACCCGTGCCCTGACACGTCGCATTCGTGGGCAAGGCCAGATCGCAGCCGGGATCTTTTCCGGACCCGCCGCCGAGGCGACCGATGCCGCCCTGGTAGAGCAAGTCCAAAACTGGCAGCCACGTACTACGCCCCAGCTTTTGGAAGCAGTCACCACGGACCAGGCCTATGAAGTGTCCGCGCAGCAGCCTCACGCACATGTTGCAGTCATCGACCTGGGTGTTCGGCGTGCAACGATCACGCAGCTGGTCCAGCGGGGTATTTCCGTCACGGTCGTGCCCGCCTCGACCACCGCACCAGAACTGATGGCCCAGAACTTTGACGGCGTGGTGTTTTCTTCTGGACCTGGCAACCCAGCTGAAGCCACCGAGCAAATCGAGCTGGCTGCAGCACTGCTCGCAGCTGACATACCGGTTCTCGGCATCGGCCTCGGACACCAGATCATCGCCACCGCACTAGGGTATAAGACCACGTTGATGCCCCAGGCCCAACGTGGCCCCAACCAGCCCGTGTACGACGTCGCTACCGGTCAAAGCCTCATCACCAACCAGAACCACCAATACGCCGTTGAAGCACCCTTGGGCACCCATCCGGCTCCGAACGCTGACCACGGTCCAGTGACGGTTACGCAGTACAGTCTCAACGATCAGTCAGTTGAGGCCCTTCGCGCGGAGAACCTACCGGTGCTGACCGTTCAGTACTACCCCGAAAATACCGCGCTTGCCGTCGATGAAGCACACCCGGTCTTCGATGAATTTGCCAGCTTGATGGCCACCGGAAACTAAGACTAAGGATAAATATGCCAAAACGCACAGATCTTCACTCCGTATTAGTCATCGGCTCCGGACCAATCGTGATCGGTCAGGCCGCTGAGTTTGACTACTCCGGAACACAAGCCATCCGGGTGCTCAAGGACGAAGGCATCCGCGTCATCTTGGTCAATTCCAACCCCGCGACGATCATGACCGACCCCGAAATGGCCGATGCCACCTACGTCGAACCCATCACCGCTGCCGTGGTAGAAAAGATCATCGAAGCCGAGCGTCCCGATGCCATTCTGCCGACCCTTGGCGGTCAGACGGCGCTCAACACCGCCATCCAGTTGGACGAGGCAGGCGTTTTGGAACGCTATGGGGTTGAACTGATTGGCGCAAACATTGCCGCCATTGAGCTAGGGGAAGACCGCGAAGCATTCAAAGGTGTAGTCGAACGCTGTGGTGCTGAGTCAGCACGTTCTGTCATCGTGCACACGATGGACGAGGCCCTGGAAGCAGCCAAGGAACTGGGCTACCCCATGGTCGTGCGCCCCTCGTTCACCATGGGCGGGCTCGGCTCGGGCATGGCGTACAACGAAGCAGACCTGTACCGTATCGCCGGTGCCGGGATTCAGTACTCACCAACCTCAGAAGTGCTGCTGGAAGAATCCATCCTCGGGTGGAAAGAATACGAATTCGAAATGATGCGCGACAGCGCAGACAATGTGATCGCCTTGTGTTCGATCGAAAACTTCGATCCGGTCGGGGTGCACACCGGAGACGCCATCACCGTGGCGCCGGCAATGACCCTCACCGACCGCGAATACCACAAGATGCGCGATATCTCGATCAAAATCATTCGAGAAGTCGGTGTGGCCACGGGTGGGTGCAACATCCAGTTTGCCGTGAACCCAGAAGACGGACGCATCGTGGTGATCGAAATGAACCCGCGTGTCTCGCGCTCCTCAGCGCTCGCGTCGAAAGCCACCGGGTATCCAATCGCCAAAATCGCCACCAAACTATCGTTGGGCTACACCCTCGACGAAGTGCTCAACGACATTACCGGCACGACCACAGCGGCATTTGAGCCGGCGCTCGATTATGTGGTCGTGAAAGTCCCGCGGTTTGCTTTCGAGAAGTTCCCAGCAGCCGATGCGACCTTGACCACCACGATGAAGGCCGTCGGAGAAGTCATGTCCTTTGGTCGCAACTTCGCTGAGGCCCTACAAAAAGCGCTGCGGTCACTCGAACAGACTGATGACGCAGAATTGGACTTCACGATGCCGGATGCCACTGAGGTGGCTCAGCTGCTTGAAGCGTCCAAGACGGCAACAACTGCCCGGCTGGGACAAATCCAACGCGCCCTGCTCGGCGGCGCGACCGTGCAGCAGGTCTTTGACAATACCCAGATCGATCCGTGGTTTATTGACCAGCTTGTGTTGATCAACGAGGTCGCCGAAGAAATCCGGCAGGCCCCAGAACTCACCCGCAGCGTGCTTGAACGGGCCAAGCGGCACGGCTTTTCGGATAACCAAATCGGTCAGCTGCGACACATGAATGAAGCTGTCGTGCGAGGGGTACGCCATGCGCTAGGAGTTCGCCCGGTCTATAAATCCGTCGACACTGCGGCAGGTGAACACATCGCCCAGGCGCCCTATCACTACTCGTCCTACGACGGCCAAGAAACTGAAATCACTGAGCACACCAGACCCACCGTGGTGATTTTGGGTTCAGGTCCGAACCGAATTGGACAAGGGGTCGAATTCGACTACTCCTGTGTGCACGCCACGATGGCCATGCAACAAGCCGGCTATGACACCGTATTAGTCAACTGCAACCCAGAAACGGTCTCCACAGACTCCGATATGTCAGACCGACTGTACTTCGAACCGCTGACGCTGGAAGACGTGCTGGAGATCATCCACGCCGAAGAACAAACCGGCCCGGTAGAAGGCGTCTTTGTGCAATTAGGCGGTCAAACACCCCTGAAGCTGGCACAAGACCTAGCCGATGCCGGGGTCACCATCCTGGGAACCTCTCCCGATGCCATCGATTTGGCAGAACACCGCGGCCTGTTCGCACAGGTGCTGCAGCAAGCTGACCTGACCGCTCCGAAGAACGGCACCGCCGTGTCTTTCGAAGACGCCAAAATCGTTGCCGATGAAATCGGGTATCCCGTCTTGGTCCGTCCGTCCTACGTGCTGGGCGGTCGAGGGATGGAGATCGTCTACGACGAAGCACAATTGGAAAACTACATCGAAAACGCCACCGAAATCACCGCAGAGCATCCCGTACTCGTGGACCGGTTCCTGGATGATGCGATCGAAATCGATGTCGATGCTCTCTATGATGGGCACGAACTGTTCATGGGTGGCATCATGGAGCACATTGAAGAGGCTGGTATTCACTCCGGTGACTCAGCGTGTGTGCTACCACCCACCACACTGGCACCAGATGTTCTCGCCCGGGTCCGCGAAGCCACCGAGGCTATCGCCAAAGGCGTCGGCGTGCGAGGACTCATCAATATTCAATTTGCTCTAGCCGCCGACATCCTTTATGTCATCGAAGCTAACCCGCGTGCCTCGCGAACCGTCCCCTTTGTCTCGAAAGCCACCGGCGTGGCGCTAGCAAAAGCTGCGGCCAAAATTGGGGTGGGTTCGACTATCGCGCAATTACGCGAAACCGGTGACCTGCCTGCAACCCACGACGGGTGGTCGCTCCCATTGGGCGCTCCCATCGCGGTCAAAGAAGCGGTCCTGCCCTTCACCAGATTCCGCACCCCCGAAGGTCGGGTCGTCGACTCGTTGCTGGGCCCTGAGATGCGATCCACTGGTGAAGTCATGGGTATCGACAAATACTTCGATACCGCCTACGCCAAATCTCAAGACGCCGTTGGAGGCAGACTGCCCACGAGCGGACGCGTCTTTATCTCGGTTGCCAACCGCGACAAACGAGGGATCATCACGCACGCCAAGCGCCTGACAGACATGGGTTTTGAACTCGTCTCGACGGGCGGAACCGCTGATGTCCTGGCCAGAAACGGGATCATGACCGAAACCGTAGACAAAATCACCAGCGATGCAGATTCACCCGGTGAGACCATCCTGGATCAGCTCGAGGCCGGTCGTGTGGATCTCGTCGTCAACACACCATCAGGCTCTGATGCTCGCGGAGACGGCTACGAAATACGGGCTGCTGCGAACTCCTTGGGCGTGCCACTGGTCACAACACTGGCAGCGGTTGGAACCGCGCTGCAAGCTATCCAAGCCCAACGAGAATATTCCTGGGATGTCACCAGTTTGCAAGAACATGACCGTCGATTAGCTGAAGTGATCAAGAACCAGCAGTAGGAACCCATGTCACAGCCGTTTGGAATTCGGTTAGCCCAAGCAATGGACCACCATGGTCCACTGTGTTTGGGTATTGACCCACACCCGCACTTGCTCACCGACTGGGGACTCAACGACGACCCGGAGGGGTTAGCGAGTTTTTCCAAAACCGTGGTTGAAGCCGCAGCCGAAACAACAGGAGTCGCCGCACTCAAACCGCAAGTGGCACTCTATGAACGTTTCGGCTCGGCTGGCTTTACGGTGCTGGAAGACACCTTGCAGCTAGCGCGGGAAGCCAATATTCTGACCATCGCTGACGCGAAACGCGGCGATATCGGTTCCACCATGCAAGGATACGCCCAAGCGTGGCTGGCAGATGGCTCGGCGTTAGCTGCCGACGCCGTGACACTATCGCCCTATTTGGGCTACGAATCTCTTCGACCAGCTATTGACTTAGCATTAGCGAACCATCGGGGAGTCTTCGTGTTAGCCCTGACGTCAAATCCAGAAGGGGCATCTGTTCAACATCTTGGCCAGCCCGACGATTCGGTCGCGAAGCGGATCGTCGAGGCTTGTGCACACGATAACAGCCGTACCCAAGAGCTGGGGTCAGTGGGCCTGGTGGTGGGCGCAACTGTGCCTGCACAAGCCGACGCACTCGGCATCGATCTCGGGGCTGCAAATGCGCCAATTTTAGCCCCCGGTTACGGCTCGCAAGGTGCCCAGGCCAAAGATATCCGGGATGGATTTGGAGCGGCATGGACAAACGTCCTAGTCAACTCCTCTAGAGGGGTCTTACAACACGGCCCGGAGCTCGCAGGATTAAAATTAGCCATTGGCGACGCCCGAAAAGACCTTAATGTGAAGTAGAATACAGTTCACTAGGTAAGATAGGTCGTAACACGGAGTGGTCATTCACCTTTCAGGGTGTGACTGTCCTTACCGCAGCGGTAGGATCGGGCACGAAAGGCAGTACTCATGGTTCTAAAAGATCTGACACCCGAAGAGCGTCAAGCTGCACGTCAGAAGGCGCTGGATGCAAGAACGACACGTGCGAGAATAAAATCCGAGTTTGCCGACGGCAAACTTTCCTTGCAAGAGGTCTTCGCCCAAGCAGACGAGGACGAAGCAGTAGCTCGAATGCGCACCATCGATCTACTCACTGCACTGAAAGGCATCGGAGAAATTCGAGCGCAGGGAATCATGGAAGAGTGTGAGATCTCCCTGAACCGGAGATTACGTGGCCTGGGCCACCGGCAACGCAACGCCCTGATCGATGCGCTAGGCCGATAGAAAAAAGTTCCATACACTCGCGCGATTATTGTGAGATTCTGTGCGCTTGCGCTACCCTAAAATAGACTATCGCCGCCTGCACAGAAGATCTTAGAGGGAAAATTTGCCAGCTCAGACGCCCCCGGTCATTCCCGGACCACGTGAACTGACCCTGCGGCCTGAACATGCCGGGAAACATCCTCTCGTGACGGTCTTAGCTGGGCCCACTGCTGTTGGGAAGGGCACGGTAAGCCAATACATCCGTGAGCACTACCCGCAGGTGTGTTTATCGGTGTCGGCGACCACTCGGTCACCGCGTCCAGGTGAGATTGACGGGGTACATTACTCGTTTGTGTCCCACCAGAAGTTCAACGAACTCATCGCGCAAAATAAAATGTTGGAATGGGCGGAAGTCCATGGTCTCAATAAGTATGGCACGCGCCGCGACACGGTTGAAGAAGCGATAGCACAGGGCAAACGCGTCTTATTAGAAATCGATTTGCAAGGCGCTCGACAAGTCCGCCAAACCATGCCAGAAGCGGTCTTCGTATTTCTCGCCCCACCTAGCTGGGAGGAATTAGTTCACAGGCTGGAAAAACGTGGGACCGAATCTCAAACCGAGCAGCAACGGCGGCTAGAAACCGCTAAACTTGAACTTGCTGCCGAGCCAGAATTTGATGCCGTGATTGTCAACGATACAGTTGGACAAGCTGCCGCTAGGCTGGTAGAACTCATGCAGCTACCTGCTCTAGAGCAGTAACTACGGCAACGAAAATACCATTACCATCTCCGGTCGCTCCGGAGAAACTCATTGGAGAGTCAGTGACTGAACAATACACCGAAGGTATCGTCAACCCATCCCTTGATGTTCTCATCGATAAGGTTGATTCCAAATACGCGCTCGTGCTTTTCGCCGCACAGCGCGCCCGCCAGATTAATGCTTACTATTCACAGCTCCACGAGGGACTCTTCGAATATGTGGGTCCACTTGTAGACACCGAGCTTAATGAAAAACCTCTGTCCATCGCACTACGCGAGATCGACGAGGGCCTGTTAGAAATGAAACCAGTCGAAGAAGTTCGTGCAGCCGCGGCCGAAGAACTCGACGAAGAATTCCCAACATTTGAATTGCCTGCCAGCGACGACGACCCCTTCGCGCTGCCCGACGAACCGGCAGCAGAAACAGACAACGAATAACACGCGAGCGTCGAAGGGGAGTTCATGCGGATCGTCTTGGGTGTCACCGGTGGCATCGCCGCTTATAAAGCTGCACTTCTGTTGCGACTGATGACCGAAGACGGTCACGAGGTGCATGTCGTCCCCACCGACTCAGCGCTCAAATTTGTTGGCAAACCCACCTGGGAAGCACTGTCAGGCCAACCGGTCTACAATGACACCTTTGATGCTGTTGAAGACGTCAACCATGTCCTACAGGGCCGCAAAGCCGATCTGGTGATTCTTGCACCCGCCACGGCCAACTCGATGGCAAAAGCGGCTGCTGGCTTAGCTCCGGATCTCATTGGGAATATCCTGCTCACTGCCACGGTCCCGGTGGTCATGGCTCCAGCGATGCACACCGAAATGTGGGAAAACCCAGCCACTCAAGCCAATGTTGCCACTCTGCGCTCACGCGGCATCCACGTTATTGAACCCGCTGTAGGCCGACTGACCGGCGCGGACACTGGTAAAGGGCGCTTCCCCGAACCGGAAGATATTTGGGCACAAGCCCAAAAAATAGTGGCACAAGCATCGCGTCCACAACAGTTAGCCGGCAAACGAGTGGTCATCTCCGCCGGAGGTACACGTGAGCCGCTGGACCCAGTACGCTATATCGGTAATCGTTCCTCGGGCAAACAAGGTGTTGCCCTCGCAGAAGTTGCAGCCCAGCAAGGGGCTCAGGTGACATTGATTGCCGGTGCGATGGACATCCCAGCCCCGCAGGTTCCAAACATCACAGTGGTCAATATCGAGTCAACTCGAGAGTTGCTGGAGGCTGTCCTGGAGCACGCGCGTGACCAAGACGCGCTCATTATGGCGGCCGCTGTAGCTGATTTCCGTCCCGCCACAACGACCGAAGAAAAAATTAAAAAAGAAGACGACGCCTCAGCACCCACGATCGTGTTAGAACAAACTGAAGACGTGCTCAAAACAGCGGTGGAACAACGCGCTCAAGGCGACCCGTTACCTCAGGTCATCGTGGGCTTTGCAGCTGAAACAGGGGATTCCACAACGACACCGCTGGAGTATGGCCGAGCCAAACTGCAGCGAAAAGGGTGCGAGATGCTGGTAGTCAACGAAGTTGGGGTCGGCAAAGTATTTGGTCAAGATGATAACGACGCGACGATTATCTTTGCCAATGGTCGTCAAGACGTAGCAGTTAAAGGGACGAAAACTGAAGTCGCCGTAGAAATCATTGATCAACTCGCTCACGAGTTGAACTAAAGTTTTACGCTCCATGAACCGAGGTGTCTCGTTTGGAGAGCAAGCAGGTACACTCACATACTGTGACTGCTAAAAATACTTCCTTCATGTATGAGCCCTACGCTGGAATCGGTGACGGCGAACTCCGTCTGTTCACTTCCGAATCCGTAACAGCCGGACATCCCGACAAAATTTGCGACCAGATCTCTGATGCGGTGTTAGACGCCATCATCGCAAAAGACTCCAACGCCAAAGTTGCTGTCGAAACGCTTGTCACGACCGGCTTCGTGCAAGTCGCAGGCGAAGTCAACACCTCGGCCTACGTCGAAATCCCCGAAATTGTCCGCCAGACAATCCTCGATATTGGATACGACTCTTCAGCACACGGCTTTGACGGAGCCACCTGCGGGGTCAACGTGTCTATCGGCCAGCAGTCATCCGATATTCACCACGGTGTGTCCACCTCTCTAGAAGCCCGCGATGGTTCTGTTGATGAAATCGACAAACAAGGTGCAGGCGACCAGGGCATCATGTTTGGCTATGCATCAAATGAAACGCCAGCATTGATGCCAGCTCCAATTTATCTGGCACACCGGCTCTCCGAACGACTTACCACCGTGCGAAAACAGCCCAATTCGCCCATGGACTACTTACGCCCCGATGGTAAAACTCAGGTGACCATTGGATATGATGCACACCATGTGCCACGTAGCGTCGAAACCGTAGTCTTGTCGACGCAGCACGTTGCCGAAGTGTCACAAGAACGCCTGCATGACGACATCAAAGAACATGTCATCGAGCCAGTACTCGCCAACTTCGGCCTCCCATACGACAACGTCGAGATCATCATCAACCCCTCCGGACCATTCGTCATTGGCGGACCGGTCGGTGACGCCGGCCTGACCGGACGAAAAATCATCGTAGATACTTACGGGGGTATGGCCCGTCACGGGGGAGGAGCCTTCTCCGGAAAAGACCCCTCGAAAGTGGATCGCTCAGCAGCGTATGCCACCCGTTGGGTCGCAAAAAACCTCGTCGCTGCCGAACTGGCCGACCGAGTTGAAGTCCAGGTTGCCTATGCGATTGGTAAAGCTCGTCCGGTGGGCCTTTACGTGGACACTTTCGGTACCGAAAAGGTCAGCCACGAACAAATCGTGACAGCTATCAACGAAGTGTTCGACCTTCGCCCTGCCGCAATCGTGCAAGATCTTCAACTCTTACGTCCCATCTACCAGGCCACCGCCGCCAACGGCCACTTCGGTCGCGAGCTCCCAGATTTCACCTGGGAACGCACTGACAAAGTGGACCAGTTGCGTGCCGCGGTAGGCTGGTGACGTGCCCCAAACCGATGCATTATTTGATCTTCCTGAATCCAAGGCAAGCCTTCCACCGGTAGCTGGCGGGTGGCCAGCACAACCTGTCGCCAAAATCCTGCTGGAAGCCCCCGTACTGCATCTGGACCGACTGTTCGACTACCTGATACCGCACGAACTTGATGAGGCCGCCCAACCCGGCGTACGAGTCAAGGTCCGTTTCGGACATCAGGAGCTCTTTGGCTGGCTTGTGCAACGGTCCGATACCATCGAGACGGTGGCAAGGCTGAGCACCATCCGGAAAGTCGTCTCGGTACTTCCGGTACTTGAGCCAAAAGTTCTGGAACTGGCCCAGCGTGTAGCTACCCAGTATGGGTCGATTAGCGCTGATGTGCTTCGGGCGGCCGTACCCGGACGGGTCGCGGCCGTGGAACGAGACATTGCCCAGCAGGTGGACGATGATCGGATTCCAGCGCCTCCAGTCATCCCAGTGCCAGCCGAGCCACCGTTGGCTGACACCAAAGCTCCTAGCTTCACCTGGGAACTGCTCGAGGGCTCCGTCGAATTATTTACTCCGGGCCACGACGGACACTACGTGATGACCCTGCCGTCGGCTCACGGAAGCTGGGACGCTATGGGTATTCTTGCAGACGCCGCACAACGGCTGGCCGCGACACAACAAAATACCCTCATTGTTGTGCCCGACCATAAGCATCTGGGCCGACTTGAAAAACAATTGCAGGAACGAGTGGGCAAGCACGGGTTTGCCATGCTCAGTGCAGAACAGGGCAACACAGCACGCTATCGGGCGTTCCTCCAGATCCTCACCGGCCAGCATCGCATCGTCATCGGCACGCGCTCGGCTATCTGGGCACCACTGCAGCACATCGATGCGATCATGGTTTGGGAGCCCACGAACGAACACCTGATTGAACCTCGTACCCCGTATTTTCATGTCCACAAGGTCGCCCGGCTCCGGGCTCAGCAACACGGTGGCCGCCTGGTTTTCGCCTCAACGTCGCAAGCTATCGCCATCCAACACCTGGTAGCAGCCGGCGAACTCAGTCAGATCGGCGTTGATCGAGAAACGCGCCACGCATTAGCCCCGCGGGTCATCTCCACATCGGACTCTTTCCATGCGGCACGAGATCCGCTAGCCCAAATTGCCCGTATCCCGCATCTGGCCCATCGCACCGCACAAGAAGCACTGGAAGGCAAGCACGCGCCTCCAGGACCCGTGTTAGTCCAAGTCGCGCGTGCCGGCTTCATCCCCGGACTCTTTTGTGCCCAGTGTGGGGAATCAGCACGCTGTCGGCACTGTACCGGGCCCCTCGGGTACACGGACCGACTGGCGGTTGAACGAAACGAAGCCTCGTGCCGGTGGTGTGGTATCAAAGAACGACATTTCTCGTGTATTCACTGTGGATCCCGCCGCCTGCGAGCGGGAGCTCGCGGCGTTCATCGGACGGCTGATGAATTGGGCCGAGCCTTCCCAATGACACCCGTGATGTCCTCTTCGGCGGACCACCTGCTGGTAACGGTCGCTGACCAGCCGGCAATCGTCATCGCGACACCCGGAGCTGAACCGGTGGCACCAAACGGCTATGCTGCGGCTTTGTTGTTAGATGGTGACGCCCAACTGCAGCGCGAAGGCCTCGACGTTCCAGAACACGTGCTAGGTCACTGGATGCGAGCAGCGACCCTCGTCCGCTCAGCGCGCGATGGGGGAGTTGTAGTCATTACGGCTGAATACGACGACGCCGTTTCGGCACTGGTCCAAATGAACCCGATCGCATGGGCCACGAGACAGCTGGCTCAGCGTCAACAGTTGGGGTTGCCCCCGGCAATGCGGGTGGCAGAGCTGTTAGGTCCGAGAAATGAAATACAAGCCACTATCCGGCATACCTCACTGCCGTATCACGCTGACCAATCGCCGTGGATCGGACCGGTACCTTTTGACGACCAGACACACCGGGCCCTGTTATTCTTTCCAGAACATGTTGCTGCCCAAGTCATAGGCGCGCTCAAAACGACCCGGGCCCAACTGTCTGCACGGGGTGAGACGACCTCGGTTCGGCTGCGGTTGGACCCCACCGATGTGTTGTAGTGTGCCATGGTCGATGGCTCTTTCGAAGAACGTCGTAGCAGGGAGGGCTAGCGTTCTTTTGCGGAGTCATCAGCAGGTTCGATTTGTTTGAACGCTGCTGAGAGGTCATCTTCTGCGGGTAGAGCTTTTTTCTCATCGGTCGGCAAGGACTCGTAGGTATAGGTGGCCACGGCCATGGGCGATTCCGACCGGCTCAGGGCGTAGCGGACGCTGTGGTCGTTTTTGGAGCCACAGATCAAGATGCCAACTGTTTGACCGTGTGCTTTGCGCTTGAGCTGATCATCAACGACGGCCACATAGAAATTGAGTTTGCCAGCGTATTCGGGCTGGAATTTTCCAGTTTTGAGTTCAATGACGAAGTAGCGCAGCTGCTCAACGTGGAAGAACAGCAAGTCGATGTAATAGTCGTCTCCGCCGACCTCGAAATGCACTTGGCGTCCGACAAACGCAAAGCCAGGACCCAGTTCTCGTAAGGTCTCAACGATCCGGTCAGTGAGCGCTTGTTCAACGTCGCGCTCGGCGACTTCTCCGGAAAGCCCGAGAAATTCGAAGGCGTAGGGGTCTTTGGCCACCTGTTGGGTCAATTCCGAATCGGGAGCCGGTAGGCGCTGGGTAAAGTTCGACGGCGCAGCACCGGTCCGCTCGATCGTGTTGTTTTTGATCATATTGAGCAGCACGTTGCGTGACCATCCGAATTCTACGGCCGCAGCGGCGTACCACTGTCGCGCTTCCTGGCTTAGGGGCTTGTCCAAAAGCGTACGGATGTGGCCCCATGGCAATTGCGCCACAGGTTGTGGCGCAATGTGCTCGACATCCCAGTGCCGAGCAAAAGTCGTCATATATTGGAGATTTCGAGGCGAAAAGCCGCGCATTTGAGGAAACTCGGCCCGCAGGTCTTCAGCCAGCCTCGCGATGATCTTACTGCCCCAGCCTTGTTGTTCTTGGCGCAACAGGATTTCTTTGCCGATCGACCAGTACAACTGGATCAGCTCAGTGTTGATCGTACGTCGTGCCTGTATTTGGGATTGATTCACTTGCTGTTTGAGCTTTTCGAGCGTCTGACGGTATTCGTCAGGAAACGCAAGATCTGAAGAAGACATACAGCTTATTGTTCAGCATCTGGTTGGCGTCTAGGAATGTTTGGGACATATTACCGCCCAAGTAAACCATGGGGTCCCGATGCGCAGAGGGGTTCCTGCGAGGCATCAGCTAGGCGGGAGCGTATCAGCACGGCAACAGCACCCGAGCGTTCATAATGCATGAGGTGACCGGTGTTTTGCAGAACATACGTCTCAACGTCAGCACTTGGTAGCAGGTCTGCGAGCGCGGACAATTCCTCGGGCGAGGACAGTTCGTCTTCGGCACCGCCAATGAGGGTGACCGGAAGTGATAAGCCTTGGGAAAAGTCGGCCACTGTGTGCGTAATCGAGGCCTGGTACGCCTCAAGGAGCGTGGCAGGGGAGTCAAAACCGGAGAAGTATGCCTGGTGTTGATCATGGGTATAAGCCAACACGCGCGGATCATCGGTTTTCGTCATGAATGCTCCCACGGCCCACACGATGAGTCTGTTGCCTAAAAGACGACGCCCGACAGTGGATGGCAGTGTCGCGCTTAACCGGTAGAAGCCGTCGGTAACAAGCGTGGCCATGCGGTTGGGTACTGAAGAAGACTCAAGCGCGGGTCTGGTTATCGGATTCAGGAGGAGCAAATGCGCGTAGCTGTCCATGGCTGAGGCTGCAGCTGCACTGGCGATGACCGATCCAAAAGAGTGCCCCAGCAGCAGCGGTTGGTTCATGTGCCAGGCAATTTGATTCATGACGTGAGCGTAGTGTTCGACGGTGTGTTCGGCATCCGGCATAGCCGCTGACACTCCAAAACCCGGCAGATCCGGCACCCAGACCTCATAGGGGGCTAGACCGTCGATGATCAGTTCCAGCCCGTGATGGTCTCCGCGAAACCCATGGATGGCTAGGATCTGTTTGGCGCCCGGGGGTCCAGGATATTTGAACACGCCGACTTCGAATGGCACACCGGTAACGGGATCCGTGACACGGATGCCGAAACGGTGGGGATCGCGTTGCGGATGCCCTGTTAGAACAGCCCTGTCGCGCACTAAAAATTGTGGACGCAGCCGTTCTTGAATCCCGAAAACCATAGGGTCAGTCTATAAAAACTCTTGTGCCAGCGGGCGGGTGAGTGACCGATGTGACAAGGGGTGTGGTTAAGTAGCGGATATGGCTTCTCGATCACCTCACATCATTATGGCCTTGGATCTGGGCACCACCTCAACCCGTGTCGCGCTCTATGATGCTGACGGAAAGACCGTGACCATCGTGGCTCGTGAGCACCAGCAATATTTTCCCCAGCCGGGCTGGGTCGAGCACGATGCCAGCGAAATTTGGTCCAATATTCGCGAACTGATGGCATTAGCTTTGGCACGGGCACAATTGACTGCAAGCGATATTGCGACCATCGGCATCACAAATCAACGAGAAACAGTGGTCGCTTGGGACGCGACCACCTCGCAACCGGTGCATCGAGCTATCGTCTGGCAAGATTCGCGGACCGACGGCGTCATAGACCGGCTCATTCAGGCCGGACAGAACTCGACGGTCCAACAACGCACCGGGTTAAATCTCTCGGCATATTTTACGGCCCCGAAAATAGCGTGGATATTAGCAAATAACCCTGACGTCGCGACCCTTGCTGAGCAGGGAAATTTACGTTTCGGAACGATCGATTCGTGGATCATCTGGAACCTGACCAACGGGAAGGTTCATGCAACCGACATCACCAATGCTTCGCGCACCTCATTGATGGATATTCAGACCGGAACGTGGGATGCAGACCTTGGACGGATCTTCGGTATCGCACCTGCTGTAATGGAGTCCGCTCTTCCTGCCATCTACCCTTCGGTTCATCACTTTGGCATCGTTGGTGCCGGCCTTTCGTTGTCCGGTGTACCCATCACCGGGGTGCTGGGAGACCAGCAAGCTGCAAGTTTTGGGCAGACTATTTTTTCGGCTGGGGAAGCGAAGAACACCTACGGTACCGGATGCTTCTTGTTATACAACACGGGGACCGAGCCGGTCTTTTCGACCAGTGGGCTGCTCACCACGGTGGCATACCAATTGGCTGATGAGGAACCGGTCTATGCGCTTGAAGGGTCGGTGGCCCAAGCCGGCTCAGTCGTGCAATGGCTCCGAGACCAACTCGGGATTATTCGCACTTCCGAAGAAATCGAAACGCTGGCAACCAGTGTGAAGGATCATGGCGGAGTATATTTTGTGCCGGCCTTTTCTGGACTCTTTGCCCCCTGGTGGCGCGCTGACGCCTCGGGCACCATCATTGGCCTCACCAGCTATGCGACTGCCGGTCACATCGCACGCGCCGCCCTAGACGCTACCGCCTATCAGACGCTTGATGTGATCAGCGCTGTCGAAGCTGACACCGGTCACAAACTCCAACAACTCAACGTTGATGGCGGAATGACCATCAACGATCAACTCATGCAATTTCAAGCCGATATTTTAGACGTGGAAGTCCACCGTAGTGCTGATATTGAAACCACAGCCCGAGGTGCTGCATATGCTGCTGGGCTCGGGATCGGGATATGGGATTCTACCGATGAGCTGCGGCAACTCTGGCGTTCCGGTGGGAGTTGGAGCCCCGACATCGATCCGTCGCATCGGCGCCGCCTGATCGCCGGCTGGCACGCGGCAATTGAACATGCGATTGGGTGGCCGGTGGAGGAGAACGGTTAGAATACTAGACTGAGACAAGATCTGACCTCTTTTTTGAATCGTAGACAGGACATCGTGACGAACACATTGAAGCAAACCGGAGCCGAGCGCGAAGAATTCTCGTTTGCTGCTATCGAGCAACGCTGGGCCGGCTATTGGGAGAAGAATAAAGTTTTCAAAGCCGCCGATGACGGCACACGGCCACGAAAATACGTCCTCGATATGTTCCCGTATCCTTCCGGTGACCTACATATGGGCCACGCTGAAGCGTTTGCCATGGGGGATGTTGTGGCGCGGTACTGGATGCTGCGTGGTTACGACGTGTTACACCCGATCGGCTGGGACTCCTTTGGGCTGCCGGCCGAAAATGCTGCGATTGCTCGCGATGCGCATCCGGCTGAATGGACCTACGCCAACATTGATACCCAACGATCATCATTTGAACGGTACGCGATTTCGGTGGATTGGGACACCATCCTGCACACCTCGGATCCTGAGTACTACAGCTGGACCCAATGGCTGTTTCTGAAATTTTATGAACGTGGCCTCACCTACCGCAAAAAGTCTCAGGTCAATTGGTGTCCTACCGACCAGACCGTGCTGGCCAATGAACAAGTCGTTGATGGCGCGTGCGAACGCTGCGGAACGGAAGTCACCAAGAAAGCCCTTGAGCAGTGGTACTTTAAGATCACCGACTATGCTGAACGGTTGCTCCAAGACATGGACGAGCTCGAAGGGCACTGGCCTGAGCGCGTCTTGAACATGCAACGCAACTGGATTGGGAAATCCACCGGTGCCACCGTGACATTCACCATCGAAGACGGTCCTGAGATCGAGGTATATACCACCCGTCCAGACACCCTCTACGGTGCGACATTCATGGTCGTTGCCGCGGACGCGGACCTGGCTGAAAAACTCGTCACACCAGAACATGCGCAAGATCTACACGAGTACCGTGAGCAGCTCAAGCACGTCTCCGATATTGACCGTCAAGCCGCTGATCGACCCAAGACGGGCGTGTTCCTGGGACGGTACGGGATCAACCCACTGTCGGGAGAGCGCGTGCCCGTGTGGGCGTCAGACTACGTGCTGGCCGACTACGGAACTGGTGCCATCATGGCGGTCCCGGCCCATGATCAGCGAGATATGGACTTTGCTCGCGCGATGGACTTGCCGGTCCGAACCGTTGTGGACACCGGTGAAGACGATCCTGAAGATACCGGCATCGCCACAACCGATCCGGGCACGAACATCAACTCGGGCGAACTCAATGGTCTCACCGGGGATGCTGCCATTGCCAAAGCCATCGAACTGTTAGCAGCAAAGGGCACCGGGTATGAATCGGTGAACTACCGGTTGCGTGACTGGTTGTTATCACGCCAGCGCTTTTGGGGTACGCCAATTCCGATCATCCATTGCGATGACTGCGGCCTGGTACCGGTACCAGAGGACCAACTGCCCGTTGAACTGCCCACGGACCTGCACGGCCAACAGTTGGCGCCAAAGGGACAATCACCCCTGGAAGCCGCCGAGGACTGGGTCAATGTCGACTGCCCGCGCTGTGGTGCAACAGCGCGTCGCGACACGGATACCATGGATACCTTCGTGGACTCCTCGTGGTACTACATGCGATTCGTGGACTCACATAATGCCGATGAAATCTGGGATCGAAAGAAACTGGACCGCTGGGCCCCGGTAGACCAGTACGTCGGTGGGGTCGAACACGCCATCTTGCACCTGCTGTATTCGCGGTTTTTCACAAAAGCCCTGTACGACATGGGACTGGTGAGCTTCACGGAACCATTTCGGCGGCTGCTAAATCAAGGACAGGTACTTAACGGTGGCAAAGCGATGTCCAAGTCCTTGGGCAACGGCGTGGATCTGGGCGTCCAGCTCGACGAATTCGGTGTCGACGCGATCCGTTTGACCATGGTATTTGCCTCGCCACCTGAAGACGATATTGACTGGGCCGATGTCGCCCCCGGAGCCTCGCTGAAGTTCTTAGCGCGCGCCTGGCGACTGGCCCAGGATGTGCAGTATGCCGACTCAGCGCCGGGCACAGACCCGTCGACCGGTGCTACACAGTTACGGCAAACGACCCACAAGATTGTGCACGAGGCCGAATCGCTGCTGGAGGACCAAAAGTTCAACGTGGTGATCGCTCGGACCATGGAATTGGTCAACGCGACCCGCAAAGAAATCGACCAGGGTGCCGGTGCTGCAGATCCGGCGGTTCGTGAAGCCACCGAAGTCGTCGCCCAGTTGCTGTCGTTGGTTGCTCCGTATACGGCAGAGGATATGTGGGCGATGCTAGGACACGAGCCTTCTGTGGCACGCTCCAGCTGGTTGAAGGTCGAAGAAGAGCTACTGGTAGAAGATAACATCACCGTCATCGCACAGGTGCAAGGCAAGCTGCGCGATCGGTTTGAAGTGCCAGCAGATATCACGGATGAAGACCTCGAAGCGCTAGCCCGGGACTCTGAGAATGTTCAGCGGGCCATCGGCGATCAACAGATTCGTAAGGTCATTGTGGTCAAGGGCAAACTCGTCAACTTTGTGGTGGGTTAAGCCCGCATGACCGATGTTGCCGACTGGATTGCCCGACTGGCCACTCGCTCACGTGACATGCGTGGCGAGGCGGTCGGTTGGGCACGCTACATCAAGCCTCCGCGGCGCGATCGTCTAGCGATCGTGACGGACAGCTCTGCGGCACTGCCCGAGGAGGTCTATAAGCTTCCGACGGGTTCGGAACTGTTCGTGGTTCCGATCCCGGTGATGATCGGCGATCAGATCTATACCGAAGATGATGAAACTCTGCATCATGATCTGTCCATTGCCCTAGCGGCTGGTCGCCCTTTGCGTACTTCGAGACCATCACCCGGTCATTTTTCGGCTATCTATCGTCACATCGCAGAACAAGGCTACGGCGAGATCTTGTCGATCCACCTATCGTCAAAGCTCTCCGGGACCACTGATGCAGCCCGTGTGGCAGCTCAGACCGCTCCCATTCCGGTCACCGTGTTGGACTCATATAATGCAGGCATGGCCCTGGGCAATGCTGTCCTCGACGTTTTAGTCCGTACCCGACTGGGCCTGTCCACGCCATTTCTCGCCGGGATCGCTTCCAGGCAAGCCAAAGCTGCGCAAACCATTTTTACCGTGCCCAACCTCGACACGCTGCGAAAAGGCGGGCGAATCTCTGCGCTCACGGGCCTGTTAGGTCAGCTACTCCAGGTTCGGCCGGTGATGCATTTACAAAACGGTGCAATCGAGCTGCTGGATCGACCCCGGAGTGAAACCAAAGCGTTAGCTGCTATCACCGAAATCGTCCGTGCGGTTGAACCGCCAGTGCGGATCAGCGTCCAGGCCTACGGAGATTTCAGCACAGCCACCCAGCTGGCGTCCGAACTGCAAGACCATTCCAGCATGCCAGTACCCGTGGTGCGTCTTCCTGCTGTGCTTGCTGCACATCTTGGCCTCGGTGCACTCGGTGTCTCGATGAGTCCGGACCTTGACTATTCAAGTTACGGTGCAAGCTGATCCTGAAATAGAAAATCCACAGCACACGTATCGATCCGGCGGTTATCCACACCGAAGCGCTCCTGCCTGCGGCGACGGTTGATTCCAGCCCAAGCTAGGTGCATGGCGAAACATCAGGCAGACAACGAGGAGCTTCAACAGCCACCGATATGGCGCACGAAGGTAGCGCTGTCTGCCGTGCTCATGCTCATCATAGTCGTCGTGACAGTCTATGGGTTCCGATGGTTAATCACAGACCAACCCCCGGCACCCGAACCAACGGTCGCGGTGGACCATGAAGATGTCAACACACCAGACCTCACCGAAGACCCAGCACCGGATCCGAGTCCCACACCCGGACAGACCGTGATCATTCATGTGGCCGGTGAAGTTCAACATCCCGGAATCGTGGAACTGGATGTCGACGAACGGGTCGTGGATGCAATCGAAGCAGCCGGTGGACCCACCGCGGATGCGCAACTTGATGCGCTCAACCTGGCTGCAGTGGTGCATGACGGCGAATACATCCTGGTACCCGATACTGAAACGGCATCCGATCCAGTCGGTCCCCAAGCGTCAGACACTGGGGCTGGCTCCGCAACTGGTGACTCAGCGCCGGTCAACCTGAATACGGCGGATGCCACGCAATTAGAGACACTCCCTGGCGTTGGGCCCGCCACCGCAGAACAAATCATCGCGCATCGGGAACAACACGGCCCCTTCAGCCAGCTAGCCGACATCGAATCAGTCTCAGGCATCGGACCGGCCACCCGGGAGCGTCTCGATGGTTTGGTGACGTGGTAATGGATACCGACCACATCAAACCCGATGATATTGCACCACCGATCGATATCCGGCTGATCCCGGCCGCTGGCCTGACTGCCCTGGTGTGCCTTTACGTCCCCAGCATGCCCGTCGACTGGTCCCAGTATGTCCCGCTGATGCTGATGCTGGGCGGTTCCCTTGCTATCGTTCCGATCCGCTTCCTTCACCAGCGGTACAAACTCCGGCAGAGGGCACTGATACTTGCGATCGCTTGTTGGTTAGCCACCCCCGCAGCATTCTTGTCGTCCCAGCAGAGCCTGGCAGCAGAGCTGTCCGGATGGAACGAATTTGTAGATGATCTTGGCACCTCCGAGATATCGGTACGTCTTGTGACGGATCCGGTTGCACGTGAGGGACCATTTGGGACCAATTGGTTTGTCACCGCAGAAGTAGAATCCTACGGTAAAGAGGCCACCCCGACGCCACATCCGGCGAAGATTGTGATCTCCGGTGACGAAGCATGGTCGCAACTTAACGCGGAGGAAGACGCATGTTTTTTCGGAAGAGTCACCGAAAATGAAACCACCGTATTCGTGCGCTCGATCAATACACCCGAGATAGGTACCTGTACTGCTGGCCCAACGGATCCAACATCAACCGGCCGAGACACGCTACGATCAGCACTTCGAACCCAGGCTGCTGAAACGATTGGCCATGCACCAGAACTTTTACCGGGGCTTATCCTGGGGGACCGTTCCCAACAGACCCAAACAGTCGATGAGGCCATGAAAATTTCCGGGCTCAGCCACCTGTCTGCCGTGTCCGGGGCCCACACCTCGTTGATCGCGTCAGCCGCGACCATAGTATTGCGCAGTCTCCGACTGCCGCGGCCGGTCGTCATCGCAGCCTTTCTGGGGACGCTCCTGCTATTTATCCAAATCGTCGGAACCCAACCCTCCGTGCTTCGTGCTGCACTCATGGGCGCAATTGGTGCCTGGGCGATGTTCTTTGGCCGAGGCTCACAAGCCCTCCCCATTCTGGCGCTGACCACGATTCTGCTGCTCAGTGTGTCCCCAGCGCTCATTCACGAGGTGGGTTTTCAACTATCGGTTATCGCGACAGCGGGCATCGTGGTCGGCGCCCAACCTCTCGAACGCTGGCTTCGTCCGTTCTTTGATAAATTCTTGCCAGATTTTTGGGCCGGACTCTTCAGCTCCTCGCTGGCGATCTCAATTGCGGCACAAATAGCTTGTCAACCTCTGCTGATAACCTTCATTGACTATGTCAGCGTGTATTCGGTGATCGCCAACCTTTTTGCTACGCCGCTCTTACCGCTCATCACCGTCCCTGGCGTCGTAGCTGCCACCCTGACCCTGGCTGCTCCGGCCCTATCCCAAGTGATACTGCATATCATCGCTGTCCCCACCGCAGCAATCGGGTGGATTGCTACAACCACCACACAGCTGCCTGGCGCCACAGTGCCATGGCCCGAGGGCATCGCCGGCAGTCTTCTCATTATCCTCCACTGGAGCGCCACCGGGATCCTGACCTTAAAACTCCTGCGCCGCCAACGCCATAAACAACCACCGGTACGACTGAAAACGAACCAGCCGGCATGGCAACGACTCGTAGAACATCTGAAACAACACACCAATCTGGTCACAACCATCCAGTACTGCACCGTCGTCGTGGCCGTGGTAGCTCATCTGGCCGTATTCTGGCCGACCAGACCCCAAGGAATCAGCCCAGACTGGGATCTGGTGGGCTGCGATGTTGGCCAGGGCGATATGTTCTTAGTACGCACCGGTCCAGCATCGGCCATGGTGATCGATACTGGACAAGATCCCCAGCTTGCGCAACAGTGCCTCCATGCCGCTGGGATCAGCCATATCGACGCAGTAGTCATCACCCACCTTCACGCCGACCACGTCGGGGGCGTCAAAGGGGTGCTCGAGACGACCGACCCCGAGCAAATCTACTTCTCCACCAGTACTGATCCGACCTATGAGCCCACCAGCACAGACCTTCCCGCTCGAGCCCAACAGATAAAAGAACCAAAGGTGCATATTATCGATCATGCCAAGGAGGACA
The DNA here is from genome assembly GCA_036516155.1 of Yaniella sp. Classification (GTDB taxonomy): domain Bacteria; phylum Actinomycetota; class Actinomycetes; order Actinomycetales; family Micrococcaceae; genus Yaniella. The sequence goes on from DATBUK010000103.1 coordinate 185,634, forward strand.
ACGACCACCCAGTACAACTGCGATGGTCCATCCTCAGTGCCAATCATCAGTCCACGAACGAAAACAACGCCTCAGCAGTGGTCTTCATCGAGATCTACCGTCACGGTGGGGTAGCCACAGCATTGTTCACCGGTGATCTCGAAGAAGACGAAACAGCCAAACTCCTGGCTGATGAGCGTCTCCCGGACAACGTCGATATTCTCAAACTTCCCCACCATGGCGCCCGCAACGGCGGAACACCGCTGATCGAACACACCAGCCCGGAGCTTGCGCTCATCGGAGTCGGAGCAGACAACAGCTACGGACATCCCCATGATGAGATCCTTCACGCCCTAGGCCCCAGAACCGAGATCAAAAGAACTGATCTGCACGGCAGCTTCTCTGTGACGTTGCACCATAGTCCGGCATACGTAGCCGCACCCCGCTAGACTCGACACTATGGCTTCTCCTCGACGATCAAAATCAGCTGGCACTGACTGGCGAGCCGTCACAGTGGCCCCGTTGATCTTTGTCCAAGGCAGCGAAGAATACATCCACACGCGTGTCTCAGAATCGATCAAGACCCAGCTCAAAAAGGCCGAACCAGATACCGAGATTCATCACCGCTCTGCAGCTGAATACCAAGCCGGCGAACTCCAAGTGCTCGCCAGCCCGTCATTATTTGGCGAAAAGAAACTGCTCATTTTTGACGAACTGCACAAAATGAGCGACGCTTTCGTCACCGATGGACTCGAATACGTCAAACAAGCCAACCCAGACGTCACCTTCCTGGGATTACATGGGGGAGGGACGCGGGGCAAACGACTGCTCGACGCGTTGAAAAAATCCGGCGTATTCGTCGAAGCGAAACCCATCAAATCCGACCGAGACCGTCTAGAATTCCTGCAAGCCGAATTTCGAAGCGCACGCCGGAAGATTGATGCCGAAGCGCTCCGAGCGCTCGCAGACGCGATCGGTGAAAATCTTGGTGAACTCGCAGCGGCAGTACACCAATTAGTCGCTGATACAGAAGGCACTATTACTGAATCGACGGTGGAGAAATACTACGGGGGCCGAGTCCAAGCCACCGCGTTCAAAGTTGCAGACGCAGCACTTGAGGGCCAGCTCGGTCCAGCAATCGCATTACTTCGACATGCCTTCGCCACCGGTGTGCAACCGGTTGCCGTCAGCGCTTCGTTTGCTCTGAAGGCACGCCAAGTGGCACGCATTGTCGACGCCAAAATTCCCCAGGGGCAATTGGCATCGGTCTTAGGCATGGCACCCTGGCAGGTCCAACGAGTTACTGCCACGGCCCGCCACTGGACGCCTGTAAATATTGCTGGCGCAGTTGAACTCATCGCGCGTGCAGATGCTGAAGCAAAAGGGCAGGCGCGGGATGCTGAGTTTGCGGTAGAACGCATGGTCACGAAGGTTGCGAGCTTAGCCCGACGACGGTGAGGGCCAGTACATCCTTAAACACGACTTAAACACGAAGGGCCGCCGCAAAAAGTGCGACGGCCCTTCGTACTAAAGTGTCGAGAACTTATGCATCCATAGCATTGACACGAGCTGCGGCACCGGATTTCCGGTTGGCAGCATTGTTGCGATGGATTGCACCTTTGCTGACAGCCTTATCAAGTTTGCGTCCCGCGACAGCCAAAGCCTTCTCAGCGGCGGCCTTATCGCCAGCCTCGACGGCTTTGTCTACTTTGCGGAGCATGGTCTTGAGTTCAGACTTGATAGCGTGGTTGCGTTCACGACGTTTTGCGTTCGTGATTGCGCGCTTTTTCGAAGATTTGAGATTAGCCAAAACTGGTCCTATTCATTCTAAAAAAATGTGGGTCGGTGAGGGGTATTCCCAACCAGACGACTGAGCGGTGTGGGGGCACCTTGGAAAGCCTGGTTAAGAGTGCCCGTCGACCTGCGCGGACACACAGCCGCTTAGTTTACCAAAATTCAACCTAGACGGCGAATTACGTGGCCACCCTAGATTCTGGGGCGGTTATTGGTCAGCGGCTGGCCAAGCGTTGCGCGATATGTTGTCCATCATGAGACCAAAACGTGAAAGAATAGAGCAACGCACCCGCAGCGGTGCCTTAGAAACTTGAAGCGTTAAAATTCAGTTCACTCAAAGGATGGTGCACGTGTCGCCAGTGGCGTCCAACCCGCCTCAGCCCGGTTCAACTGACCCATCGGTCATTCGGAACTTTTGTATTGTCGCCCATATTGATCATGGCAAGTCCACGCTTGCCGATCGCATGTTGCAAAACACCAACGTGGTGACTCCCCGCAAAATGCAGGACCAGTTCCTTGATTCGATGGACATTGAACGTGAACGTGGCATCACCATCAAATCGCAAGCAGTGCGCATGCCGTGGCAGGTCGATGGCACAGACTATATCCTCAACATGATTGATACCCCTGGTCACGTTGACTTTGCCTACGAAGTCTCACGATCCCTGGCAGCATGTGAGGGCGCGATCCTTTTGGTGGATGCTGCACAGGGTATCGAAGCACAAACTCTTGCGAATTTGTATATGGCCATGGAGCATGACCTCGAGATCATCCCTGTCCTGAACAAGATAGATCTTCCGGCTGCTGAACCAGAGCGGTACGCGCTAGAGATCTCCAACCTCATCGGGGTAGATCCGGATGACGTCCTGAAAGTCTCTGGTAAAACTGGCGAAGGCGTTGAAGCACTGCTGGATCGGGTGGTCAACCATGTCCCGGCCCCTTCCGGGAACGTCGACGCCCCAGCAAGAGCCATGATCTTTGACTCCATCTACGATACCTACCGCGGTGTGATTACTTACGTGCGGATGGTCGATGGCAGTCTGAAGCCACGTGAAAATGTCCGTATGATGGCGACCGGTTCTGATTACGAACTGCAAGAAACCGGTATATATTCACCTGATGCGATTCCTGGCGATGGTCTTGGGGTGGGTGAAGTCGGCTACCTCATTACCGGGGTCAAAGACGTGTCCGAGTCCAAAGTCGGTGACACCGTGACCTCGAAGCACAATCCAGCACCAGAGCCAATCGGTGGCTATCACGAACCACAACCGATGGTGTTCTCAGGGCTCTACCCGATAGATGGCTCAGATTACCCAGCCCTCCGAGACGCACTGGAAAAACTGCAGCTCAATGACGCAGCGCTGAGCTATGAGCCTGAAACGTCAGTGGCTTTAGGTTTCGGTTTCCGTGTGGGATTCCTTGGCCTACTCCACCTTGAAATCGTACGGGAGCGCTTAGAACGCGAATACAACCTGGACCTGATCTCGACAGCACCCAACGTCATTTACGATGTGACCACGGAAGATGGCACCGTTGTCGAAGTGACCAACCCTTCTGAGTTCCCCGAGGGGAAGATCCTCGAGGTTGAAGAACCAATGGCCATGGCCACTATCATCGTGCCATCGGAATTCATTGGTGCCGTCATGGAATTGTCGCAGGCAAAACGTGGACAGTTGAAAGGGATGGATTACCTGTCTGAAGAACGCGTCGAGATCCGCTACTGGATGCCGCTAGCCGAGATTGTCTTTGACTACTTCGACCTGCTGAAGTCCCGTACCAAGGGTTATGCTTCACTGAATTGGCAGCGCGAGGGTTCTCAAGTGGCCGATCTGGTGAAGGTAGACATTCTGTTGCAGGGGGATACGGTCGACGCGTTTTCTGCGATCACCCACCGAGATCATGCCTACTCTTACGGGGTCAAGATGACCTCGAAACTCAAAGAACTCATTCCGCGACAACAATTCGAAGTCCCAATTCAAGCGGCCATTGGATCCCGCATCATTGCCCGTGAGAATATTCGTGCCATCCGGAAGGATGTGTTGTCGAAGTGTTATGGCGGTGACATCTCACGAAAACGGAAGCTGCTCGAAAAACAAAAAGAAGGCAAGAAACGTATGAAGATGGTTGGAACTGTCGAAGTACCTCAGGAAGCCTTCATCGCCGCGCTCTCTACGGATACGGACAGCAACTAACACCTTGAGTCAGACCGAAGTTTCATCTATTCATCAGGCGATGCCGGAGTTTGTTGCCGAAACGGTCAACAACACGGAGCGTACCTTTTCCCTCTACGTCCACGTCCCATTTTGTCTCACCCGCTGCGGGTACTGCGACTTCAACACCTATATCTCGCCGGATATGGGCCCTGGTGCTTCCCATGACAGCTATGCTGCAACGGCAATTCGAGAACTCGAATTCGCAGCGACAACACTGGAAAAATCGGGGATAAACCTCAAACCCCTCCACTCCGTTTTTTTCGGTGGGGGGACTCCCACCCTGTTGCCAGCCGAGGACCTCGCGGCAATCCTAGACCGTGCCAAAGAACTCTTCGGTATTCGTCCTGGCGCCGAGGTCACCACCGAAGCGAACCCAGACTCGCTTACCCAACAGAGTGTGGCCACGCTTGCTGAAGGCGGCTTTAATCGGATATCGATGGGGATGCAGTCTTCGGTGTCGCACGTCTTACAGGTGCTCGAGCGCACTCACAATCCAGACAACGTGATTGCAGCCGCTGAGTGGATTCGCGCAGCAGAGTTAGAATTTTCGCTTGATCTGATTTTCGGTACACCTGGAGAATCACTGGCCGATTGGCATCAATCACTTGACGCGGTGCTGGCACAGCGACCAGACCACGTATCAGCGTATGGTCTCATCGTGGAGGAAGGCACAAAATTAGCTGCCCAGATTCGGCGCGGGGTGTACCCAAACACCGACCCCGACGATCAAGCTGACAAATACTTAGCTACCGAACAGCGCCTGAGCGAAGCCGGTTACCGATGGTACGAAATTTCTAACTGGGCCTACGACCCTCATAACCAGGAAACCCACCAATCCCAACACAACTTGGCGTACTGGCGTGATCAAGACTGGTGGGGGATTGGTCCCGGTGCGCATTCCCATCTCGCGGGTGTGCGCTGGTGGAATGCCAAGCATCCTGCTGCTTACGCCTCGCGGGTGCTTGCCGACATTTCTCCAGCGATAGGCCACGAGATACCGGATGCTGACGCGAGATTGCTTGAGAAAATAATGCTGGGGGTCCGTCTTGCAGAAGGCCTTGAGGTTTCTGTCCTGAAGGAACAGGATCCAGAAGATGCCCAGCGAGCGCTCACTGAAGCACAGTCATTAGCCACCCAGGGACTCATTGAAGCTAAAGCATTCGAACAAGGCAGAATTGTTCCGACGCTTCGAGGACGGCTTCTTGATGACGCTATCACTCGGCGGTTAGCCGGATTCTAATTTCCGGAATGCGGGTTAGCGGATGATACGTAGATTGAACGGGTAGCGGTACGGGCGTCCCTTATTGACTTCTATCCCCGCTATCACGCCCGAGATCGTCATAAACAGCCACAACAAGACGGCCACGACACCAAAGATCGCACCCATCACAGGTAGGAATGCCAAAATATTGGACGCAATGGCCACGATCGTGAGGGGCAACGTAAAGTTGAGTGCTTCTTTCGCTTCTTGCTCGGTGAACGGTCCTCGAGAGCGAAACACCACAAAGATGACCAACGACGGAACAAACCCTAAGAACGCGCCAAAATGCGCAATTGTGGCCCATTGGCGGTCTTCAGACGGCGTCAGGGGACCACGAGTGGTCGTACCACTGCCATTCTGTGAGGTGCCAGGGGATTGCGACACGGCGAGCATCCTTTACAATTGGTTTAGCGGGAATTCACTCGGCTGATCATAGCAAACTATTGCTATCCTAAACGGGATTGTGTGCGATGTCAGACATCTCGCAGCGAGTCGGAGGGATTTCAGCTAATCGTGGACCGTCACAAAATCAATCATATGCTCGACTCGTCCTAACAGCTCTGGTTCCAGGTCTGCGAAGTTCTTCACACGTGACAGTATCTTTTTCCAGCCCAAGCCTACATCCGCGGGTGTGGCATGGGGCAGTCCCAGCCTGGCGAGCATACCGGTTTTCCAGTCCTCATTGCGTGGAATTTCGGGCCAGGTCTTGATTCCGATGACTTCTGGTTTGACCGCCTGCCAAATGTCAACGTAGGGGTGGCCTACAATCAACACGTTAGCTTGTGCTCCATCGACCTGCATGGCCTCGGCGGCGATCCGCTCTTCTTTGGTACCGGTCACGAAATGGTCCAATAATATCGCCAGCCGACGGCGTGGTGCTGGTCGAAAAGCTCGTACCGCGCTAGCAAGATCATCGATGCCGTGCAGGGGTTCTACGACGACCCCTTCAACACGCAGATCATCGCCCCAGATTTTTTCAACGAGTTCGGCGTCATGAACACCCTCTACCCAAATGCGCGAGGCTTTTGCCACCTTGGCTCGTTGGGTTCCAACGGCCCGGGATCCCGAAGCGGTCCGTTGCGGACGAGACGATCGATTGGCAGACGGGACTACGAGTTCGATCGGCTTACCATCGATCAGGAAGCCCGGCCCCAGCGGAAAAGACCTCGTGCGATCGCGGCGTCCAGCGAGTACCACAAGGTGCACCCCGCCAGACTTTTCAACGCGCACGATCGCCCCGGTGAAACCTGACGCTGCGTCTTCAACCACCAGCCCCCTCGCAGCCGCAACTTTTTTCGGAGCTGTGGCCGGCCGGCGCCCGAGGACATCTGAGGGGCCCCACTGATCCCAGTTCATGTATGCTCATTTCTTTTCGTGCGTGTCCTCATCAGAGGTTATCAAAGCTCAATCAGTCCGCAGCGAAGAACCTTCAGGGCCTCCTGTAATCAGAATGTATTTCCAGCTACCATTAGCACTAAGCTATGGGCAGTGCTAACTCTGGGGAGGGTGGATGACTGACCAGCCACGTCGAATGAAGGTTCTACAGGCTATCGTGGAAGACTATGTTGCCTCCCGCGAACCTGTCGGGTCAAAAGCTTTGGTGGAGCGGCACAACTTAGGCGTGTCCTCGGCAACCGTGCGCAATGATATGGCCGAGCTCGAAGATGAAGGGCTCATCGAGGCCCCGCATACTTCGTCCGGGCGCATTCCCACCGATAAGGGCTACCGGTACTTTGTGGATCGCATCTCTGAGGTCAGGCCCTTGTCTGCTGCCGAACGACGCGCTGTCACGACGCTGCTGCATAACGCTGACGATATTGATGACATCATGGCCTCGACTGTGCAGGTCTTGTCGCGCCTGACTCGCCAGGTGGCAGTGATTCAATACCCCCATATGGACTCTTCGGTTATTCGCCGAATAGAATTTGTGGTGCTCTCCGAGGACCGCATGTTGGCGGTGTTGATTTTATCAACCGGTCGAGTCGATCAGCGAGTGGTCTATCTCGGTGAACCAGTCGATCAGCAACGGCTGGATGTGTTGGCTCAGGTCTTCATGAAATACCTGGATAACGTCAGCCCATACGATATGACTCAAGCATTGTCCGAGATCCAGGCCGTGGTCACACCGGAGGACCAGGCGCTGGCAGAAGTGTTGGGACGAGCGCTCCAATTACTAGCCGAAGAGAGCCACCGAGATCGAATCTTATTGGCCGGCACTGCAAACCTCGCACGATCCCCGCAAGATTTTGGTTCATCAATAGGCCCAATTCTGGAAGCCCTCGAAGAACAAGTCGTCTTGCTGAAGTTACTTACCGAAATGGAACAAGACGCACACGGCGTATCAGTGCGCATTGGTGATGAAAACTTCGGTTCATTAGGCGATACCTCTGTGGTAGCTGCCGGGTATGGACCGGGGGATGCCTCGAAGATCGGTGTGGTTGGACCAACGCGAATGGATTATCCCTCTACCATGTCTGCGGTACGTGCCATCGCGCGATACTTATCACGGATTTTGTCAAGTTAGCCGATAGGCACGATAATAGACCTTCGACAGCGAAACGGTTTCAAGCAAAATATGCTTGAACTGAAAGGAATACGACCGACAAGTGGCACAAGATTATTACCAGATCCTGGGTGTTGACCGTAACGCCACAGAACAAGAGATCAAAAAGGCCTACCGCAAAAAGGCCCGCCAACTGCACCCGGATCATAACCCTTCGGAGGAAGCCTCCGAACAGTTCAAAGCCGTTACCCACGCTTATGAAGTGCTCTCCGATAGTGAAAAGCGGCGGAACTATGACGCTACCGGTCACGAAGATGGCCGTCGAGCAGGTTTCGGTGGCGCAGGTGGCTTCGGCGGCTTTTCCGACATCTTCGAAACCTTCTTCGGTGGCGGTGGCGGCGGCGGACCGGCATCGCGTGCACGTCGCGGTCAAGACGCCTTGATCGCGACCCATATCGACTTAGAAGAAGCCGTCTTCGGGACCGAAAAAACGATCGAGGTCGAAACCGCTGTTCGCTGCCAACGCTGTGACGGTTCCGCGATGGAACCCGGTACTCATCCAGAAACCTGTACAACGTGCCGCGGGGCAGGCCAGATCTCACGTCCGGTGGATTCCATTCTCGGTCGTATGATGACCACCGAGACCTGTCCGACCTGTCGCGGCTTCGGTGATGTGATTACCGATCCCTGTGGCGAATGCTCGGGCCAAGGGCGAGTCCGCGAGCGCGTCTCGTTCACGGTCAAAATCCCTGCTGGTGTTCGCGATGGCACCCGTATCCAGCTTGCAGGCCGCGGAGAAGCCGGTGTAGCAGGAGGCCCCAATGGGGACCTCTACTTGGAAATCCGTGTTCGTGAACACGATGTGTTCACCCGTGAGGGCGACGATCTGCACGCGAAAATGACCGTACCGATGACGGCTGCAGCCTTAGGGACGGAAATTAAAGTCGACACCTTCGACGGAGAGCAGGTCTTCACCGTGGAGCCAGGTACCCAATCTGGTCACATAGTGACGCTCAAGAACCTGGGTGCTCAGCGCTTACAGGGTAACGGTCGCGGTGATATGAAAATCACGCTTAATGTTGCCACCCCAACGAAGTTGAACGACGAACAACGTGAACTGCTCACGCAGCTTGCTGAACTCCGTGCTGAGGATGTAGCCAACGGCGAGATCGAATCACGTGGTTTCTTTTCACGTCTAAAATCGGGTTTCGACAATATGTTTTCCCATGATGAATCGTGACGCACCCGCTGTTCTATAGCCCCGAGGTCGCCGGTGCTGTCACCGGCGCTACCGTGTTTTTGGATTCTGATGGGTCGGCACATGCCGTCCGATCTCAGCGACTCACCACCGGCGACCCGGTCCTGGTATCGGATGGAGCCGGCACACTTGCTCATGGAACCATCACGCGGGCTGACCCGCAGCGGGCCGGTATCCACCTCACCTCGGTGACGGTACATTCCAGTCCGCTGGTTGAGATCAACTTGGTTCAGGCTCTCGCGAAAGGCGATCGAGATCTGCTGGCTGCGGAAATGGCGACCGAAGTCGGAGTCGATGCGGTGACACCGTGGCAAGCACAGCGTTCCATTGTCCGTATTCGACCCGAACGCGCAGCTAAGACGCAAGCCAAATGGCAAGCAAAGCTCCGCGCAGCGGCCCAGCAATCGCGCCGCGCTTTCATCCCTGGCTTACATCCCGTCGTGCAGGGGAGCGCGATCGCCCAACTGCACGCACCGCAAGAAGGACAGCACCTTGTCGTGCTGCACGAAGACGGTCAGGATGACCTCGACGGGATTGTTGATGCGCTACCAGAGGCAACTTCCTGCGTCCATCTTGCAGTCGGCCCAGAAGGTGGGATCACCGATGAGGAGCTTGCAGCTGTGGAACAGGCCGGGGGAAGCGTCGTCAAACTTGGCCCACATGTAATGCGAGCTTCGACGGCAGGTCCCGTCGGGATAGCGTTACTAAACCACCTGCTCAAACGATGGTAATCTGCCCGCGTGACGCTAAGGATTGAACCTACGAAGATAGACCTGCGTGGCAGAGAGCACGTAGACTGGTGCTATCGCAGACCGTATTTTGGAGTAGACCTGACAGAACCAACCGAATCGCCTCGTATCAGCCAAACGATCACCTTCACCTCACAGTCGGACATGGTGCAAACGTTTGGCGCACAAGACATGCTTCTCCGCGTGGTCGAGGGCGTTTACCCAAAGATGAAACTCCTCGTCCGTGATCAGCAACTGGAAATCGAAGGTGCGCCCGAGGAGGTTGCTGAAGTCGTCAAAATTGTGCATGACCTCCAAACCATAGCCCGGGCAGGGACTACTGTCGGTCCTGAGATTATTGAGGCCACCATCGCCGGGGTGCGGGCCCTGCAGAACACCGACACTGCAATACCCCCGGCCGAAATGATCATCTCTTCTCAGGGGAAAAAAATCCGGCCGAAAACCGAGAACCAGAAATCGTATGTTCATGCGATTAATACCCACACAGTGGTGTTTGGTATTGGTCCTGCCGGGACGGGCAAAACCTACTTAGCGATGGCGAAGGCCGTCCAGGCACTGCAAGCCAGACAAGTCAACAGAATTATTCTGACGCGACCAGCGGTCGAAGCCGGAGAATCCCTGGGATACCTGCCCGGGACGCTCAGCGAAAAAATCGACCCCTACTTACGCCCCCTCTACGACGCCCTGCACGAGATGGTCGAACCAGAAACCATCCCACATCTCATTGAAGTCGGCACCATTGAGGTAGCACCCCTGGCGTATATGCGCGGACGGACCCTCAATGACGCGTTCATTATCTTGGATGAAGCTCAGAACACTTCAGCCGAGCAGATGAAAATGTTTTTGACGCGGTTGGGCTTTAACTCTCATATGGTCATTACCGGTGACGCCTCACAGGTCGACTTGCCGCGTGGGACGGACTCTGGGCTCGCTCAGGCGGTGCATTTCCTCTCCGATATCGATGACATCGCCATCATCGAATTGAACTCCTCAGATGTGGTGCGCCATAACCTGGTCTCCAAAATTGTGGACGCCTACGATAAGCACCAGCCCCAGTCGACCCGACCACAACGATCCGGACGGAATCGAAACCGATAGAAACCATGGCAATCGAAGTACTGAACGAAACCACTTTCGACATCGATGTCCAACGTGTCATGAGCTTGGGAGAACACCTCTATGCCAGGCTCCATATTGCTGCCGACGCGGAACTTGCGATCGTCTTCGTCGACAACGAAGCCATGAGCTACTTACACCACGAATGGATGGGTCTTGAAGGTCCCACCGACGTGATGAGCTTTCCCATGGACGAATTGCGCCCTGGAACCGACCAAGAACCCGCCAACGGATTATTGGGCGACATCGTCATCAGCCCCGAAGTTGCTGCCGAGCACGCATCGACTGGCGGCCACAGCACGGCCGATGAAATTGCCCTGCTGGTGACCCACGGCTTGTTGCACCTGCTGGGGTATGACCATCACGATGATGACGAGAAGCAGCAAATGTTTAGCTTACAAAACCAACTACTTGAGCAGTTCCTGGGGTATGAGCCTCCACAACTGCACGACAACGGAGCATAACCACTGTGGCCGTACCGCTCACACTGACACTGCTATTTCTCGTCAGTTATGCCCTGACATGGGTGCTGTCGTTTGCTGCGACCGCGTTTGACTACCTGTCCTACCGCGAAGCCGAAGCAATCGCTGCCAAACGTCCAAGCAACCCGGTCGTGCAAGTGATGGACCGGTTAGCCGAACACCAGTTAGCCGTGCGGTTTTGGAATACCGTGCTGTTAGCTGCAACTGCTGTGCTGATTACTGTCTGTATTGATTACTTCGTGAATAATGTGTGGCTTGCGGCCGCCGGCGGTATCGTGTTGATGGCTGTGCTGACCTTATTGACTTCAATGCGTAGTCCGGTTCGCCTTGGTGCCAAAAACTATGAGGTGGCAGCTCAAAGCACCGCCTGGCTGGTCAGGCTCCTGACGGTTCTGCTCGGACCGATTCCTCGACTGTTTATTCGTGACGCCGAAGAAGAGCACGATGACGATGGTGACGAACCGGATCTGGAGGAAAAGCACTTTCGCGAATACGTATCACGCGCGTCGAAGGCTGACGTGTTAGAAGACGACGAAGCCGAAATGATTCAGTCCGTGTTTGAAATGGATGACACCCTGGTACGGGCCATCATGGTCCCACGAACCGATGTGGTCTGGTTGGATTCCGACACGACATTAGAAGACGCGACAAAAGTCTTTATCGAATCGGGCTATTCGCGCATCCCGGTCATCGGTGAAAGCCCAGATGACGTCCAAGGCATCGTGTTCCTCAAAGACGTTGTGCGAGCCACCCATACCAATCGGCTTTCCCCGGACGATGAAGTCAACGCGCTGGCACGCGAGATCCGGGCAGTACCCGAATCAAAATCGGTGTGGGACCTCCTCCAAGAACTTCAGCGAGAAGCCATTCATGCCGCAATTGTCGTCGACGAATATGGCGGTACCGCCGGTTTAGTAACTCTTGAAGACCTCATCGAAGAACTGGTGGGGGATATCGCAGACGAATATGACGACATCGAAATTGACGACGTCATCCCACAGCCCAATGGTGAATTCTTAGTCAACGCATCCATGTCCGTGACGGACTTCTTCGAAGCGTTCAATCTCTTTATCGACGATGACGCCGACGTCGACACGGTTGGTGGGTTGTTTGCGAAGAGTTTAGGTAAGATTCCGACTGAAGGGTCAGTCACCCAAGTAGAAAACCTCACGCTCACGGTCGCCTCCCTGGCTGGGAAACGCAACCGTGTCGACACCATTCGCGTCGCTATTCATACCCCTTCCGAGGAGAACGCATCATGAAGCCAGCCGCCTATCCAGAACATTATCGTTCTGGATTCGTCAGCCTCGTCGGTAGACCAAACGCCGGCAAATCCACCCTGACGAACGCCATGGTTGGTTCCAAAGTGGCCATCACTTCGTCTAAACCTCAGACCACCCGACGGGTCATCCGCGGGATTGTCACCACCGATGACTACCAGTTGATTTTGGTCGACACGCCTGGACTCCACCGTCCGAGGACGCTGCTCGGTGAACGGCTCAACGAACTCGTCTCCGAGACACTGTCGGGGATGGACGCCGTAGCGCTCTGTATCCCAGCGAATGAAAAGATCGGACCCGGCGACCGGTTTATCACTGAACAACTTGCAGGACTGCGCAACATCCCCGTGATTGCACTGGTCACTAAAGTCGATACCGTGACCCGAGGTGTGCTAGCCGATCAACTCATCGCGGTCCAACAACTCGGCGAAGAGCTGCTGGATGCTGAGTCCGGGAACGGATTTGCTGAGATCGTGCCCGTTTCGGTCAAGGGCGATGTCCAAGTCGATACGGTCTTAGAAGTCCTCACGAAATACTTACCGAAATCACCGGCCCTGTATCCCGACGGTGAGATAACGGATGAACCCGACGATGTGATGGTGGCGGAACTTATCCGAGAGGCTGCACTCGAGGACGTCTTTGACGAACTGCCGCACTCGCTAGCTGTAGTCGTCACGGAAATGGGATTACGAGACAGTGAAGCCGACGGCCCGCCGATTACCGATATCTATGCCGAGATATACGTCGAGCGGGACAGCCAAAAGGGCATCATCATCGGCAAAGGTGGAAAACAGCTGCGCACTATCGGCAAGCGCGCACGCAAAAACATCCAAGAGCTCCTCGGCACGCACGTCTACCTCGACCTCGTGGTCAAGGTGGCCAAAGAATGGCAGCGCAATCCGAAGTACATGAACCGTTTGGGCTTTTAGCCACACCCTGTTAGGCTAACACCATGCATCGCATTCAGAGCACCCCAATCCACGGCGACAACCGTGTACTTCTTGGTGCTCTCCTAGGTCTTCTACTGCTACCGTGCCGTAGCGGGGCCTAGGTTCAATAAGCACATGCTTTGAACGCCACTAGGTAGGGTCGGACCCCGTTACGGAGCAGATCTCACGGCCTGCCACCGGTTGGACATGAATACTCACACACCGGTTCGTTGATATTGGTCCACTAAACTTTGCACAGGACCAGGCAGTCAAAGAATGAGGAATACACTTTGCGCAAATTTCAGCAGCCTTCGGGCATGAACTTCAAAAAATATGTGCCGTTCGAACAACAGCTTGATGTGCACCTTCCCGATCGGACGTGGCCAGATCAGGTCATTACCCAAGCTCCGCGCTGGTGCGCGGTCGACCTTCGAGACGGTAACCAGGCGCTGGTAAACCCCATGGATTCGGCCCGCAAGATGGCGATGTTCGAGCTTCTTGTCGAAATGGGATACAAAGAAATTGAAGTTGGTTTCCCATCTGCCTCCCAGACCGATTACGACTTTGTCCGTCAACTCATTGACGAAGACCGCATCCCCGATGACGTCCATATTCAGGTGCTGACCCAATCGCGTGAACATCTGATCGAACGCACCTACGAAGCCATCGAGGGGGCACCCAGGGCTATCGTGCACCTGTACAACTCCACCTCGGTGCTGCAACGCCGCGTCGTATTCCGCGAAGAAAAATCCGGCATTATTGACATCGCAACCCGCGGAGCGATGCTGTGCCGGAAATACGAAGAACAACTCACCGATACCGAAGTTGTCTATCAGTACTCACCTGAGTCCTTCACTGGTACCGAGCTGGAATTTGCCGCCGAGATATCAAACCGGGTTGCCGAAGTCCTGGAAGCCTCGACCGACCGTCAAATGATCCTCAATTTGCCCGCCACCGTCGAGATGTCCACACCGAATCGGTACGCAGACCAAATCGAGTGGATGCACCGCAATATCGAAAACCGGGACGCGATTATTCTTTCCCTGCACCCGCATAATGACCGAGGAAGCGGCGTTGCTGCTGCAGAGTTGGGATACATGGCGGGTGCCGACCGTATCGAAGGGTGCCTGTTCGGTAACGGTGAGCGCACCGGCAACGTCGACCTGGTGACCCTTGGGATGAACCTCTACACTCAGGGAGTGGATCCAGAAATTGATTTCTCCAATATGGATCGCATTCAAGAAGTGTATGAATACGCTACACAAATGAAGGTGCACGAACGGTCACCGTGGGCCGGCGAATTGGTCTTTACCGCGTTTTCAGGATCACATCAGGACGCCATCAAGAAGGGCTTCGAAGACATGGAGACCCGTGCCCGCGAAGCAGAAGTGACAACAGAAGAACTCGACTGGGGTGTTCCGTACTTACCGGTTGACCCAGAAGACATCGGCCGCTCCTACGAAGCCGTGATCCGCGTGAACTCTCAGTCCGGTAAGGGCGGAGTAGCGTACATGTTGAAAACAGACCATAATTTGGATCTACCTCGCCGAGCGCAAGTGGAATTCTCGGCTGTCATCAAGGAATATACGGACACCCACGGTGGAGAGATCTCTACAGATACCCTGTGGGAAGTGTTTTCGAATGAATACCTCCCCGCGGACGACCCCGAGCAGCGTTGGGGTCACTACCATCTGGTCTCGTCGACGTCGTCAACAACTGAAGAGGGCGATTTCTGGATGGAAGTGCAGATGGAACGTGAGGGAGAAGTTATCACCCGTACCGCCACCGGTAACGGCCCCATCTCGGCGCTGGTGAAAATGTTCCACGAGGCCGGGGTCGATGTCCGGGTCCTGGGTTACACCGAGCATGCTCTGACAGAAGGTGGCGAAGCCATGGCAGCGGCATACGTCGAAGCTGCCATCGGTGACCGTGTCTTGTGGGGAATTGGCCTGGACCACAACACGGCTACCGCATCCCTGCAAGCCGTCACTTCGGCGGTCAACAGGTACATGCGTGACGAAAAGGTAGCAGTCTCCACTGAATAAGACACCGCGTAAGAGGTCTCGCGGGTCCGCGACGTACATATCGCAAAGCTACCGGACCCGCGGGATCATCCTGCGTACTTATAAACTTGCAGAAGCAGATCGTATCATCGTGGCACTGACTGCAGAACGTGGTCAGATCCGGACTGTAGCCAAGGGCGTGCGTCGGACTAGCTCAAAATTCGGTTCGACCCTTGAACCATTTATGCACACGCGCATGCAGCTGGTACCGCGTAGAAACTTAGACATCATCGTCCAAACGGAGACGATCCACCCCTATGGCATGATGCTCACCAATGATTACGACAGCTACGGTGCGGCCTCGGCCATGGTGGAAACAGCAGAACAACTGACCCGGGATGAAGACATTACCGGTGGAAGAGCACATTACCAACTGCTCCACGGGGCTATTGCCGCTCTGGCTCGGAGGGCGGCAGCCCCCAAAATGCTGTTAACGTCCTATCTCTTGCGAGCCTTAACTATCTCGGGCTGGGCACCGACCTTCGATGAGTGCAGTAAATGCGGCATTGACGGACGGCATAATTGGCTGTCGGTGGCATTAGGTGGCGTCGTTTGCGATGAGTGTGCACCGCCACAAGCCCTTTATGCTCCCGATAATGTAGTTGGTCTGCTGGCGGCACTCCTGGCGGGGGACTGGCCTACTATCGAGCAGGCTCAAGAAGGTGACATACGACAAGCGACGAGCTTTGTGGCTCAGTACTTGCAGTACCATCTAGAAAAGAATCTGCAGTCATTGTCTGTGATGGAACAGGGATAGTAGGAGAAATGCATGTCTTATGAGGCCCCGGAGCCGCACCCCAACGGTTACGTGATGCCCAACATTGATCGGAAGTTTCTGCCACGTCACATCGGTATTGTGATGGACGGAAATGGTCGGTGGGCCAACCAACGCGGGTTGCCTCGGACTGAAGGACACCGGGCCGGCGAGCAGGCGCTGCTCGACGTCATGGCAGGGGCTGTTGAAATGGGGATCGAGTACGTGTCGGTCTATGCATTTTCTACTGAAAACTGGAAACGGTCTCCGGACGAAGTTGCTTTTCTCATGGGGTTTTCACGCGATGTGCTGCGCCGTCAGCGTGATACGTTGAATTCCTGGGGCGTGAAAGTCCGGTGGAACGGTCGCAAACCGCGACTGTGGAAATCGGTCATCAGTGAGTTGCAAACGGCAGAACGGCTCACCAAGCAGAACACGGGAACCAACCTCATCATGTGTGTCAATTATGGCGGACGCGCTGAGATCGCCGACGCTGTGCAGGCCATTGCATCTGAGGTAGCTGCAGGCACACTGAATCCGAAGGCCGTCAACGAAAAGACCATCGCCCAGCATCTCAACGCCCCAGATGTTCCCGACGTGGATCTCTTTTTGCGTACCTCGGGCGAACAGCGCCTGTCGAATTTCCTTTTGTGGCAGTCGGCTTATGCCGAACTTGTCTTCATCGACACCCTGTGGCCCGATGTAGACCGCAAAACGCTGTGGGACGCGGTAGAACTGTATGCGTCCCGCGACCGACGCTACGGCGGTGCGGTCGATAAGCTCACGCCTCATCAGTGAAGTAATCCAACCATGCATAGGTCGCGTCGAACGCTTGTTGGCGCACCGGTTTCGCAGAAGCATAGACATCGTGTAACGCATCTGGGATTTTGTGCACCATAACGCTATTCCCCAGATCAACGGCTTGTCGGGCCGTATCATGAACGTCGATCACGCTGTCGGCGGTTTGCATCTTCAGCGAATATCTTGCCGAGAAATATGTCCGGGTGGAGATCAGCACGAGCACAGGCACGTCAATGGCCAATCCCTGGCGCACTTGAGCTTGTCCGTCTAATATTGCCGACAACCATCCGCCTTGAATATCGAACGAATACCGGGGACGCCATAACGGATGAAGAACCCACTCACCGTGCTCCGTGGCCGATAGGCTTCGATAGAAGAAATCGACTTTCGGCAATAACACTCTGCGTTCAGGGCGATTGCGCCATAGAGGATCTGCCACAGTATTTGCGAAACCCCGCAACCACGCATTGCCTTGCAGCGTGAGCCACGGGGCGTTAAGCACAAGAGTACTGATCTGTTGCGGATGTCTGTGTGCCCAAAGAGACGCGACCAGACCGCCCGTTGAGTGGGCGATGATGGCCGGTAACTGGTCAGGATGCGCCAGCTTAATGATCGCGAGAGCGGAGCCGATTTCATCATCGTATTCAGCGAGATCCTCTACGTACCCCGGAGATTGGCCATTTCGCATTGATCGCCCGTACTTGCGCAAATCCAAGGCGTAGAGCTTGTAACCATAATCCGCGGCCGCCATTGCCAGCTCAGTATTGTAGAAATAGTCAGACCAGCCGTGGATATACAGCACTGGGTGACCTTCAGCCGCATCGTACCGAACGAGCGTTGCGGAGAGAGGGCCTTCGTCATCTTCGCCCAGACGAATGGTACGGCGTGAGAAACCATCGAGAATATCTGGCACCCATTGACCGACCGGAGTATCTTCGAGGAATCCATAATGCATTCGCTGCTCCACAGATATGTCAATTTCTTTGCATAGTTGCCCAACCGAATCGTGCATATGGTTGACTACAATCTATGACCAACCTAATCGCTGCGCGCCTTGCAGGCCAGAAACCATCCCTGTATCCACACATGTTTAATGCGGTTTTTGCCGACATGGACGCAGAGCGTGCACACGAATTCGGGTTCGGCGCTATACGCCTAGCAGAGCAGACGGGGGCTTCTCGCCTCATGCGAGCCGCGTTCCGCCCAGCTCCCAGCTTACGAACCCAAGCCATGGGAATCACCTTCCCCTCGCCGTTTGGTCTCGCTGCTGGGTTCGACAAGGCCGGAATCGGCACTACTGCCTTGGCAGACCTAGGGTTTGGACATATCGAGGTCGGTACGATCACCGGACAGCAACAGCCGGGAAATGAACAGCCGCGTCTGTTCCGGTTGCCGCAAGACCGCGCGCTGATAAATCGGATGGGTTTCAACAACCACGGGGCTGCCCAGATCGAACCAAGGTTGGCAAAAACCCGAAAAATTCTCACCCGTCGGTTCGGTGCTCACCGTCCCATTCTTGGCGTAAATATTGGTAAAACCAAACTGGTGGAGCTTGATGACGCCGTCGAGGACTACCTCTTCTCGACCCGCCTCCTAGCGCGGCATGCCGATTACTTGGTTGTGAATGTGTCGAGCCCAAATACACCTGGTCTGCGGCAGCTCCAGGCTATTGAGTCCCTGGCGCCGCTGTTGTCAGCCGTATCAAAGACCGCTGACGCGGTCACCGGTCGACATGTGCCCTTGGCGGTGAAAATCGCCCCGGACCTCGTCGACGCCGACGTCATTGCCGTAGCAGATATGGTCTCAGAACTTCGGCTCGACGGCATCATTGCTACCAACACGACCATCTCACGCGAGTGCTTATCCACCGATGCTTCAGAGGTTGAAGCTCTAGGTGCCGGGGGAGTGTCTGGGGCCCCGCTAGCAGATCGATCCCTTGAGGTGCTGCGACTCCTGGCACGCCACGTGACTGATGTGAGCATCATTTCCGTTGGCGGGGTGACCACCGGTGCGGATGTGTTACAACGACTTGAAGCTGGAGCATCACTGGTCCAGGGCTACACGGCATTCCTTTACGAGGGCCCGCTGTGGGCCGGACGTATTAACGCCGTCTTGGAGCGTGGTTAGCTAGGGAACTCGCCACGTTTGACCATGGGGCGAGGCAATCGCATCCGACGCATCTGGGTGGCGCGCATAGCAGCGTACCACCGGGTGCCAGGTTCCATTTCCCCGAATTTTGCTTCGATTCGTTTTCTTACCTGGTGAGCAACCCAGAAACCCTCGAAAATCACGAGGAAAACAAACGCCAGCATACCCACCGTCGACACCATTTGCATGGTTGGGGTTGGGACGAAACTGAGTCCCAAGAAAATCAGCACACCGATAATCAGCCACTCGCCGATACCCCATCGCGCGTCGACGTAGTCGCGCGCGAAACGGCGTTGTGGACCTTTATCGCGTGGCGGTAGGTATCGTTCTTCACCAGTTTCCAGGGCTTGACGCATCCGGGCGCGCTCTTCAGCAATGGCTTTCTTTTGCTGCTGTCGAGCTACCTTGCGGTCATCGGCAATCAGGGGACGACGATTTGCGGCCTCTTGATCACGACGTTTTGGCGTAGGCCGGCCCTTACCGGGAGTGCCGACCTGCCCCGAATCCTGGTCTTCTGTGGTCATTGCTTCTCTTCTGTAGTTGTAGCCTGATGGATATTCTGGGCTCTATTCTATGTCTTCCGTGGTGACTGTCATCCCGACTACGCTAAAGACTATGAACGATTCACTCTCAGCTGGGTCCGAAGTTGATCCGCATTCCGTCGATTTCGTAGCGAGCGTCAAACACTGGGTAGACCAACGCTTCGACCAAATCGTCGGAGCACTCAAACAATTGGTCACCTATCAATCTTTAGCTTTCGAAGGCTTTGCTCGCACACCGTTAGAAGACTCCGCTCAAGCGGTAGCAAAGCTGTTCGATGAAGTTGGAATGCAACAGGTGCAGGTCTTGACCGAGCGCGGGGAAGACGGAGGGCTTTCGGGTCCCGCTATCATCGGACATCGACCCTCGGCCAGCAACAAACCAACAGTGTTGTTATACGCTCACCACGACGTCCAACCAGTAGGAGATTTAAACGCCTGGGAGTCAGACCCGTGGATCGCTACGGATCGAGGTGGTCGACTATATGGGCGTGGCACAGCTGACGACAAAGCCGGTATCGTAGTCCACCGTGCAGCTATTCAAGCTCTCGACGATTTGCTCGGCGCCGATCACGGTCTTGGCCTAACCGTCTTCATCGAAGGTGAAGAAGAAGTTGGCTCGCCATTTTTCACCCAGTTCTTGGACAATCACAGAAACTTGTTGCAAGCCGATACAATTATCGTGGCCGATTCTGCCAATTGGTCCGTCGAGGTTCCAGCACTTACGAGCTCGCTTCGGGGCCTCCTTGACGGTTTCATCGAAGTCAAGGTCGCTGATCATCCCGTACACTCCGGCCTCTTTGGTGGGCCTATGCCGGATGCGATCACAGTGCTGTCACGTATCATCGCTCAACTCCACACGCCCGAGGGTGATGTCGCTATCCCGGGTCTGCAACAGACTCGTTGGGCTGACGTGGATTATGACGAGGATGACTATCACCAGCAAGTCGGGGCCGTCGAAGGCCTTCAATTGATGGGTACGGGCAACCTCGCGGATCGATTGTGGAACAGGGCGGCACTGAACATCACTGGGCTTGATGCCAAAACGATTTCGGAATCATCGAACTCAATTGTGCATACCGCACGCGCGAAGTTCTCCCTCAGACTTGGACCTGGCATGGACCCCATGGAAGCGTTTAACTCCTTGAAGACTCACATCACCGGACTCGATGCATGGGGCGCGCACGTGGAAGTGGAGCTTGGGGAAGCCGGCAGGCCGTTCGAGATCGAGTCTGGCACAGCTCGGAGCAAGATGATGAAGCAAGCCTTATCCGACGCGTGGGGGACCGAAGCTATTGAGACTGGGCTGGGAGGGTCGATCCCTTTTGTGGCCGATCTCGTGACCGCTTTTCCGGACGCTGATATTTTATTGACGGGTGTCGAGGATCCCGACACAAGAGCCCATGCACCGAATGAGTCGTTAGACTTGTTCGTATTACGCCATGCGATTGAAGCAGAAGTACTACTACTTGCCAGAATGGCCGCTGACAGTGTGGAATAAAGAGTGACGTCTCGGCTGTTTGTAGTAATGAACGCCGGTGTGACACCCAGAGGAGAAAACGATGACACAGACCGACAATATCGCTGAACAGCTGCCGAAAGCAGCTTCCGCCGATGGCCTGCCCACCCATGAGGTACAGCTATCGGATGTAGCAGCCCAGAAAGTCCGTGACCTGTTAGAGCAGGAAGGTCGTCCGGACCTTCGCTTGCGCATCGCTGTTCAACCGGGTGGTTGTTCAGGCCTTATCTACCAGCTGTACTTCGATGAGCGAGTCCTCGACGGTGACGCCGTGAAAGATTACAACGGGGTCGAAGTCATCGTGGACAAGATGTCTGTACCGTATTTGGCTGGCGCTTCGATCGACTTCGAAGACTCCATTACCAAGGTCGGGTTCACCATCGATAACCCTCAGGCTGCAGGTTCCTGCGCATGTGGTGACTCGTTCCACTAGACGTACTTCACATTCATAAAGACCAATTCGGCGAGTCGATGTCACATTCAACATTGACTCGCCGTTTTGCTGTCATGGTGCACATTCTTAAGAGAAAAAGCATTAGGCTAGATTCCAGCCAAAGTTGTTTTGCTGCATTAATTCTCAGAGCATCATGAGATGGGTCTGTAGACTCAAAGCAAAACACTCGCACTGGATATAAGAAGAGGAAGGGCCGTCTGTGAGACTGCTACAACGAGCCGGCAGCCGCGGCAAGAGACTCCTAAAGGGGGGAGTCATTGGCGCTACGGCTTTGCTGTTCTTAACTGCGTGTTCTGAGCAAGCAAAGCGAGGCTGGTATCCCGGATCCAACGAGACTACTAATCACAATGAGATCCTCACCAACCTCTGGGTTGGTAGCTGGATTGCAGCTCTTGTGATTGGTGTCATTACCTGGGCGATGATCCTATGGGTTACCGTTGCTTACCGCCGTCGGAAAGGCGACAAGGGCTACCCGCGTCAACTTGCCTACAACGTCCCGATGGAAACCATGTTTACCGTGATCCCAATTATCTTGGTGCTCACGCTCTGGGGCTTTACTGACCGCGTGGAACGCACCATCAACACTCCTGTTGAAGATTCGCCACTGGTTGTGACGGTTCATGGTAAGCAGTGGGCCTGGGACTTCGACTACGAATACACCACCCCTGACGGACAGACTGAAGAACGCCACCTATACGGCATTCAAGGGCAACTGACCGGAGAAGAAGGTGTTGAAGGAACACTTCCGACGTTGTACCTCCCCGTCGATGTGCCAGTTGAGTTCCAGCTGAAATCACGTGACGTTATCCACTCGTTCTGGGTACCAGCCTTCTTGCAGAAACTAGATATGGTTCCAGGACAGACAAACCGTTTGTACCTCACCCCGGGTGAGACCGGACACTTCCAAGGGAAGTGCGCAGAGCTCTGCGGTGAATTCCACTCTGAAATGCTCTTCAACGTGGAAATCGTTGAAGAAGACGAATTCCTACGACAGATTCGTCAGCTTCCAGAGGGTCTCACGGGTGCGGAGCTAAACCGTAACCCGAACGAAAACCCAGAAGGTCAGCTCGACCAAGAGGTACCTTTGGGCGATCCACAACGGATCGAGGAGTAAAGTAGATGACCACTTACGAATACACACAAGACGACTCTCAGTCGCGTGTAAGGCCACAGGTGGTGCCGGTCTCGAAAGGCCGTGTCATCGTCAATTGGCTGACCTCGACTGACCATAAGACGCTCGGGTACATGTACCTGATCACGTCATTCATTTTCTTCGGTCTCGCCGGTGTTATGGCGCTCATCATTCGTGCCGAGCTCTTCGAGCCCGGCATGCAGGTGCTGCAAACCAAAGAGCAGTTCAACCAGCTCTTCACCATGCACGGCACACTGATGTTGCTGATGTTCGCGACCCCGTTATTTATTGGTTTTGCGAACGTGATTATGCCGTTGCAGATCGGTGCACCGGATGTGGCTTTCCCACGCCTGAACGCCCTGTCGTTCTGGTTCTTCCTGTTTGGTTCGATGATTGCCACTGCAGGCTTCCTCACCCCACAGGGTGCAGCATCATTCGGTTGGTTCGCATACGCACCGCTTTCGAACGCGACGTATTCTCCCGGACTCGGGGGAGACCTCTGGGTGTTTGGTCTGGGCCTTCAGGGCTTCGGTACGATTCTCGGTGGTGTCAACCTGATCACCACCGTGGTCTCGATGCGTGCACCAGGTATGACCATGTGGCGCATGCCCATTTTCACCTGGAATACCCTGATCACCGGTATCTTGATCCTGATGGCTTTCCCGCCGCTGGCTTCAGCACTATTCGGCCTTGGCCTAGACCGTCGTTTCGGCGGCCACATCTTTGATCCAGAAAATGGTGGAGCCATCCTGTGGCAGCACCTGTTCTGGTTCTTCGGGCACCCCGAGGTCTACGTCATCGCCTTGCCGTTCTTCGGTATTGTTTCTGAGATCATTCCGGTGTTCTCGCGCAAACCGATCTTTGGTTACAAATCCTTGGTCTTTGCAACTGCCGCGATTGCAGCACTGTCAATGACCGTGTGGGCACACCACATGTACGTCACCGGCTCAGTGCTGCTGCCATTCTTCTCCCTGATGACGATGCTTATTGCAGTGCCAACCGGGGTGAAGTTTGTCAACTGGATTGGGACCATGTGGCGAGGGTCGATCACTTTCGAAACACCGATGCTATGGTCACTTGGCTTCATGGTTACGTTCTTGTTCGGTGGTTTGACCGGTATTATCCTGGCCTCCCCGCCGCTTGATTTCCAGGTCTCTGACACCTACTTCGTTGTGGCCCACTTCCACTACGTTGTCTTCGGTACCGTGGTCTTCGCGATGTTCGCTGGCTTCTACTTCTGGTGGCCTAAATTCACCGGTAAAATGCTCAACGAAACTTGGGGCAAGATTCAGTTCTGGATGTTGTTCCTCGGTTTCCACGGCACATTCTTGGTCCAGCACTGGCTGGGCGTCATGGGGATGCCACGTCGCTACGCCGACTACATGGTCGAAGACGGCTTTACCGTGATGAACCAGCTCTCAACGGTCTCGTCGATGCTGTTGGGTGCGTCCATCATTCCGTTCCTGTGGAACGTTTACTACACCGCACGCTACGGCAAGAAAGTCACCGTGGACGATCCGTGGGGCTTCGGGGGATCCCTCGAGTGGGCCACCTCGTGCCCGCCACCACGCCACAACTTCCACGCCCTGCCGCGCATCCGCTCTGAGCGTCCAGCGCTGGATCTGCACCACCCAGAGCTGATACCCCTTGATCGGCGAGAACAGATGACGAAGAAGGTAGGGGTATAGCGTGAAAATTAATCAGAATCTCTTCGCGATCCTCGGAGTCTTCTTCCTGGTCGTAGCGACTATGTACACTATCTGGTCCCGCGGGACCGAGATGGTAGGCATTACCGCTCTGTTTGCACTTGCTGCGATGCAGTTCATGGTTGCCTACTACCTGCGCCTACTCGACAAAGAGTACAAGCCCGGTGTCGACGACCAAGATGACGGCGAGATCGCCGAATACGCTGGCACCTACGCTCGCTTCGCTCCATGGAGCTGGTGGCCACTCGGTCTCGGCTTTGCAGCTTCGATAGTTGTCCTTGGCGTAGCTATGGGATGGTGGATCTTCATCATCGGTATCGGCCTAGGACTCTTCTTCGTGACAGGTTGGGTCTTCGAATTTTCGAAGGGTCAGCACAAGCACTAGACAGTTCGTGCTTTACCTCTTAGGTTCTGAGGGCTCCAGTCATTCGACTGGAGCCCTCAGGCTTTGTACGCCCGGCATGGGCATTTACTTGGAGGTGAGAGTCCTCTGGAGGAGAAGATGGTTTAACTCCTAGCCGATGGCAACTGCTGCATCGTGAGGTGTGGTGGGGAGGAAGCCGGTTGGCAAAGCTTGGCACCGAGGTATACGAATCGCA
>DATBUK010000104.1:0-4272 GCA_036516155.1 Yaniella sp.
GTGACCGGTTGCCGGCCGGTCTCTTCACCCCAAAACACCGCCCCGTCACCGGCAAGGCTGTGTTTGAGGAGTTCTTCGGCGTGCCGATCCCACTGGGACACCAGATCGTGCTGATTGGTTTTGGCCGTGACCACCAAAGCATCGGAGGTGAAGGCGGCGGCCAGTTTCGCGGCGACGGGTCGGGCCGCCCGCAGTGCTCGAGTACGCAGAGATGACATAGACTCCACCATAAACCAGGGGATGAAACATACTAGAATGTCTGATGATCAAGGAGTGGAACCAGCAATTCTATGGCGCGTCGTCACAAAACCTATCGTTTTCCCACCATCCCGCGACTGAAGTCGTCGGGTGGTGACGCATCCCCACCGGAACAACTTGCGACGCTGAGTTACTACAGTTTCCAACGACGACGCCGCGACCGCGCTCGACGCCGGGGTGCCAAACCTCGTATCCTGTCGTTTACCGGGTATGGGTCACCGCGGTGGGTCAGAATCTTTTCGCGCGTGTTGCTGGTCAATCCGGAATGGACCGAAGCCGAACACATGACCCAAATTTTGCGCGACGGGGTGCGTGGCTGGCAGAACTTCGTGTCCCCACCGATTGCTTATGCCAAGGTCGAAATTGAGGTCAACGGCACACGGCATCGGGTGCGGGCCGACCGCAACGGGGTCGTGGACGCCCGGATTGAAACCGAACTGACCCCCGGCTGGTCCACGGTCACCCTGCACGTCGAAGGCGCCGACTCGACCAGCCAGGACGTGCTGATCATTGACGACACCGTGCAACGAGGTGTAATTTGCGATGTGGATGACACCGTATGGGTCACCGCGTTGCCTCGCCCACTGACCGCGGCCTGGAACTCGTTTCTCCTTGATGAACACGCTCGACGTCCGGTCTCCGGAATGCCGGTGATGCTCAACCGGTTAGCGGAACTCGATGCTGGGACCCCGGTGTTTTATGTGTCGACCGGACCCTGGAACGTTGCCCACACCCTGACCCGGTTCATGACGCGTCACTTGTTTCCGCTAGGGCCGATGCTGTTGACCTCCTGGGGGCCCACCGAAGATCGCTGGTTCCGTTCCGGGATGGCCCATAAAGTCGACGCGCTGGCCCGGTTAGCCGCTGACTTCCCGCATCTGACCTGGAAACTCATCGGCGACGACGGACAACACGACCCAGAAATATACACGGACTTTGCCCGGCACCATCCGGGCCGTGTCGAAGCGATTGCCATCCGGCAGTTGTCAACCACCGAAGCGTTATTGGCCGGTGGCCGCGCCGATGCGACCCAGGGGGCTACGCCGGGGATTCCATGGGCATACGGTCCTGACGGTGCGGCGCTATCCTTTCAGTTGGAAAATCTTGGGATGTTGCCACCGCGCGAGCACGCGCCGTTGACGTGGCCGCAATCGGTGACCTCAGAAGAACAGGTCACGGTGGCCGAACTGCGCGCCGACTACCCGCAATTTACCCAAGACGTCCCGAATGACCCACAGGAGTGAACATGACCGTCATTGAGATCCCACTGCGCTGGGGCGATATGGACGCCTACGGCCACATCAATAATGTCCAAATTGTGCGCCTGATGGAAGAAGCCCGCGTCATGGTATTTGGGATCCCCTCGGGCACGGGCCACATCGATGGGACCAACCCGGTCCCACACATCGACCTGCTCGCCGGCGTCGAGGATGGGGTCATGACGCTGATCGCCGACCACACCGTGAAATACCGCCGGCAACTGCCGTACCGGGGGCTGCCCGTCCGCGTCGAGGTCGGGGTGGAGAAGGTCAAGGGCGCTTCGGTCGAGATTGTCTACCGGTTTTACGACGGCGACGAGGTTGCGGTCGATGCGACCTCAACCATGGTGTTCGTCCACGAACAAACCGGCCGCCCGGTGCGTTTGACCCCGCAGCAGCGTGAGGCCCTGGCACGCCTCTAAGCCGATCCAGCCGGTTTCTGCCGTCGGCGCTGGAGGAACCAATCGATGAGCAGGCCACAGCCAATGCCCATCCCGACGCCGGCGATGACGGCCACCAGCGGTCGATCCTCGAACACATGCTCAGCGATGATCCCCATCGCAGCGGCCAGCGACGCCCACAGCACACCGGCCAACGCCACCAGCGGCACAAACCGCCGAAACGCAAAGCCCGTTGCGCCAGCGGTCATGTTCACGGCAATGCGTCCGGCCGGAATGAACCGGCCCGCCAAAATCAAGGTGCTGCCCCGTTGTGCGAAGGCGCGTTGGGTAAACCGCAGAGCGGCCCGTGGTCTGCGCCGTCGAAACAGTGGCATCCGTTCCAATGGGATTTTTGAACCCAACACATAGGCCAGACAGTCACCCAGAAAAGCACCCGAGACGACCAGCAGCACGATGAATGACCAGGATACGCCCTGGGCCAGTGCGACGACGGTCGCGGCGGTGACCATCGAGTCGCTGGGCACGATCGGAAAAACCGCATCGAGACCACAGAAGGCAAAGACCACCAGCACCAACCACGGGGATGCCCCAAGGGCAACCACGGCGGCTTCGACGGCGGCGAAGAAGTCAGCCAGCACAGCACACCGTCCTCGGAGAAGTCACCGTACCGCAAGCCAGGACAGGTCGAACCGTTAGATAATCCCCTGGGCGATCATGGCGTCGGCAACTTTCAAAAACCCCGCAATGTTGGCACCGGTGACATAGTCGCCTGGATGTCCAAAATCTTCAGCGGTGGCCATGCACCGGTCATGGATATCGGCCATCGTGTCCTCTAACCGCGCGTGCGTGTAGTCGAAACTCCACGTGTCTCGGGACGCGTTTTGCTGCATCTCCAACGCCGAGGTTGCCACCCCACCGGCATTGGCTGCTTTGCCCGGTCCAAAGAGCACCCCGGCATCGCGGAACGTGGTGATCGCATTGTGCGTCGACGGCATGTTCGCGCCCTCCGCCACGGCTTTGACCCCGTTTTTCACCAGGGTGGCGGCGGCCTGACCGGTCAATTCGTTCTGGGTCGCACACGGGATCGCAACGTCAACGGGCACATCCCAAATCGAGCCGTCGGCCACAAAGTGCGCGCAATCGCGGCGGTCAGCATAGTCGGAAATCCGGCCGCGCTCGACCACCTTGATCTGGCGCAACAACTCAATATCGATGCCCTGTTCATCCACCACATACCCCGATGAATCCGAGGCGGTAATGACAGTGGCGCCGAGATCTTGAGCGTAATCAATCGCGTTGATGGCGACGTTGCCAGACCCGGAAACCGCCACGGTCGCCCCGTCCATGGACGTGTTGTGGGTTTTGAGCATCTGGTCAACAAACATGACCACACCGTGACCGGTGGCTTCGGGCCGGACCAGCGAACCGCCCCACGAGACGCCCTTACCGGTAAACACACCGGCTTCAAATCGATTCGTAATGCGGCGGTACTGCCCGAACAGGTACCCGATCTCACGGGTTCCGACGCCGATATCGCCGGCGGGGACGTCGGTATCTTTGCCAATGTGGCGGTACAGCTCGGTCATGAACGACTGGCAGAACCGCATGATCTCACCTTCGGACCGACCGGCCGGGTTGAAATCTGCGCCACCCTTCCCACCGCCGATCGGCATCCCGGTCAGGGCGTTTTTGAATACCTGCTCGAAGCCTAAGAACTTCATGATGCCCAAATACACCGAAGGGTGGAACCGGATCCCGCCCTTATAGGGCCCTAAGGCCGAGTTGAATTCGACCCGGAAGCCCCGGTTAATTTTGACGACCCCTTTGTCGTCGACCCAGGGAACACGGAAGATGATCTGGCGTTCGGGTTCGATCATGCGGCGCAGAATCCCGTGTTCAACATATTCGGGGTGACGCTTCATCACCGGGTCTAAGGTCGCGAAAATTTCGTCGACTGCTTGGAAAAATTCGGTTTCGCCAGGATTTCGCCGGACGACTTCTTCTCTAATCTGGGCTAAACCGGTTTCCATGTCGCAACCTTCCTCAAAAATTTACGGTGGTTGACTCGGCGACCTGCGGTGACATGACACGGCTGACACCCAGACAACCGTTGTCTACTGCCCATTTATCTTAGAGGAAACCCCGACAACATAGTGCAACGTTGCACCAAGACGACCAGATTTGTTGTTGAACTGGCTGGTTTGTCGTGCCGATAGAACCTCAACGCCTCAACAAGTGGCACGATAGACCATGATGACCAACACCACCGAAGCCCCCAAATCGTTTCCGATGCCCCTGTGGTTACAAGGCATCATGGAAGCGCTCGCCGCCGTCTTTCTCAGCGCCGGCATCAT
>DATBUK010000105.1:0-5366 GCA_036516155.1 Yaniella sp.
CTAGTTCGTCGAGATTGGCTCGCCAGTGTGTTGGCCCACCCGTCACCCGAGCACTCATGCACACACCCCCTGCTCCAGCACTGCCGATGCCGCATCCCCGAGTGCAGCTCGAGCTGTTGCCAACAGAGTTTGCAAGCTGGCGATCATGGTGCGCAGCTCATCAATACCGTGACCTGCCAGCCGTGCCGTTTCCAGGGTCAGTTGCGCTAACTGTTCTGCTTGTACTTTTCGGTCCCCGACAGCGGTGCGGAAGGCTTCCCCGGCCGGCGATTGCCACTCCATCGCTAAGGTTGAGCCTAACTGCCCTTGCACCTCGTCGATCCCGACCGCAACTTCTCGCAGTCTTGCCACCAACTGCTCCAGTACTTCGATCTGGGCGGCTAAGGCGTGCAGTCCCGCCTGGGCCACCGAAGGACTCGACACAAAATCCTGAACAGTCCGCGACGCCAAGTCGCACGCGCCGTCGGCGACCAAACTCATCCCCGACGCGATCTCTGCCATGGACGGTATCTCCACCATGACCATGGGTTCCTCCTCATCGACTCACCACCTGCGTTACGGTGCTCAGCATAAGCAGGCGCACCTACCTCTAAAGCAGAGTCCTTGTCGGGTGTGGACAACTCCTGTCACGGCGAAATGCTGTGGACAAGCCTCGGAGCCTGGTATGTCATGACTTTGACATTGATCGTCAACTGGCGGCTGCCAGTGGCACAATAAAGGGCATGAGTGAAAATATGCGTGTGCGCTTGGCTGAAACCGATATCCCCTTAGGCCCCTTAGACGGCCGTTACCGTGGCTACGTGGCCGATCTCGTCGATCACCTCTCGGAGGCCGCGCTCAACCGCAACCGAGTGCACGTCGAAGTCGAGTGGTTCATCCACCTCGCCGATGGCATGGTGGTTCCCGGTTTACAACGCCTCACGGACGCACAACGCGACGGCCTGCGCGCAATTGTCACCAACTTCGATGAGGCCTCCATTGCCGAGCTGGCCGAAACCGAGGCCGTGACCGTCCACGATGTCAAAGCCGTCGAATACTTCATTGCCAACCGGCTCGAAGCCCTCGGACTGGGCCACCTGAGCTCGCTTGTTCACTTCGCTTGTACTTCAGAAGACATCAACAACCTGTCCTACGCCCTCGGTGTGCGCGATGCGATCCAAGATGTCTGGTTGCCTGCCGCTCGGAAGATGGTTGATGCAATTGCCGACGTCGCTCACACCGCCGTCGACACGCCAATGTTGTCTCGGACCCACGGTCAGCCCGCGACGCCCACGACTCTGGGCAAAGAATTGGCTGTGTTCGTACACCGGCTGAACCGCCAGCTGCACCGCATTTCCACGCAGCAGTATTTGGGCAAGATCAACGGCGCAACCGGCACCTATGCCGCGCACGTGGCTGCCGTCCCGCACGCCAATTGGCCGGTCATCGCCCAAGACTTTGTGGAAGGGCTGGGGCTGACCTTCAACCCGTTAACCACGCAAATCGAGAACCACGATTGGATGTCAGAACTCTTCGATGACATCGCTCGGTTCAACCAGATCCTGCACGGTTTCTGTGTTGATGTGTGGAGCTACATCTCGATCGGCTACTTCGCCCAGATCCCAGTGGCGGGTGCGACCGGTTCGTCGACGATGCCGCATAAGGTCAACCCGATCCGGTTCGAAAATGCTGAAGCCAACCTTGAACTTTCCAACGCGCTGCTGAACACGCTGGGCTCGACGCTGATCGAGTCTCGGTGGCAGCGTGACCTGACCGATTCGACCTCGCAACGCAACATCGGTGCTGCGCTTGGTCACTCGGTACTTGCCATCAGTAACGTCACTCGTGGCATGGGCCAGCTGGATGTGGCCGAAGACGCGCTTGAAGCTGACCTCGAGACCAACTGGGAAGTACTGGGCGAAGCTATCCAGACCGTGATGCGTGCCGAAGCGATTGCCGGCACCGAGGGCATGGATAACCCTTATGAGCGTCTCAAGAATCTGACACGGGGTCAGCGCGTCGATGCGGCACGTATGCGCGAGTTCGTAGGCGAACTTGGCCTTTCTGATGCTGCCGAACAGCGCCTGAAAGACCTCACCCCGCACACGTACACCGGACTCGCGGCTGATCTGGCTCGCGAACATCTCGAAGGCTTGGCGCCACGGCCCAAATAAAACCTCAGGGACTTTAGCCGGTGGCTCCGGGTCCCATTGCTGGGTGCGCGAATTCGGTCGAAATCCGGATATCAACAACAGCAACCCCATCACCGCCGTTGACTAACCAGGTCCTGAACTGTTCGAGATCCGCCAGGGTATTGATCGTGATCCCGAACCCGCCCATGGCCTTGCCAATCGCGGCGAAGTCCATGGGCGGTAAATACATCGCAGTAGGATCAGCGCCGTGGACTGCATACTGATGAATTTCGGCGCCGTAGGCAGCATCGTTGAATACTATCACTGCGCCTCGGTCGGTTTGATTAATGAAGGTCCCAAGATCGGCCAGGGCCATCTGGCCGCCGCCGTCACCGGTAATGCACACCGTAAATTTCTCGGGGCTGCCCACGGACGCCCCGACGGCAGACCCGAAACCCAGACCAATCGATTGGAAAGCCGTGCCCACGGCGATCAAACTGGCAGGGTCTGGAATGTCGAAGCGTTCACCAATCCACGTCATGAAGTGACCACCGTCTAAAACGACCTGCCGGTTTTCCGGGAGCATATCATTGAGTTGCACTGCCACATGCCGCGGATGCAGCTGCCCGTCACTGCCATAAATAGGTTCCTGATCAACGGTATCCGTTGCGATAAGAGCAGCCAGTTCTTCACGGTAAGAAGACGGAGCCGGAGCTAACTGTTCCACAGCACGCAGAAGCCGCGGCAGAGCGTCGTTAAGATCGGCAAATACGGTCTGAGCAGTCGGCAGCGTCAGATTCCAGGTATCCGACATATCGATTCGGTAGATGTTATCGGTGCCAAAAAGCGCACCCTTGCGGGTCTGGAAGGCGTTACTGGTCGCCCCGAGGATAAGCACCATGTCAGCGGCTTGAATAGCTGGCAGCTTGTGTTCAGGGGTGAAGCCTCCGGCTATGCCTAGGCTGTGTGGTGATCTCGTGACGTTCGAAGCGGTGAGTGAGTGCATGAAGACTCCGCCCACGGCATCCCCGAGATTGCGAGCGAGGTGACCGGTCTTCGTTCGGACCACTCCCCCGCCGGTCACAAGTAATGGGCGCTTGGCTGCCACGAGCGCCTCGGCAATTTCTGCCAGCTGTGCATCGGTGGCCCTGGGACGGTCGATGGGTTCATACACCTGCTCAGTCGATTCGTCGCCGACCCATGCCTCACCTAGGTCATAGGGCATCAGGATGACCACCGGCTCTTGACCGTCTTCAGCCATATCGAATGCGCGGGTGAGGTCGGCTGTGGGGTGGTCCCCAGTGAGGGTGAGGACCGGAATATTGAGTCCCACGGTCACCGTTTGCTGATCGATGTCGAATGCTCTACGGCCGGTCGAAGGTGCGTCCCCAACTAACACCACCATTGGAATACGGGCAAGCTGAGCCTCGGCCAAGCCGGTGACCATGTTCGTAAACCCTGCCCCGTATGTTGCGGTGGCTACCGAGAGTTTGCCGGTCGCACGGTAATACGCATCGGCCGCGGTGACGGCAGCGACTTCGTGGCGCACACTAGTAAAAGGAAAATCCTGCGAGGTCAGTGCGGAAATAAGCTTTACGTTGCCATTGCCCATCAAACCGAAAACCTGATCGACGCGCTGGGCGATGACCTGGACTATCTCATCTGTCACGGTGGTGTCTTGTACCGGTGATTGCAACATGGTTTCTCCTTCTACAAGCTATACTCGTGACCACCATCACCGAACCCAGCAAAACATGCAAGCGGACGCTGAGAAGCTGAGCATTATGTATGCAGAAGAGTACGAGAGAGTGCAAAATGACCAAATCGCGGCAGCGGCCTGAACTGGATGGGCTTGATGCAGAGATCTTGCTGGCGCTGATAGCTCAGCCCGATGCCACGACGGTGGCGCTTGCTCAGCGACTGTCGGTGTCCCGGAATACGATTCAAGCTCGCCTGCAGAAACTTGGTACGGAAGTATTGGAATCGTTTCAACGCCGGATTTCCCCTCGAGCTCTAGGCTATGAGGTCTCGGCGTTTATCAACGCTTCAATTCGTCAGGGCTACCATAAAGAGACCATGCGGGAATTGTCCGAGCTCCCCGAGGTGATCGAGATTTTTGCCACGACTGGAGATGCGGATCTGCGTCTCACGGTGGTGGCTGAATCGCCCGATGATCTCTACCGGGTCAACCGGTTAATTCTCGATATCCCGGGGATCGTTCGGACCTCCACCGCTGTAGTACTCAAAGAATTCCTCAGCTACCGGATCAAACCACTGTTGGAGCGGATTGCTGACTAGTATTCGTCGTCAAGGAGAAACGCACCGCGGTTGGTCAGTGCGTAGATCAGGTCGTCTTGAGTCACCTTTGCTTCGTGACGCATGATCGCTGCCTTTGCCGCTGAGCGAGCGGCAATGGCAAGTTCTGCCTGCGATAGACCCTCGAAGTACTGCTCATAGATGTCGACTTCGTTCATGACCGGTTCTGGTGCCCGATCCCCCAGCTGCGAGCGGATCACCCGCATTGCTTCTTCGGGGGTCGGCAAGGAGAAGGTCAACACCGAGTCAAAGTGCCGAAACATGGAGCGATCCAGCACGCCTCGACGGTTCGTTGCAGCGATAGCAATCGAGCCTTTTCCGAGGACGTCGACGAAGAGTAAGAACGCTTTGAACACCCGACGCGTCATCCCCGAGGCGGTATCGTCACCGATGGTATCGAACACATCAAACAGGTAGACCGCTCGTCGGCGTGCTAACCGGTCGAACACCTCACGCAGCGAGGGAACGTCTTCTTCTGATGAGTAGACGTTGAGCAAGTTATCCAGGTAGACGGTCACGAGTGGAATGCCCAATTCAGCGGCTACGACTTCTGCCGTGGCCGTCTTACCGGTTCCTGCGGGTCCTTCCATCAGAAGCCGGTGGGATGGAGTGAAACCAAAATCCCGCAGCAGTGCAGCGTTGCGATGTTCATCGAGGATCTGACGGACCCGCTCAATGAGATCACCGGAGATGGTCAGTTCATCGAACTTCGCATCGGGTCGGGAGACTTTGATGAATTCGGCGAGATCCGAATCGATATCAACCCCGAGGTCTTCTTCTTCAACTGTTTGCAGCTCCACGGTTTCACCGCGTGCTTGTTCGATCGCTTTGCGAATTTCGGTCGCTGCGTTGCGACGTCCTTCGGATAATTCACGGTGAGCTACATCGAGTGCCACCGCATAAAAGCCATCTTCGTCGCCAGCAGCATGGTTCGCGACC
>DATBUK010000106.1:0-4687 GCA_036516155.1 Yaniella sp.
GTGATGGCTGCTTCAGGACGAATCAGCTGACGCCAGACTGCCGCCCAGGATTCAAAGAACTGTTGATCGATGGCTTTTCGATCTTTTTCGTTCTTCGGATCGCAGCCCTGTTCTTTGACAGCCTTGGGATTTTGCTCCAGGTAGAGGTACAGCGCCTTATAGCTAATCCCTAGCCCGCCGAGGTCTCCGATGTTTTCGCCAAGGGTCAGTTCCCCATTGACGTTATGGTCGGGCGCTTCAGCAGGAGCTAACACCTTGTATTGGTCGATCAGCGACTGGGTCCGTGCGGTGAACGCAGCCCGGTCCTCATCGGTCCACCAGTTATTCAGTGCACCATCGCCGTCATACTGGGAGCCTTGATCGTCAAAGCCGTGCCCAATTTCGTGGCCAATGACCGCGCCGATACCGCCAAAGTTCTGTGCAGGTGTCGCGTCCGGGGAGAAAAACGGCGGTTGCAGGATAGCAGCCGGGAAGACAATGGCGTTTTCCAACGGCGAGTAGTAAGCATTAACCGCTTGCGGGCTCATGTGCCACTCTTCTGGATCCGGGCCCTTTTCGATCTTGGCAAGGTTATGTTCGAGATCATGCTCGGCAATCCGATTGAGGGTCCCGATCAGGTCGGTGGCGTTCACCTTGACGTCCGAGTAGTCATGCCATTTGACCGGATAACCAACCATCGGGTTGAACTTCGCCAGTTTCTCGAGCGCTCTCTCCCGGGTTTCTTTGCTCATCCAAGGCAGCTCGGAGATGGACTGCCGGTAGGCCTCTTGGAGTGCTTCGACCAGCTCGTCCATGTGCTCGCGGTGTGATTCGGTGTAGTGCTTGGCAACATATAACCGTCCAACGTCTTCGCCCAGACTCGAGTTCACGAGGCCCACGGCGCGTTTCCAGCGAGGCAGGATTTTCTCCGTACCGGTCAGCGTCTTGGTAAATTCAAAGTTCGCTTTGACGAAGTCTTTGGACATGTACGGCGCGTGTGACGACAGGACGTGCAGCTTCAACCAGGTGCGCCACGATTTGGCAGATTCTGACTCCAGCAATTCTTCAAGTCCGCTCAAGAAATCTGGTTGCCAGACCACGATTTCTTCCGAACGGTTCTCGTGCTTCTGGCCGGGCGCCATTTTCATGCCTTTGAGCCAGTGAGTGGCCGACGGGAAGATTTCCAGGACTTCGTCGCGGCTCATGAGGTTATAGCGTTTGACCGCATCACGCACAGACACAATGTCCCAGTGCTTTTCGGCAATCTTCGTCTCTAAATCAAGGACGCGTTTTGCCATCTTGCGGGCACGCTTTTCGGTCGGTGCGATGTCTGACAGTAAAAACAGCGTTTCAATGTACGTGCGGTACGCCTCGACAATATCCGCGAATTTTTCGTCACGGTAATATGATTCGTCCGGTAATCCCAGCCCGCTTTGGATCATGTGCAGCAGTACGCGATCCGGATTTCCGGCATCGGGCATCGCACCGGTCCCGACGGGTCCGCCGACGATGCCTTTGCGCTGCAGCTTGCCCGCGACCTTCATAAATTCTTTGGTGTCGGAGATATCCGAGATCTTATCGAGGGTTTCCCACAGGGGGCTGACCCCGAGCGCTTCAATGGTGTCCTCGTCCATCATCGCGGTGTAGAGCGCGCCGATACGCTGTTTTGCGCCTTCGTCGGAGTGTTCGGCAACAAATGAGTGACGGCGTTGTTTTTTCGTCAGCGCCTCAGCAGCCGAGGTGAGAATGTCGTGAACGGCATGCTCGGATTTTTCGTGCAGCTCCATGAATGCTCCATAGGTGCCGCGGTCTTCTGGAATGGTATTGGTGGACATCCAGTCTGCGTTGACGTGGCGATAGAGATCCTGTGTGGGTTTCGGGGCTGTTGTGGTCACGCGTCTCCTTCAACGATGATGCCGTTCTCCGGCAGGTAGCCTACGGTGCTAACAACATGTTGTCGATCAGTCGAACAGGCGGTACCCAGGCCGCCACCAACGCGAGCGCTTCGCGTTGCAATGGTGCTGCGAGTTGCTCATCGGAGAGGGGCATGAGGGTATCGGGATCGACTATTTCTAGATAGTCTAAGTCTACGTTTTCTTGGGCTCGAATGATGTCTCGCGCAGCCGAAATATCCAAGCGTTCACCTCGTGTTGCCTGATCGGCTAAGTAGTGCAGCGCTTGGGACAGGCCCAGGGCCTTTTCCATGCCGTGATCATCCAGTCGCACGTTGCGTGATGACAGGGCTAGGCCCGACGGAGCCCGCACGAGCGGGACCGGGCGTATTTCGACGTCGAGGTTCAAATCTTTGGCCATGCGGGTGACGATCGCCAACTGTTGGGCGTCTTTTTGACCGAAGTAGCTCCGAAACACTGCCGGGGGCGGTGGGGTGAGAATATTCCATAGTTTCGCTACGACGGTGCAGACACCATCAAAGTGACCGGGTCGTGAGGCGCCTTCGAACATGCGCCCCATGTGTCCGGCAGACACGCTGATCTGTGGGGCATCCGGGTATCCCGGGTACATGTGCTCCGTCGACGGGGCAAACACGAGATCGCCGCCGTAGTGGGTGATCAGTTCCAGGTCGGCGTCTAAGTCGCGGGGGTAATGTTCGAAGTCTTCGGGCTGATCAAATTGCAAGGGATTGACGAAGACCGAGGCGACCACCAGATCGTTTTCGGCACGTGCTTGTTCGAACAGTGCGCCGTGGCCGTCATGTAAGGCCCCCATCGTCGGGACTAATCCAACGGTGGGTTGGGTGTTTCCGGCCTCGACGAGTTCGGCAACTTTCTGAGCGAGCGCGGTCTTGGCGGCCTGGGCCGTGGTGGTCAATTCAGCTTCAGTCACGCCCCATAGTCTAGTCCGAACTGACAGCCACCCATGTTGATGGCCGGGGTGGGCGCTTAGGATTCCAGGATCTGGAGGAATTCTTCGAGCTTTGCGGCATTAATGAAGCCTGCATCGGCTGCCCTGCGGGCGGTGGCCAGGGCCATGCCGCGGTAGGTTTCAAAAAGGTCGGCCTCGTCGAGGGTTTTGAGGGTTTCTAAGTGTTTCGCCACGGTGCCGGTGTCTCCGCGTGCGATCGGTCCGGTCAGGGCCTGGTCGCCGTTGGTCAGCGCATTGTCCAGGCTTGCGGTCATCAGGTTGCCCAGGAGTTTCGGGGCCTGGTCAATGCCGGCGGCTTCCAGCATCTCTTGGGCCTGGGCGGTCAGGGTGACCAAGTGGTTCGACGCATGCGCCATCGCCGCATGATAGGTCGCGCGTGCGGTTTCGGGAATTGTTACCGGGATGCCACCCATTTCGACCACGAGTGCTTCGGCGATCGGGGCAACCACCGGGTCAGCGGTGATCCCAAAGGCGGTATTCTGCAGCCGGTCTACGTCCAGGGACAGTCCCGTGAAGGTCATGGCCGGATGAATGGCCACGGGGATGGCTCCGTGTTCCCGCACGGAGTTCATCACGGCGGTCCCGTATCTTCCGGAGGTATGCACGAGCAGGTGGCCGGTCTGAATGTGTCCGGCGGCGGCCAGACCGGAGACCAACGGTTCTAAAACGTCGTCGGGAACCGCGAAGATCACGGCCTCTGAGCGGCGCAGAATATCGGGGATCTCGAGGATCGGGGCCTGCGGTAACAGTGCTTCGGCGCGGGCGACCGAGGCTTCCGAGACCGCGTGCACGGCGGTGATGGTGTGCCCGGCCTGTTGCAGGGCGCTGCCTAAGACGGCTCCGACCCGGCCGGCGCCGATGATCCCGATGCCCAGCCGGTTTGGTCTGCCGATCGCTTCGGTGGTGAGTGGTTCGTCAACGCTCACAGCTGTCGTGTCCTTCCTTAGAGTCCAGCCAGTCTGGCATACCCGCGTGAGCACAGGTCATCGCGAAGCCGAGTGGCTTCTCGGGTGGGTAGTCCATAGATGGTCGCGTTCGAACCGGCCGTGGTGATGGTCAGATCTGCCAGATCGAATGTGCGCTGCAGTGGACCTTGTTTGACGTCGACAAATTGCAGCCGGCCATAGGGCACCGCTTCGTACCTGCGGAAGATGGCCCCCGAGCGGACGATGATGTCATCGGATTGTTCGGCCCAACCGTGGATGCGCACCTGAAAGGGTGTGATGATAAGAAGGCCCAGATCGTAGAGGAACGCCCACGCGGCCGGGATGTAGCTGAGTCCGTGCCAGAAGTCTGGGTCGACCTGAGCGTTGAAGATCGCGGCCGCCACGCTAAAGATCGTGACGTAACAGATCATGCTGATCAGATTGTAGATCTGCCGGTAGGTTCTCAGCTGGGCCCGCACGGGCCGGAAGGTCAGCGTCGACGGGAAGTCTTTCACGCAGAATCACCCGCCGTCCGGGCCTGTTGGGCAGCTTTTTCAAAATTTTCGAGCTCTTCGGGGGCCATCCACTGATTCTTATCGGAGATCCGTCGTGCATGGGCTGCGATCTGCGATTCGGCAAAGAACAGTTCCACGAGTTCGGCCGGTTGCTGGTTTTTGAGGTGGACGCGAACCAGTCCGGGCGGGGTCGCGAACCGTGCCGAGGCGGTGCCCGAGAGTTTATCGGACAGCGTCTGGTAGACCGCTGACTGCTGGATGCGCTCGTGCGGGATCATCGCCAGGTTCCGGCGGATTCGACCAAACCGAATGAGTAACAGGGTTGGGGTCGTGGCGTATCCGTGACGGCGGCCAGCCACCGGCTGCCAGATGCGGGCCCGACCG
>DATBUK010000107.1:0-6035 GCA_036516155.1 Yaniella sp.
TTGTTACTGGTGGTATCCGGACTGACCATGATCGTCGGAATCTTGGGAGCGCTCGTGCAGTTCGATATCAAACGTGTGTTGTCCTTCACCCTGGTATCGCACATTGGGTACATGCTGTTCGGTGTGGCAGTTGCCAACCAACTTGGGTTGACGGCGACACTGTTTTACGTGGTCCACCACATTACGATTCAAACCACATTATTCCTCGTGACGGGGCTCATCGAATACCGGACTGGTTCGGCAAACATCGAACGCCTCGGCTCCATGGCCAAGATATCCCCACTGGTGGCCATCCTGTACCTCATTCCGGCCCTCAACCTGGGTGGTATTCCACCGTTCTCCGGTTTTATCGGCAAGGTCGGCCTCATCGAAGGCGGTGTGGTCAACGGCTCCGGGCTGGCATGGGTCATGGTCGCGGCCTCAGTGGTGACCTCGCTGCTAACCCTGCTGGTGATGATGCGGATCTGGTCGCGCGTCTTCTGGCGCCCTATCGAAGACTCCGAGGACCCAGCAATGCGCGGTCTCGAGGAAGCTGAATTGTTCGAAGCGAAGAAACCGCCTTTACGTAAGGACTCACCGGGATTGGTCGCTCCCACCGTTGCCCTCGTTGGTGTGGGAGTCGCACTCACGGTGGTAGCCGGGCCGCTCTTTGATTTCACCGAAAAAGCCGCCAATGACATGATTCACCGCACCCCGTATATTGAAGCAGTGATGGGCACAGAAGTCGCCCAGGATGCCCAACTCGAGGCCGATCAACTCGAAAAATGGGGTATCACCGGTTCCGATGGCGCTGGCTCGTCACAAGGCTCCGAAGGAGGCGATGATTAGTGGCTCACCTCAATCCAGAAGACGTCGCCAAACAGCAACATGACGCCCCCGCTGCCATTGAAGATCAGCGGTCCCGTCGCTCACAGTGGCCAATGGTCTTCGGACTGGCCTTCATCTGGGTTGCACTATGGCAAGACATCAGTCTGTCGACGTTCGTTTTGGGGCTGATCTTTGGTGTGGCGGTCATGCTGGCGCTTCCGATGCCACCGGTACCCTTTGCCGACCGATTCAACGTGTTCCACACGTTGCGATTCATCCTATATTTCCTCTGGAAGATCACAGCCGCCACGTGGGATGTCGCGGTCAAATCGATCCGTCCGGGCCCAAAGGTCGTCAACTCGGTGGTGGCCGTAAAACTCCGGACCCAGGATGACCTGTTGATGACGCTCGTCGGACACGTCTACGCGTTGATCCCGGGCTCACTGGTGATCGATGTCGACCGGCCGAGCTCAACGCTGTTCCTTCACGTCCTCGACGTGCCCGACGAAGCAGCGGCCGAAGCATTTCGTGTTGATTCCTTGGACATCGAAGCTCGCATGATCCGTGGTTTTGGGTCCAAACGAGACTACGCATTGGTCAAGGCCGAGGACCGGGCCGGCGACGGAGTGGTTCGTCGGCATTCCGAACTGGACACTCCGATAGAAGAAATCGAAACGGAGGACCTCCCATGAGCGTGATGGCACTTGCCGGCTGGATTAGCCTGATCTTTTTAGCGTTCGGTGCAATCGGGGCGCTCTACCGGATTATTCGCGGGCCTGCGCTGCTCGATCGCGCGATCGCCCTGGACGTCATACTCATTGTGTTCTCGTCCGGGCTGGTGGTATGGATGGCCCTGAACGATTCGACCCACTTCATCACCGCGGTTGTGCTGGCGTCTCTCATCGGATTCATCTCCTCGACGACGCTTGCGCGTTTCGCTGTGGAAAGCTCCCAGGCCAATCACTCCGAACCGGAACCAAGACAGGGACCGACAGGCGGTAAGCTCTAATGGACATCACATTTGATTCTTGGATGGACATCGTCGCAGCCATTCTGTTGGTGCTTGGAAGCTTGCTGTCGGCGGTAGCCGGTCTGGGTCTTTTGCGCTTTCCC
The DNA here is from genome assembly GCA_036516155.1 of Yaniella sp. Lineage (GTDB taxonomy): Bacteria > Actinomycetota > Actinomycetes > Actinomycetales > Micrococcaceae > Yaniella. Next base: position 1,921 of record DATBUK010000107.1, read on the forward strand.
GATGTGTTATCACGCATGCACGCTGCGACCAAACCGCAGGTGCTCGGACTGCTGTTGGCGCTGGCCGGCCTCGGTTTTGCCCTGCGCAGCTGGGCGGTCGTGCCGGTGCTCATAGTCGCCTGGCTGGCGCAGCTCATTACCGCCCCGGTATCTGCGCACATGGTGGGCCGTGCGACCTACCGCTCCCACCACTTGGACCCTGCGCATATTGCCGTCGACGATCTTGCCGAAGCAGTGCAAGCGCAAGACCGGGCCGAAGCAGAACAAGAACAACTCGAGTCCCAGCGGCACAACACCCGACCCCACTAGGGCCCCACGCATCAATAGCGGACGCCGGTTAACTCCTCACTCAACTGCCATAATCGACGCTGCGTTTCCACCTCATAGGTCTCAGGGTGTGCGGCAGCTGGTTGCTGGATGGAAAAATACTGGCCCGTGGTGCCGTCCAACGCGGGGTTTTCGGTCAGGTTCAAAACCGCATCCACACCGGTTTGGAGATCATCCACCGTCCGCCCGTAGCCTTCTTTGACCATCCGCGTCGGCATCAAAGTCGCCGGATGCAAGCTATTGACCGTGACCACCTCGGCCAGCAGCGTCTTCGATAACGCAAACCCGAAAGCGACCATCGCAAACTTGCTCTGCGCATAGGCCCGGTTGCCCGAATAATCCTGCTGAATCTGTGGGTCAGAAAAATCGATTGGTTGCTGCGCTCCAGAGGCCACGTTGACGATCCGGCTTGGCGCCCCGATCTCCAGCAGGGGAAGGAGACGCTGAGTCAAGACAAACGGGGCCAGATGATTAACCGCCAACCGCAGTTCGTACCCGTCGGCCGAAACCTCCCGAGTATCGGTTGCGCCTTTGCCCACGCCCGCGTTGTGGACCAACACATCGAGATGATCCGTCACCGCAGCGACGTCCTCGGCCAGCTGGTTGACCTGTTGTAAATCACCCAGGTCAGCTGTCACCAGCACCACGTCGGCCGGAGCGTCATCCAGCGCATCGGCTAATTCATGCAGCCTGTCGCGGCTTCGACCGTGCAAGATCAATCGGGTGTTCTCCCGGGTGGCCAACTGCTGTGCGACGGCGCGACCGAGTCCGCTGGTCGCACCGGTGAGCATGATTGTCGTCGGTAAGGCATCCATGAACTGCTCCCATCGTCGTTCGTGCTGTTGTTGGTGGGGTTTATGCGCCAGTGTAGCCGGTTGCTGCCGCCCATACTTCGGCCCATTTTTCACCCAGCGAGGTTACCGACTCGTGCGCGTTGAGCCCGCTGGGGTCCGGGACGACCCACAGTTGAACATCTACCGGCCAGTCGTCGATGCTGGCCGTATCTTGGAGCCCAAGTACTGCTTTAGGTTGTTGAAACGCGGTCCGAAACGCGGTGATCCCGGTAAATGCCACAGCTCTTGGGCGCAGGACGCACACGCGCTGGACGAGGCGAGCGCATCCAGCCCGCAACTCTTCACGCGACAACTCAGACGACCGCGATGTCGGCCGGGACACGATATTCGTCAAGCCGATGCCGCGTTCGGCAATCATGCGCTCGTCGTCGTGGTCCAGGCCATTTGAATCGTTGACGAGGGTTTCGGTGATCCCTCCGGCGTGCAGCGACTTCCAGAATCTGTTCCCCGGTCGCGCAAAGGGCGCCTGCACGGCGGCGGCCCAGGGGCTGGGATTGGTCCCGACGATGAGTAGTCGCAACAGGCCGGCGTTATCGGCGTCGTTGGGGTAGGGCAGCAAGTCGTCGAGGGTCAGCTGCTCTGCTGCAGCTTGGGCGAGTTCTGCTTTCGTCGGACGGCGGCCAGCCAACGGTGATGGCCGACGCCAGGTGTGCCAATCAGGAGGAAGTGAAACGTTCATATCTTCCACCCTAAAGCGCTTTGCTGACTGGCTCGTTAGAGTAGACCTCATGAGTCATCCGGTATCCCGTCCAGAACATCCCGATCACGAGCACCCCTGGGCCATGCAACTGGTGATCCAGCGCAATAAACAGGACCCGGCCAACCACATTGACGTGCTGGAATCCGCCGCTACGGCAGTCGTCACGTTGTTGGACGATCCCCGGACCACAACACCCCAGGGGTCATGGGCCGATGCGGTCGCACACTGGCGGGCCGGGTGGATTCGGAAGGTTGCTCGGCGGGCGGAGAACAAACGCTGGGATGATGTGCAGCTGCTCGATGGGATCACCGTCGAATCCGGGAGTGCTGCAGTGCGGGCCTTTGTGCCGGGGCCGGTTGCGCCGTTGCTACCGCAGCTGAAAAAGCTCCAGGTGGGCGGCACAGAATTCCCCCGACTCCACGATTCAACGCAACAGGACACCGTGGTGACGATCGAGCTGAATCCGCACGTCGAACTCTCCACGGGCAAAGCTGCGGCACAAGCCGGGCACGCGGCTCAAATTACCTACGAACGGCTCACGGACAGCGCGGCCGCCGATCCCCGAGCCCACGAGGTGCTGGCGGCCTGGCGTGCGGATGGCTTTCGGGTGCGCGTTGCGGTCCCCACACCGGACGAGTGGGAGACGCTGAACCGTCCGGTGCGGGTGGTGGACGCCGGACTCACCGAGCTCGAGCAGGCAACAGAAACTGCTCGGGCCCTGTGGTAGTCCGCGCCCAACCACCGCTAAACCTCAGGAAACCTTAGACCTCGGAACGGCCCAGCTGCTTGGCCTTTTGCTGTGATTTTTTGTTTGAACCACCCTTATTCATGGCCTTGGAAACCAACCGCTGCGAGCCGACTTCCAGCAGGGCTGAGACACCCGCGGAGATGGTCGCGAAGGTGACTACACGCAGCAGTGTGGCCTGATCGTCGTCGGTATTGGGGGCTTCGTCGTCCCCGGTGGCGGCTTTCCAGATCGCTTCGACGGCTTTGGTCGCGACAAAACCCGCACCGATGGAGACTCCGGTGCGCACCAGACGTTGCATCATGTCATTCATTACTGTGCCTTTCTGACGGGTACTCTTCTTTGCTGTTCCAGCTTAGACGTTGCGGGTGGTGGTTGGAACGGGTGTATCGCCGGAGGTTCCACCAGCCCGCCCAGCTGTCTCGCCCGAGTCAAGCTCAGTCAGCGCTGCGCCTTCAACGTCGACGTTGGGCAGGATCCGGTCCAACCATTTCGGCAGATACCAGGCGTGCCGACCCAACAGGTGCATGAGCGCGGGCACCATGAGCATGCGCACCAAAAACGCATCGAATAAGACTCCGATGGCTAACCCGAAACCGATCGGGCGGATGTAGGAGTCGTCGGCGTAGATGAAACCACCAAAGACCGACACCATAATGATCGCGGCAGCAGCCACAACCGCACGGCCCTGGACGAAGCCTTTTTGCACGGCCAACCGAGCTTCGGTGCCGTGGGCATAGGCTTCACGCATCCCCGAGGAGATGAACAGCTGATAGTCCATGGCCAGCCCAAATAGGACACCGATCATGATGGTCGGCAAAAATGACAGCACAGGCGCCGGGTTGTGCACCATGAAGAGTTCGCCGAACCAGCCCCACTGGTAAATTGCGACGACGGCCCCCATGGCCGCCCCGACCGACAGGACGAACCCGCCCGAGGCAATCAGCGGGACGACCAGGGAACGGAACACGATGATCATGATCAACAGCGACAGCCCGACGACGACGCCCAAGTATAGGGGCAAGACGTCGGCGAGTGCATCGGAAACGTCAATGACACCGGTGGCCTGGCCCGCCAGTGCGAGGTTGGTGACCTCACCGGCCGGTTGAAGATCGCGCAACTCATAGACCAGGTTGACGGTGGCTTCGTGGTTGGCGTCTTCAACCGGAATGATTTGGAACATCAGCAGATCACCGGCGTCGTTTTCACCGACCGGTACGACGTGGGCGACCTGGTCTAGCTCAGCAATCTGCTCGGCTTGGGCCGTGGTCGTCTCCAGCAGCTCGTCCTCGTCGAGGTCAGCCGGGATATCCGCCACCCCGACGATGGGCGCGTTATAGCCGGGGCCGAAGTGCTCAGCTTGGGCTGCATACGCCTGGTACTCGGCACTATCGGGGGACTCAGCGGAGCCGTCAGGGATACCCAGACGCATCGAAAACACCGGAATCGCAATGATCGCCAACACAGCGATGGTTCCGATCGCGGTCAG
>DATBUK010000108.1:0-5579 GCA_036516155.1 Yaniella sp.
AGGGCGACGTCGCCCTGTTCGGTTTCGGAGGCATCAAAGATCATCCGTGCCGGCTCGGTGATCGTCACCCGGTTGATGATTTTTTGCAGTGGCACCAGCGGAATGCCGGCGTTATCGATTTTGGCCAAGATGTCCCAGAGCTGGGGCATATTGATGGTGGCCAGCGTGATGACGTCGGTCGACCCCAACGAGGAGACCGAAGTGGTGTAGAGCTGGTTCAGCTCGTGGAGGGCATCATGTTGTTCCGGCAGGAACTGAAAATCGGTGTGCGATGACTGGTGCGACGGCAAGTCGAACAGCGTCCAGTTCATGTTGCCTTTGATCCACCCACCGCGCGCGCCGACTCGTAGCGGACGCAGCCGCACGGTCAGGTCGTTGTGTGCTTCGAGGTCGGCCGCGGTGGCCTCCCGCCAGACAAAACGAGTGCGGTAGCCGGCGGGTTCGGAATGCAGCGCATCGATTTCTACCCCGAGTGCGACGTCGGTAAATTCCTGGTTTGAGTCGATGCTGGGCAGCAGTTCTTGGACCACTTGGCGCCATGACAAGCCGCCGATGCCATCTGCGGTTTCGTCGTCGGTGTCTGGGGCTTCCAGGTCAGCCGCCGTGAGGACGTCAGAGGAGGCAACTGCGCGCTGATTCGTTTCGAAAATCAAGGCGGCGCCGTGTTTACAATCCACCCCGACGGGACAGCTACAGCTTGCCCAGTCGACGTCCCATACGGGGATCCCGCCGAGGGTGCGGTCGGTTTTGCGTAGGGTCACAGAGGCGCGCCAGATTTTACTTTCGGCTCCGCGGACCCGACCGACCAGGCGACCGGCTTTTTCGTTGAACTTCAGGGTGAGGACCCGATCTTGGGCAGCATATTCGCGACCGCGTTCGGTCATCGTGTCACCGAAGACTGCGGTGACGGTCTGAATGTCAACGAATGGGAAAGAACTCACTGTGCCTCGTAGCGGCGTTGGTGTTCGGTTACGCCGCTCAACCGGAAGGGTGCATTGGTCGTTTTGGGGGTCGTATAGGTGTCCGAGCTGGCCGCGAAGTTTTCGTGGAGTTCGCGGTACTCGTCGTAGGTTAGTTCCACCCGGTTGTCGAGTTGCTTATCAACATTTTGCGGGTAGATGTGGTCGCGGTAATTGTCCTGGACAACACCGGTAAAGAATTCGGCGACGGCCCCGGAACCATAGGAGAAGAAGCCGAGGCGTTTGCCGGCCAGCTCCGAATTGTTGTGCAGCTGAGCGGTCAGGGCGAAATACAACGATGCCGTGTAGGTGTTACCGAGGGCGCGGTTGTAGCTCATCGATTCTTCGATCAGGTCATCGGAGAGTTCTTGGCCGGTGTGTTCGGCCAGTGCGGCGAGCTGTTTGCGGGCCATTTTGGTAAACGGCTGGTGGTGCAGGAACCGATGGATGTCATCGAGCGCCAGATCGCGGCGGGATGTCAGGTCATCCCAGGCAGCAGTCGTGGCGTTGAGATAGGCATCCAGGGACAACTGTCCGTCGACGAACGGGGTGGTCGAATCGTTGGGCCGCCAGAAGTCGTTGACGTCGGAGGTGTGTAGGCCCGAGTCGGGTTCGATTTCGACGAGGTTTGGGTTCGCGCTGACGAGCATCGCGACGGAACCGGCCCCCTGGGTTGGCTCACCACCGGAGTCGAGCGCGTAGCGTGCGACGTCGGAGGTAATGACCAGAATCTGTTCTTCGGGGTTGCGGGCGATCGCGTTGACGGCCATTTGCAGGGCTGCGGTTCCCGAGTAGCAGGCCTGTTTGAGTTCTACGGAGCGCACGTTGGCAGGCAGACCAAGCAGTTCGTGCAGGTAGACGCCGGCGGCTTTGGATTGGTCAACGGAGCTCTCGGTGGCAAATAGCACCTGACGGATCTTGGACACGTCGTGTCGTTCCAACAGAGTCTGGGCGGCTTCGGCGGCCATCGTGATGATGTCTTCATCCGGAGCCGGCATCGAAAAAGTATCCTGACCCAAACCGATGTGGAATTTATTGGGGTCGATATCGTGGCGTTCAGCCAGCGTCTCGAGGTCCAAAACATAATGGGACGTGGCGACTTCCAGATCGTGGATGCCTATTTTCACCGATGACTCCTTTTGGGTTAGGCCTGGGTTTGTGGGCGCTCGTAGGCGACGTGTGCTTCCATCAGTTCGCCCGGATTGGTCTGAGCGGCCAGCAGCGACAGCTCACCTGCCAGGACACTTGCGGCAATCAAGCTAGCCAGTCTACGCGAATCCGCCCCGGGTTCGCTACGCTCGCCCAAGCCCATGCGCGCCATGGCTTCTTCGATGTACGGCAGGTGTTTCCCATTGCCCACGGTCCCAACAATCAGATGCGGCAGGGTCACGGCGAAGTAGAGGCCTTCGGCACGGTTCTCGGCCCACACAAATCCTTGGGACCCTTCTACAATATTTGCTGCATCCTGTCCGGTGGCTAAATAGAACGCTAAGAGCATATTGGCGAAGTGCGCATTGGCCGACCGGATGGCCCCGGCCACACTGGAACCGACGTAGTTCTTGGTGACGACCAGCTGCACAACTTTCTCGGCGGTCGTGTGCAGGTTCTTTTCCACGATCTCGTGGGGAATGATCAATTCGGCCGTGACCTTCTTGCCGCGGCCCAGGATCCCGTTGACGGCGGTGGCCTTTTTATCGGTGCAGAAGTTCCCCGAGATCGAGCCGTAGGACAGGCCGATGTTCCAGGACAGGATCGTCGACATCAACGAATCTGAGGCGGCGGTGGCCATGTTGTGGCCCGAGGCGTCACCGGTCAAAAACGCGAACCGCACGAACAGCAGATTCCCGACGATTTCCGGGTGGGCTTCGATGAGCTGCGCGTAGCGGGAGCCCGCGGTGACGACATCGGCCAGTTCGTCGAAGCGAGCTGCAATCGTGTCTGCCGCGGACTGAGCTGCACCGGCATCGGCGGCGGTGAACAGCACCGAGCGGGTCATGCGTTCGTCGTGGACGGTCGCGGTGATCCCGGAGGCCAGCATGCGCGAAATTTTGGCACCGCGTCCCACGGATGGCCACAGCGGGGTTTCATAGGTGGCAAGTGGCACGTCGACTTCTTCGACCCCGTCAAAGGCTGCACCGGTCATGCGCAGCGGACCGACCCAGCGGGTGGGGACGGCGGTGGTGAAGGTTGCGTCGTACGTGGATTTCGAGGGTTCAATTGGCGTTGGATCGATCACGGCATTCCTTTTCACGTAACGTGCTCTTTACTGTGGACGGCGCAAGCGGTTTCGGTCAAATTCTGTACCGATCAGCGAACCGTGTGACATCAATATTGCGCGCGCGGGCGCGTTCGGCGCTGGAACCGGTGATGATCACATCGGTCGAGCGCAGCTGCTGTGCGTTGGCCACCCCCAGCAGGGCATAAACCTGCCGGATGCGGGTGGCAAACAGGTTCAGCACTTCGGTCACACCTTCGGCCCCGTCGGACATCGCGACGCGCAGCATGGTGCCGGCGAGGCCCACGGCGTCGGCGCCGAGGGCTTGGGCGCGCACGACGTCGAGCGGATTGCGCACTCCCCCGGACGCGACGACGGTGAGGTCTGTGGGAATCCGGGCCAGCTCGAGCAGGCAGTCGACGGCGGTGAGTCCCATCGGTTCAAGCCAGTCCCACTTGGCGTGGGCGTCAATGACCGACGACGGGTGCGGGGTGCGCTCGTTTTCGATGCGAGCAAAGTTGGTCCCACCCGAACCGGCGACGTCGACGATGCGCACACCGATGTCGTAGAGCTGCTGGATGGTTTTGGCGCTGAGCCCGAAGCCGACCTCTTTGACGATCACGGGAACCTCGAGCCCGGCGACGATGTCTTCGATCAGTTCCAGCCACTGGCCGAAATCCCGGCTGCCTTCTGGCATGACGGTTTCTTGGATCGGGTTGACGTGGATCTGCAGTCCGTCGGCGTCTAACAGGTCGACGGCGGCTTTGGCGTGGTCGAGTGTGCGGCCGGCGCCGAGGTTCGCCCAGACGATCCCGTTGGGGTTGTGCTCGCGGATGACCGTAAACGAGCTGGCAGTCTCAGGGTATTCTATGGCGACCGCGACGGATCCGGAGGCCATGGGCACTCCGGTGGCAGCGGCGGCTTGGGCCAGTGCGCGGTTGATGGGCAGCGCGGTCTCGGTGCCGCCGGTCATGCCGTTGATATAAAGCGGTACCGGCAGGGTCCAGGGACCGAGTTGGGCGGTGACGTCGACATCGTCGGCGTTGATCCCGGCCAGCGCGTGGTGGATGAAGTCGACATCGTCGAAGGCGTTGCGGGAGCCGGTGAGGTGTTCTTGTTGTTCTGCGGCGAGCCGGATGTGGTCGTCTTTGCGGGATTGTGCCATGGTTACTCCTTGCGTCCGGCGCCCAGTTGCGTCACGGTCAACGGTAGCGGGTGGATGCCGTGGTCACGCCACGCGGTGTAGATGTCTTCGGGGTTGACCCAGGGTTCGGCCAGCACGATGCCGCAGTCTCCCCCGCCGGCGCCCGAGGTCTTGGCCGAGGTGCCTTCGAAGGTTTCGGCGGTGTCGATCAGCGTGGTCAGCGCCGGGGTTTCGATCAGGGTACCGGTGTCGGCGGCCATGCGGGCCAGTAGTTTGCGCGCGGTGCGGATGCCCGCGTGGATCAGGGGGAATTTCGCTTCGGCCAGGGCCAACTGCAGACTCGTGACGTTCGCGGCTGAGGGTCGCAGGAAGTCGGCTTCCCAGTCGAGCCCGTTGCCGTTGGTCGTGGCCTGCGAGACAAGTTGGTCGGTTGCCGCGGGGCTGCCGGTCCAACCAATGAGGACCTGGACATCTGAGGGGGTGGGCAGCCGGCGGGCGCGCATCGGGATCCAGGCCGGGCCCGTCAGTGCGTCGGTGACCGAGCTGTTGCCGGTCAGTACGCGCGGCAGCCGGTCGCGGTCGGGGGCCTGATAGTACACCCACCCGCCGAGCGCACCCGCGGCAAGATCGCCGCCGGAGGCTCGCGGAGAGATCTCGATCGAGGCCAGGATTCCGAGTTTGAGTTTCTCGGTCACGCTCAGACTGAGTTCATAGAGTTCATTGAACGCGGTGATCACGGCCATCGTGGCCGCCCCGGAGGAGCCGAGCCCGTATTTTTCGCCGTGCTCGGAGCGCAGTGTCGATTCGAAGTGCAGGTCGACCGGAATGCGGTCGAGGCCGCGTTCGGCTCGCAGTGCGTCCATCACCAGCCACGCGGCCAGCGCGTAATCGGTGCCAAAGGTCACGTCAGCTGCAGCAGCGATCCCGTGGTCATGGGCCAAGAGGTGTTCGGTGGGTTCCGGGGTGTCTGTCGGCTCGGCTTCGGTGACGGTCACGGTCATGTAGCGGTCCACGGCGATCAGGATGGCCTGTTGACCGGGGGTGACGACCGCATATTCTCCAGCCACATAGAGTTTTCCGGGGGCCGCGACCCGGAAGGGTAATGACGTCATGCAGTGTCCACCAGGTGCGCACCTGGACCGGGCGCAAACGTGTTGATCTGGCCGTAGGCGGCAACCCGTTGGGCAACGGCTGGTGCGTCGTCGGGGCGACAAATGATGACGACGTTGGGTCCGGCGTCGGCGGTTGCATAGGCTTCGAG
>DATBUK010000109.1:0-23486 GCA_036516155.1 Yaniella sp.
TGGCCATCCTGGCCGGTCTTATCCTGATCATCACCAGTTGTGCCTTCGGGGTTGTCAGACAGGCCGAAGCCATCGCTCATCGTCTCCCAGAACCCTATGGCACCCTGATCCTGACCCTGTCGATTGTGCTCATCGAAGTCGTCCTGATTTCGGCAGTCATGCTCGGTCCAGGCCAGCATGCCACCATCGCTCGTGACCCTGATGGCGGTCATGATGATCATTCTCAACCTCGTGGTCGGCATCGCTCTGCTGGTTGCCGGAATCCGGCATGCTGCCCCGCGACTCAATCACGTCGGGACAAGCGTGTATCTGTCGCTCCTGGTGGTGTTCCTGGCCATAGCTTTTGTGTTTCCCGGACTCATCGGGGACAACGGCTCCTATACTTCCGGCCAAGCAGCGCTCATTGCCGCACTGACGACGGTGCTTTATTCGTGTTTCCTCTTTCGCCAGATGGGAGGACAACGCCATGATTTTCAACAACCCCACGATCCTCAAGACGCCCCACGGCCCAGCCCCGGACCGGAACCCAAACTCAGCCAGTTGTTGACGAAGTACCGTCGTGAACTGACGGGGCGCACGGTGCTTCTCCTAGCGCTCGTTGTTCCCATCGTGCTGCTATCTCACGGGCTCGCCGACGTTCTCGACGCGACGCTCTCCCGACTCGGCGCTCCGGTGGCATTGGTCGGTATCCTCATCGCAGCCATCGTCTTCCTCCCAGAGACCGTCACCGCGCTACGAGCCGCGTACCGCAACGAACTCCAGCGCGTGAGCAACCTGTGTCACGGCGCGGCCGTCTCGACCGTCGGTCTGATCATTCCCGCTGTGCTCGTCATCGGTTTAATGACCGACCAGCCCGTCCTCCTTGCTGAAAGCCCCACAAATCTCGCATTACTGGCCATCACGATGGTGCTCACCGCCAGCACGGCGTTCACGCCTCGGGTAACAGCCCTGCACGGTGCCGCCCATGTTGCGCTGTTTGTGCTCTACATGGTGACGGTATTTGTTTGATAGCATCCGAACAGACCACCATAGGAACGAGATATTTTCGAGGAACCGCTTGTCACGAAGAGTTTTTGAACCCATCACCCTGCGCTCAGTCACAGCTCGCAACAGGCTATGGGTCCCACCGATGTGCCAGTACAGTGCCGCAAAGAACGACGGCGTAGCAACCGACTGGCATATGGTGCATCTGGGCGGGATGGCACGCGGGGGAGCAGGGGCAGTCATCGTCGAGGCCACCGCAGTGGTGCCTGAGGGCCGGATCTCGCCCCAGGACCTTGGACTGTGGAACGACGAACAGCGAGATGCGCTGGCACCGATCGTGGAGTTTATGCACTCCCAGGGTGCAGTCGCCGGTATCCAGCTGGCACACGCGGGACGCAAAGCCAGCACCTACCGGCCGTTTAATGCACCTGATACAGGTTCCGTACCGACGGCAGACGGTGGCTGGCAGACCGTGGCACCCTCGCCCATCGCATTCCCTGGGCTCAACGCTCCGCGTGAACTCACCACAACCGACATCGCCGATATTGTGGCCGCCTTTGCGAGTTCAGCGCGTCGGGCCGTGGACGCCGGATTCCAGCTGATCGAGGTGCATGGCGCACACGGCTATTTGCTCCACGAATTCCTGTCACCCCTGAGTAACACGCGAGACGACTCTTACGGTGGCAGTTTGGCCAACCGCGCTCGCATGCTTCTTGAGGTGGTCGATGCGGTGCGGTCCGAAGTCGGCGAAGACCTCGCGGTCGCGGTTCGGCTATCGGCTGTGGACTGGGTCGACGACGGGCTGACCATTGACGATACCGTCCAAGTCGTCGAGTGGTTGCGCGATCGCGGCGGGGACTTGATTGATGTGTCATCCGGGGCGAATGTGCCAGCCAAGATACCGGCGGGCCCGGGCTATCAGGTGCCGTTTGCCCAACAGATTCGCCAGCGTACCGGAGTGCCCACGGGTGCGGTTGGACTCATCATCGAGCCCTTCCAAGCAGAGCATATTGTGGTCACCGAACAGGCTGATGTGGTGCTGGTAGGTCGCGAATCGCTGCGCAATCCGAACTTCCCGATTCACGCCGCCCAGGTTCTGCGTCATCAGCAGCCACCCACGCCCGATCAGTACCACCGGGCATACCGCTAGACCTCACCAGAGACCAAGTGCTCCAGCCCATCCGGGTCCAGGAGCGCGACGCGATCATCGTCAGTACTGATCAAACCTTTGGACCGTAACCGACCCAGCGCACGACTGAACGATTCCGGTGTCGTGCCCAGCAATGATGCAACGTCTTTTTTATCTAACGGCAACTTCACCTGCATGACGCCGACGCTCCCATCAGAAGGGCGTACCAGTGGCTGTTGCAGCAGATAGTCCGCGATACGCACCTCAACACTCTGGGTGTTCAGCGTCAGACGGTGCTCGGTGTGGGCCAGGCGCTCACCGAGCGTGCGCAGCATGCGTTGGGCAATGGCCGGGTAGCGTTCGACCAGTGCGCTCAAGTCGTCATGGACAAAGACACACAACCGGGTGTCGTCCACGGCCTGGGCTTCTTCGTGTGGGGCATTGCCGGTCAGAGAAGCGTGCTCACCGAGGGTGTCTCCGGGTTTCACCACGCGTAACAATTGCTTTCGACCACTGGGCAGTAAGCGACTCACCTTGACGGCCCCGGAATGCACCACAAACATCGTGCCGGTTTGTTCACCGACGCCGTGAATCAATTCGCCATCTGTCAGGTGGCGCGGCCGGGCCATCGTCGCCACCAGGTCTTGCTGTTCCGCACTGAGGCCAGCGAAAATTGGGACCCGTCTCACACAGTTATCGTCATGGACGGTGATATCGCGAAGTGGCAATTCTTGCATGTCACCAGGGTACCTGCCACCGGTGGCCAATGTCGGTTACAGCATGTAGTGCCCAATGCTACGGCGAATAGCCCTTAGCAGTGGCGTACCCTTTCGATAGGCTGAAAGGGGTTGGATACATCATGCAACCTCTATATTCGAGTATGGCTTCGTAAAGGAGTTCGGGATGAAAGCTTGGTATTTTCACGGAACAGGCAAACCATTTGAACGCGTAGACATCGAAGAGCCTACGGCCTCTGCGGGCAAAGTGGTCATCGATGTACAGTCCGCAGGCCTCTGCCATTCAGATGTTGGCATTTTAGAAGACGAAGGCTGGATGGGCCTCATGAAAGAAATGCCGGTCGTACCGGGGCATGAAACTTCCGGTGTGGTCTCCGAAGTCGGAGAGGGTGTCACCGACTGGCAAATTGGTGACAAAGTAGCCGTTTGGCCTATGATCGGTCCCTTCGGTTACGGAGTGAACGGTGGCTGGGAAGCCAAAGCTGAAGTCGACCCACAACAACTCATCGCCATGCCAGAAGGTATTTCGTTTGAACAAGCGGCCGCAGCAACCGATGCGGGCATGACATCTGCCGGCGCGGTCTTTGGAAAAGGCGAAGTCAAGCCGGCATGAAGGTCGGCATCATCGGCTACGGTGGCCTCGGCCAGATTGGTGCCCGCCTGGCGCATCTGGAAGGCGCCGAAGTCTATGTCGCTGAGATTAAAGAAGACGTATGGGATCAGGCGAAAGCCGGCGGCGCAGTCAAGGTCGCCAAATCAATTACCGAGTTCAAAGATGATCAACTTGACGTGATTATCGACTTCGCGGGATTTGGGACCACCACAAATGAGGCAGTCCAGACGGTGAAATTCCAGGGACGCGTTGTACTGGTCGGCATGGGCAAACTCGAAGCTACCATTGATACCAACGCCATGATCCTCAATCAGGTTGGACTAGTTGGTTCCAATGGTGGATCAAAAGACGACATCGCTTCGGTCATGAAGTGGATTGCTTCGGGAGACCTTGAACCGACACTGACTCTCATCGATTTCGAAGAAATTGCTGATGGAGTTGAGCGGCTCAAACGAGGTGAGGTCACCGGACGGCTCGTCGCGAGAGTCGCAGACTAGTCTTTTTTGAACCTCGTCCCTTCGGCGCCACTGCATCGGTCTTGCGGTGGTGCCGAAGTATTTCAAAACACGGACTAGACCCGCACTGCATCGGCGGCTTGCGCGATGGTTGGGAACCGGAACTCGAAACCGAGCTCTTCCACGATCTCTGAGCGTGCACGAGTGCTGCCCAAGAGCATGCCTGGCTCCATCCCGATAAGAGTCATCCCGGTGCGCAACAGCAGCGTCGGCAACGGGATAGTTCGTGTGCCCAGCCCAGGGGCCAAGGCATGAATAGCCTCTGACAGACGAGTCTGCTGCGGTGCCACAGCGACCACGACTTGTGGCGGTGAGGACATGGCCAACAGGTGCTGCACCAGACCGACCCAGTCGTCTTCGTGAATCCACGGTAGATACCCGTCCACACTCGGACGAGTCCGCGATAGCGCCATGGCGGTTAGCCCGTAGGTAATTTCGGTGGCTTGACCGATCACCACACCGGTGCGGAGCATGGTTGCCCCTTCGGGTGCAGCTGTTTCCCAGTCGGAAACGATTTGCCCCATGCCTTGGGCGCCGTCCTGCGCTGCGGTCGGGGAGGTGGTCTCGGTGAATTCTCGGGTTGACTCAGGGTGCCACAATGGGACCGCACTGCCCTGAATCCACCGGTGCAATTTTCCACCTTGTGCTTGGGCGCGCTCCACGGCGGCCCGAAGTGTTGCGAGCGGTTCGACGCGCGAGGCCGTCAGCTTTTGGATTTCTTGAGCCGTCAGTTTATTGCCGATACGTTTGCCGACCAGATTAATGATGTTGAATCCGGCATCATCCAGCAGTTGCTCATGTAGCGGCTCCAAGTCGTCGGCACCCCACCGAACCTGCGGGTACGGGGCATCGGTCTTCGGGCTACGCGTCAGGACCACCGCTCGCTGCCCGCTAGCAAGCAGGCGGGTTGCCAGGCGGGAGCCCAGGTATCCTGAGCCACCGGCAATGATATTGAGGGGCTGGTCGCGATCGGGACCGTCGGAAGCCATCCGCATCATGCGCGCCCCCACGGCGCCCAAATCTGCTGTCAGCGGTGCGGCGAGCGCAGCCCCGAGAGGAGCGGCCAACGGACCAACGACCTCGATGTGGCGGGTGAGTGTGGTGCCGTTGTCGTCGGCGGGTTCTAGCATCCACCGTTGTTTGGCATGACCGCCGGGTTGGTCTTGACGCCAGGCCAGTTCGTGTTTGGGCTCGACGGTGACGATGGTGGCTGCCGGGGCGGTTGCTGCGTGGAGAAATCCCCGGAGCAGGGCTTTCGGAACGACTTTGACACGATCACCAACGTCGAGCCTGTTCCCGGCCATTGCCTCGGGGGAAAAGTGTTGTAGTTGGTCATCGAATTGCACCCACGCGTGCGGGTCGGTCAAAAGGTCCCAGATGTGCTCGGGCGACAGTGCCACGTATATCGACTGTGTTCGCGAAAATCCCATGAACCCCATGGTAAGCGGGTTAACAGCACGGTGGGCAACAACCGATCATGTTGTTGCCCACCGTGTGCTGATTTGCCCAGACTATTTTGCTGTGATCGCGGCTTTCATGTCGTCGAATTCCTCTTCGACTTCTGGAGCCGGACGGTTCGTCACCAACGACACCACGATGGCGACGACGAAGTGAGCGATCACGCCCGGGACGATTTCATACAGGTTGATCGTTTCTTTGATCGCCGGGACGGTACCCCAGACGTAGGACACGACCGCACCGACGACCATTCCGGCTAGCGCTCCCATGGCGGTGATGCGCCGCCAGTACAGGGCCAAGAGGATCATGGGTCCAAATGCTGCACCGAATCCGGCCCACGCGAAGCCGACGAGATCCAGCACGGTGGAATCAGGATCTTGGGCAATGAGAATCGCGACGATGGTGACCACGATGACTGAGATGCGCCCCAACCAGAGCTGAGTCCGTTCGTGTGGGTCGCGTTTGAATAAACCGTAGATATCTTCCACGAGCGCCGATGACGAGACCAGCAGCTGGGACGACATTGTCGACATGATCGCAGCCAGTACCGCTGCGAGGACCAATCCGGCAATGAATGGATGGAATAAGATCTGCGACAGCACTAAGAAGACGGTTTCGGGGTTGTCTAAGGTCTGACCGGAATCTTGGAACCAGGCCACACCGATCAGGCCGGTCAGCACGGCGCCGCCCATACACAGAATGACCCATCCGGTACCGATTCGTCGTGCAGTTTTAACTTCGGCATGGCTTCGGATGGCAAAGAACCTGGCCAGGATGTGGGGTTGGCCGAAGTAGCCAAGTCCCCAGGCCAGACCCGAAATAATCACAAGAACTGAGGCACCAGATAATTCCCCTCCAGTAAATGACAGGTAGCTAATCTCGTTGTTTTCGGCTGCTGCTGCCTCGTTGATGAGGCTGGTGACCTCACCGGGACCGCCCAGTTGAATGGTGGCGATCACCGGTACTGTCACGAGTGCGGCAAGCATGAGCAGTCCCTGGGCCACGTCGGTCAACGAAATACCCAAGAACCCGCCGAATACGGTGTACGCCAGGGTCACGCCGCCGACCACGAGGACCCCTGTCATGTAGTTCCAACCGAACGTTGACTCAAAGAACGCGCCCGAGGCCACCATCATCGAGGCGACATAGAAGATAAAGAACACCAAAATGATGATCGCTGAAATGGACCTGATGAGCCGGCTCCGGTCACGGAAACGCTGCTCAAAGAAGGCCGGCATCGTAATCGTGTCGCGACTGAGTTCCGAATACACTCTCAACCGCGGTGCCACGATGAGCCAGTTTAGATAGGTGCCAATCATCAGCCCGAGGGCGATCCAGGCCTCAATGAGACCAGCGGCAAAGAGTGCGCCCGGCAACCCCATGAGCAGCCAACCGGACATATCTGATGCTCCGGCTGACAAGGCGGCTACCCGTGGCGACAGGTCACGACCCGCCAGTAAGAAATCTCGTCCGGTCTTGGTGCGTCGATAGGCATAAAACCCGATCGCCAACATCCCCAGGAGATATACGATAATTGCGGCCATCTGAAAGGCGTGCTCTTCACTCATAGCGAACAATTATGCCACCGGGTGCCAGATCTCCAAAGGTGCGCGCCGTGACGAGCGGACGTATGCTGTGTGTCACAACCCTTGTTGGCTGTTTCGACGGGAGCCTGACATGACCACTCCAGCAGTTCGTCCGTGGCACCTGACCGATGATGCGATCGCGCAGGTCGAAACCTGGTTGGCGCGCGCAGCACAGATTCAACCTGACCGGTCTGCTCAACAGCTAGCCGGAGTGCTGAAAGATCCCAAGGGGTTAGAGTTCACCGTTGGCTTCGTCGATCGTGTGGTGCGACCCGAGGATCATACGGCCGCGGCACACGCTTTAGCTAGCATTGCCGAGGATGTGCCAGGGTTTCTTCCGTGGTACCTCCAGGCGGCGGTGCGTGCCGGTGGAAAGCTTGCTCGAATCGCTCCGGGAGTCGTCGTGCCAGCTGCCCGGGCAGCGCTTCGAACCATGGTCGGGCACCTGCTAATCGATGCCCGCGATTCCCGGTTCACCCGGGCCATTCAAACCATCCGTACTACAGGCATCGACTTGAATATCAATCTGCTTGGTGAAGCTATCCTCGGCAATCAAGAGGCCAACAACCGTCTGGCAGCGACCCGTGCGCTGATCGAACGCGATGACGTGGACTACGTGTCAATCAAAGTGTCAGCCACCGTGGCGCCACACAATCCCTGGGCGCATGATGAAGCAGTTGATGAGATCGTCGAGCAACTCCGGCCGCTGTATCGTGCTGCGATGCATGCTGATCCGGTGACATTTATCAACCTAGACATGGAAGAATATCAAGACCTTGACATCACTATCGAGGTCTTTCAACGCTTACTATCCGAGCCTGAGTTCCAAAACTATCGGGCGGGCATTGTCTTGCAGGCCTACCTTCCCGACGCTTACCAAGCCATGGTGGACCTGCAAGATTTTGCTGCGCAACGGGTAGCAGCCGGGGGTGCCCCACTGAAGGTGCGGGTTGTCAAAGGCGCCAACCTACCGATGGAAAAAGTCCAAGCCGCGATGCGAAACTGGCCACAAACCGTGTGGCCCACCAAACATGACACCGATACCAATTACAAGCGCATCCTGGACTACGCCCTGGATCCAACTCGGTTAGCCAACGTCCACGTCGGGGTCGCCGGGCAAAACCTCTTTGATATTGCGCTGGCGTACCTGCTAATGCAGCACCGCGACATCCCGCTGGATGGCCCAGTGGACTTTGAGATGCTCCTTGGTATGGCCAGCACGCAAGCCGAAGCGGTCCGGGCCGATGTGGGACGACTGCTGCTCTACACACCTGTCGTGCATCCCGACGAATTCGATGTCGCGATCTCATATCTGGTGCGACGCTTGGAAGAAGCCTCCACGTCGGAAAACTTCATGTCGACGGTCTTTGAGCTCGACGACGAACAAAACTTCACCCAAGAGGCCAACCGGTTTCGGGCTGCAGTCGAGCAGCTGCGCGATGAAGACGGCATCACCCCGCAGCCTCGCCGGCAACAACGTCGCGACACCGAAGATTTCTTACAACCGAGTGCGCCTGGCTTCACCAACGCGGCCGACACGGATCCCAATCTGGCACACAACCGCAACTGGGCACGCCAGATCATCGCCCGCATGGCGACCTCGACTCTGGGGGAGGAGTTGGTCGATGCCCACCGTGTCGAGTCCAGCCAAGACCTCGACCACATCATCACCGAAACGATCACCGCGGGCAAGACCTGGCAGGGACTACCCTTAGCAACCCGTGCCAAAGTACTTGCGCGCATCGGGGACCAGCTGGCGGCAGCACGCGCTGAGTTCCTGGAAGTCATGGGGGCTGAAACCGGCAAGACTCTTGACCAATCCGACCCTGAAGTTTCCGAGGGCATCGACTTCGCCCGGTATTACGGCCAACAATGCCTCGACTTCGATACCATCGCAGGGGCTCGACCCCATCCGGTGGAACTGACCGTGGTCACTCCGCCCTGGAATTTTCCGATGGCCATTCCAACCGGGTCGATGACGGCCGCGCTCGCAGCTGGGTCACCCGTGATCATCAAACCTGCCCCGCAGGCTCAGCGCACAGCGGCCGTCATTGTGCAGGCCATCTGGGCGGCCCTTGATGAATTCGAGCTGCCCCGAAATATTGTCAGGTACGTGATCGCTGACGAAGACTCACTGGGTGCCAAGCTGGTGGCCGATCCACGAGTAGCACGCGTGATTTTGACCGGCGGATATGACACAGCCCATCGTTTTACCGATATGCGACCAGACATGCCGCTCTTTGGGGAAACCTGCGGCAAAAACGCCCTGATTGTGACCCCCACAGCAGACCTGGACCTTGCAGTCGCTGACGTGGTGGCTTCGGCCTTTGGGCATGCCGGACAAAAGTGCTCAGCAGCTTCACTGCTCATCCTGGTCGGCCAAACCGCAGTCAGTAAGCGCTTCCATCGTCAACTGCTGGACGCCGTCGAATCTTTAGTCGTTGATCACCCCACAAATCCGGCGGCCCAAATGGGGCCGGTGGTTGAAGAGCCGGGCGAAAAGTTGACCCGTGGGTTGACTCAGTTAGAGCCTGGTCAGCGCTGGCATCTTGTGCCCAAGCGCCTCGATGACACCGGACGGTTATTTTCTCCAGGGATTCGTTCTGGGATTCGTCCGGGTTCGGAATTTCATACGACCGAATACTTTGGTCCGGTCCTGGGTGTCATGTCAGCACCCACGTTGGATGAAGCCATCGACTACGTGAATGCAGTGCCATACGGTCTAACGTCTGGTATTCACTCGTTAGACCCCGACGAAATCGCGACCTGGACCGAGCACGTCGCCGCCGGCAATCTCTACGTTAATCGCGGGATTACCGGCGCGATCGTGCAGCGGCAACCGTTTGGCGGCTGGAAGCGTTCCTCTATTGGACCCGGGACAAAAGTTGGTGGCCCCAACTACCTCTTGGGCTTATCGGATTGGTCTGACGCACCGGAAACCTTGCCCGAGGTGCACGAAGAAGTCACCGAAGAATTCATCACCGCGGTTGCACCCTATCTCGACGACAAGGATGCCCAGTGGTTGGCGCAGGCAGTCGCACACGATGCGGTCGCGGTCGAAACATATACCGGCCAACGCGATGTCACGAATCTTGAAGTCGAAATCAATGCGTTGCGTTATCGACCCGTCCCGGTCCATGTCCGTCTGACCGACACCACCTCTACCGGTATTGCGCAGATGTTGCGAGTGGTCGCTGCCGGACTACGGGTACAGCAAGCCACTGCCACCGGCGAAGGCACCGGAGTGCTCCCGCAAAACACTGTCTCGCTGCCGCCGCAGTTACCTCGTGAACTTGGCGACGTGTTTCCTCATGCGATGGCTGAAGTAGTGTTTGAAGACACCGCGACCTGGCTGCATCGCGCCATCAAACTGGCTGAAACTGATCCAGCGAAAGGCTCAGGTCGAATTCGACTCATCGGGTCAGCCGAGACCCAAGAAACGATTCACGCGATAGCGCACCGGCCAGAGGTCGCAATCTACCGGCAACCCGTCACCTCGGCTGGGCGATTAGAGATGCTGCCGTTTATCCGAGAACAAGCCGTGACCATGACAGCACATCGCTTCGGCACGATCAACGATCTAGCGCAGCGAGCTCTTGGGAATATTCAGTCCTCGCGGTCGGCATAGATGCCTGGTTTTTGATCGTAGGCCCGCATTTGAGTCCACGCGACAGCCACCACCGCGATGCCAAGAATGATCCACGACTGTTGACTGCCAAAAAATGTTTCCTCATCGTTGAAGCCCACCGCGAGTAGTTCGATCACCACGGCGATCACGCCACCTACGGCTGCACCCAACAGGGCGGCTTTGACTTTACCTGGCATCTGATTCGTTATCCTGACTGGTTTCGGGGTGTTCGCTATCTCGCAGGGAATCCTGCCACGCCTGATGCAACTGTGAAAATTGTCCACCGGCGCTGATGAGTTCTTCGGGGGTGCCATCCTCGATGATCTGGCCGTCTTCAACAACCAACACCCTATCGGCGATCATCACGGTCGAAAGGCGGTGGGCGATAATAAAAGAGGTACGTTTGCCTAAGAGTTCTTCCAGCCCCTCCTGGACCACGGCCTCGGTCGGAGCGTCCAATGAGGAGGTCGCCTCGTCCAAGATGAGTACGGTGGGGTCGGCCAGAAAGGCTCGAGCAAACGAGACCAGCTGTCGTTGCCCAGCTGACATTCGACCGCCCTTCGCCCGCACATCAGTATCAAACCCATCGGGGAGTTGATCAATGAACGTATCGGCGCCGATAATTTCTGCCGCCGCGCGAATCTCTTGCCGGGTGGCATCGGGATTGCCTATGGCCATATTGTCTGCCACCGAGCCCGAAAACAGATACGACTCCTGGGTGACCATCACAATGTGGTTGGTCAGTGTCTCCAGATCCATATCCTGTAGATTCACGCCGTCTAAGGTGATGGCCCCATCTGTGACGTCATAAAAACGGGCCATGAGTTTGGCGATCGTCGATTTACCCGCGCCGGTCGAACCCACGATCGCCACCGTTTGCCCGGCAGGAACGTGCAGCGAGGTCGGTTGGAGGGCTAATGGGAGGTCGTCTTGATAGCGGAAGGTGACGTTATCGAAGACGATCTCGCCTCGTGCCTCGGGCAGGTC
This sequence comes from Yaniella sp., assembly GCA_036516155.1. Taxonomy (GTDB): domain Bacteria; phylum Actinomycetota; class Actinomycetes; order Actinomycetales; family Micrococcaceae; genus Yaniella. The sequence goes on from DATBUK010000109.1 coordinate 11,638, forward strand.
AACCGGTGATTCTGGGTCGGTCACGGATGGTTTCTCAGCTAACAGGCCAGAAATTTTCTCCAGTGCTGCCACTGCCGACTGAAATGTGTTGTAGAAGTTCGCGATCTCATCGATGGGTTGGAAAAATCGCCTGGCATACAGGACCAGTGCCACTAGCACTCCGACTTGTAGCTCGTTGTCGAGCACACGGAACCCACCGACCATCAGGACCGCTGCAATCGTGATCGAGGATAACCAGCGCAGGGTGGGTTGATAAATGCCAAAGAGATGAATCGACCGTAGCGCGGACTGTCGGTGATCTTCAGCGAGTTGTTCATAGCGTCGACCATTGGCCCGCTGCCGACGGTAGGTCTTGACCGCGCGAATGCCACTGACGGTTTCCACAAAGTGCGAAATCAACCGCGCAGAGTTCGTTTGGATCTGACGATAAATTACCGAGGAGCGTTTCTGAAACCAGACGGTAAGCATGGTCGCAGGTACTAGCAGTCCTGCCATCACGAGACCCGAGGGCACATCCATCGTTACGATGAGCACCATGGTAAAAACCATCTGCAAAACCGAACCGACCATAATGTCGAGTCCGGAGTTCAGCAGCTGGGCGAGCGCGTCCATATCTGAGGTCTGGCGCGCCACGGTCCGTCCCGAGGCGTAGGTTTCGTGGAACTTCATATCCAACCGTTGGCTGTGTAAAAACAACCGTCGGCGCAGCCCATACATCATGGCCTGACCGATGGTCATGTTCCAGCGAATGAAGACATACATGAGGCCACCGGCAACGACAGCCGCCACGATATGGGCCACGGCCGCAGCGATGGCGGGGGTGGCGTTGCCCTCGAACAGCGCAGGTAACCCGTTGTCGATACCCCAAGCAATGATGGCAGGTCCAGCAACCGAGGCCAGCTGGGCGATCACCACAACGATGGAGATGCCTACTAGTTGCCACTTATAGGGTTTGAGCAGGGTGCCCAGCAGCCGCAGTGAAGCTCGCCGTTCGGCCTTGGTCATGCGCTGGTAGTCCAACGAACCCGCACCGCGGGCGCGTCCCGGTCCACTCATGGCTGCACCTCCCAGAGATCTTCTTGGGAACTGGCCATCAGATAGCGGTAGCGGGCCGAGGTGCGTAACAACTCGTGATGCGTGCCGACCGCGGCGATTTTGCCGTGATCTAACAGGGCCACACGATCAGCCAGGGCTACGGTTGATGACCGATGGGCGACAATAAACGTTGTAGTGTTGTCCAAGACTTCACGTAACTGGGCGATGACCCGTTCTTCGGTCTTGGTATCTAGAGCAGACAGCGGGTCATCAAGCAGCAGTAGAGCAGGTCGGGCGGCGATTGCCCGTGCCAGGGCGATGCGCTGCCGTTGGCCACCGGACAGTGAGAAGCCTTGTTCTCCAATATGCGTATCGATCCCGTCAGCAAGGTCCGCCACGAAGCCGGCATCAGCGGCATGGAGCGCTTCCCAAGCAATGTCTTCACGGACATCCTCCGACAGCTCGGGGTCGACACCCAGCAGCACATTTTCTCGAACCGAAAAGGAAAACAGTGTGGTGTCTTCGAAAGCAAATGCGGTCAAACGACGTAAATCGTCCAGTTCCATGTCGTGGACTGATACACCGTCGATGGTGATTTGTCCGCCCGTGATGTCAAAGATTCGGGGAATCAGTTGCAACAGGGTGGATTTGCCGTTGCCGGTGACTCCCACTAAAGCCATCGTCTCGCCCGGGCGGATGTGCAGATTGATGCCCTGAAACATGTCTGGCGCATCTTCTGGGGCATCAGGGAATCGGAACCGTACCTCATCCATGATGAGCTCTCCGGTGGCCCCAGCAACATCGACTGCTACCGGTTCGGCGGGAGAGACTATCGGATTGTTGGCATCCATCACTTCAAAATACCGTTCTAACGCGGTGGTCGTTTGAACGGCCTGGCCAAAGAGCATGCCTAACATTCGGGTTGGTCCAACCACGAGTGTTGCGGTGGCAAAGAAACTCGCGAGTTCGCCGACGTTCATGGTGCCAGCGTTGACCTGGAGCAAACCCAGGAGGAGGCACAACCCCAGCATCGATTCGGGGATCGCGAGCATGAACATATTGAACCGTGCCAAGGTGGTGGCTTTTTGGATTTCGTTATCTCGCAGGGCTGCAGCGTCGGTGTCAAAGTTTGCCAGTGCCTGTTTGCTGCGTCCAAACGCTTTCAGCACTCGGATTCCTTGCACTGATTGTTCGACGGTGGTTGAGATTTCGCCGTTGAGGTCTTGTGATCGACGAGTAAAGATCGAAAAATCGCGTTGGAAACGGTAGGTCAGTATCACGATCGGAAGAATGATGATCATGAAAATCAGGGCGAGCAGCCAGGACGATCGCGACATCATGTAAATACCGACCAGGATGGTTGCCGCTGACGAGACTGTCATGATCATCCCGAAGGCGATCCAGCGACGAATCTGGGTCACATCTTGTTGTGCGCGTGACAGCAGCTGTCCCGAACCCCAGTCATTGTGGAAGGCCACGGGCATGTCCAATATCCAGGTATAGAATCGCACCCGCATCTTGCGTTCAATCTCCGTTGACGGCCCGACCGCAAAAATTCGGCGCAACCATAACAACACGGCCTCCAGTAGGCCCAGAGCAATGATGACTCCGCCGGCGAACCAGACGGTGGCAGCCACAGGTGAGGTCGCTAAGTCATTGACTAAAAACTCCAAGACTTGTGGGATCATCAGCCCCACCACCGAGGCTGCAATGGTTACGATTAGCCCCAGAAATAACCGAGTACGAATTGGCTGAATGATACGCCATAAACGCCCCATGGCATGAATCATGGACGATGCCTCCCGGAACCGACTAGCTGCGCTTATATAAGGATTTGCGCCAGTATACGGGGTCGGCGGTCACCAGCATGCCGAGCTGGCGGAACATCGATTCATCAACCGAGCCCAGTATGGTTGTGGTGTGGACGTCGCAACCACGAAGATGCTGCAATTCAGCAATCGCTTTGCGGGAGTCTTCTGATTCCGCCGCAGATACCGACAGCGCAATGAGAACCTCGTCAGTATGCAACCGCGGGTTGATCGAACCCAGATGCTCTGTTTTCAATGTTTGGATTGGTTCAATCGCTTGTGGGCTGAGCAGATGGACTTCCTTTTCAATACCTGCCATATATTTCAATGCGTTCAGCAGCATGGCAGCAGAACAACCCAGCAGATCACTGGTTTTACCCGTCAAAATCGTCCCATCTGGCAGCTGGACCGCGCTGGCGGGCTGACCGGTGCGTTCTGCGAGTTCGGTAGCGGGTGCCACCACCGGGCGATCCTGAGTAGAGATCCCGATGCGCTTCATGATGACTTCGATGCGCGATGACACGGAATGATCGGTGGTATCTGCACGACGTTCTTCCACCCGGGCTTTATACCAGCGCCGAATGATTTCCTGTTCCGCGGCCGCAGCACAGGCTGCATCGTCGCTGATGCAGTACCCGGCCATGTTGACTCCCATATCAGTTGGTGACTGATAGGGGGATTCGCCATAGAGCTTTTCTAGCATAGCTTTTAGCAGCGGAAAGACTTCCACGTCCCGGTTATAGCTAACGGATTGTTCCTGGTAGGCAGCTAAATGGTACGGGTCGATAATGTTGTTGTCATCCAAATCTGCGGTGGCTGCCTCGTAAGCCTGATTGACCGGATGTTGTAAAGGCAGGTTCCAGATCGGAAACGTTTCGAATTTTGCGTATCCGGAGCGGGTGCCGTGCTGGAAGTCGTGATACATCTGGGACAGACAAGCCGAAAGCTTGCCAGACCCTGGGCCCGGACCGGTCACGACGACAAGTGAGCGCGTGGTCTTGGCATACTCATTTTGGCCAAAGCCCTCCGGTGAGATGATGCGTTCAGTATCAGTGGGATAGCCTGCGGTGGGGTAGTGGTGTGTGACCTGGAGTCCAGCTCGTTGCATTCGATCGCTGAAGGCAAGGGCGTTGGAGTAATCGGCGGACAGCTGGGTAATCACCAAATGTTCCACCATGAAACCTTGAGCGCGGAAGATATCTATCAACCGAAGCGCCTCATCTTGATAGGTGATGCCCAGATCGGCGCGGACCTTCTCGTACTCCAAATCTTTGGCATTCAACACCATCATGATCTCAAGCTCATCTTTGAGCTGCTGGAGCATAGAGATCTTATTATTAGGTGTGAAACCCGGCAGCACCCGAGAAGCGTGCAAATCGTCAAAGAGTTTTCCGCCCATTTCTAGGTAGAGCTTGCTACCAATCTCTAGGCGACGCTGAGAAATGAATTGGGACTGGAGTTGGATGTATTTTTGGGAATCGAATCCAATGCCTGGGCGAAATGATGCTTCTTGGGTCAAATTCTCAGCTTCCACAACTCACTATTGTTCCATGGACTCCCGCGGGATCCTAGTTGGAGGTCTTTAACAGTTTCCAGAGCCCAAAGATGACCCCTATCCGGCGGCGAATCGATGGTGTACAGTATGTCGCCGTTGTCACCTCGACACCACAAGGTGTAGGGGTAATCACCTTCACAGAACACAATCGATGGTAGTTTTTGGACACAACACGCCGAATAGAAAAATATTTTTGTTGTGGATTGAACCTTCTTTTCGCGCCTGTGAGGATGTGGAGAACTTTTGTAGTTCGGGACTACACCCGCATCATCGCGCGGAAGTGTCGGCGGCCGACTGGATGGTCAGGCTGTGGAGAACCCTGTGGGTGGAATGCAACGATGCAAGCACAACATCTAGTTGCGTCTTGCTATCATCATCCCAAGATGTAGTATTAATGGTGTGGATGAGGCCATGAAGGCTTCACCAAGAATTCACCAGAAAGACCGCGCGAACTTCACATACAGTTCCGCGGTGAGGGATCAGACGACGCATCGTTTAAGGGAGATAGATCATGACCGTCACCGTTTACAGCAAACCAGCGTGTGTTCAGTGCAATGCCACCGTACGTGCCCTGGATAAAAAAGGTATCGAGTACAAAGTGATCGACATGTCCCAGGACATGGATGCTCTTGAGCGTGTTCGGGCTTTGGGTTACATGCAGGCTCCCGTTGTGATGGCTGGATCCGACCACTGGTCCGGCTTCCGTCCCGACAAAATCGCGAGCTTAGAAGAAACCAGTTCTTCCGCATCAACGGTTGCGTAGGCTGATATTTCACATCATTTTTTGAAGGCAGGGGTAAAATGACTACCCAGGTTCGAGACAGATCCTTCGTCAAATCACCAGAGTCACAAGACATGGTGGAAACCAGTGCGAAGCTGATCTACTTTTCCTCGGTATCTGGTTACACACATAAATTTGCAGAAAAGTTAGGTTTTGAAGATGGGTACATGGCACGTCTGCCATTGATCACCCGAGAACCCACACTTTATGCATTAGAGCCGTTCGTCTTGATGCTACCGACCTATGGTGCAGGCAAGGGGCCTGGGGTCGTTCCGAAACAGGTCATTAAATTCCTGAACGTAAAGAACAACAGAGAACTCATCCGGGGTGTCATTGCCGCGGGGAACACCAACTTTTATGACGCGTATTGTCTTGCCGGTGACATCATTTCGGCAAAGACCAATGTCCCGGTTATGTACAGATTTGAACTGATGGGCACACCAACCGATGTGACCAAGGTTCGTGAAGGATTGGATGCATTTTGGCAACAACATTAACTGAAGAAGAACAACTCATTCAGTCGGCTAAGAAGCTTCCTGAGGCCTGGAAAGGTCTCGGATATCACGAACTGAACGCTATTTTGAATCTTTATGGTCCAGACGGTGAGATTCAGTTCGAAGCCGATCATGCTGCTGCACGGCAGTATTTCCTCCAACACGTGAACAAGAACACCGTGTTCTTTCACAGTCGTCGTGAACAAATCGATTACCTCATCGAAAACGACTACTACGAACCGGCAACCTTTGAGCAGTACCCAGAGCAGTTCGTCTTTGATCTCTACGACCAAGCGTACGCTCACAAGTTCCGCTTCCCCTCATTCTTGGGTGCTTTCAAGTTCTACACTTCATACGCTCTGAAGACCTTTGACGGCGAACGCTACCTTGAACGCTACGAAGATCGGGTCGTGATGAACGCCCTCTACCTGGCACGTGGTGACCAGGACATGGCGAAACGCCTCGTCGATGAAATTATTCTGGGTCGTTTCCAGCCAGCCACCCCAACATTCCTGAACGCTGGGAAAAAACAGCGTGGCGAGCTCGTATCATGCTTCCTGCTGCGCGTTGAAGACAACATGGAGTCCATCGCACGCGGCATCAACTCCTCCCTGCAGCTCTCCAAACGCGGTGGCGGTGTCGCGCTGAACTTGACCAACCTGCGTGAACAGGGCGCGCCGATTAAGAAGATTGAAAACCAATCCTCAGGTGTCGTGCCAGTCATGAAGCTCTTGGAAGACTCCTTCTCCTACGCCAACCAGCTGGGAGCACGGCAAGGTGCCGGTGCGGTATATCTCAACGCACACCACCCGGACATCACGACCTTCTTGGACACCAAGCGTGAAAACGCTGACGAGAAGATTCGTATCAAAACGCTGTCCTTGGGCGTTGTCGTCCCAGACATCACCTTTGAGCTGGCCAAGAAGAACGAGCCAATGTACTTGTTCAGCCCTTACGATGTTGAACGAGTCTATGGCGTGCCATTTAGCGAAATCTCGGTCACTGAGAAGTACTACGAGATGGTTGATGATCCACGGATCAAAAAGACCAAGATCAAACCACGCGATTTCTTCCAGACCGTGGCAGAACTGCAGTTCGAATCTGGATACCCGTACATGGTCTTCGAAGATCATGTCAACGCGGCGAACCCGATCAAGGGTCGCATCTCGATGTCGAACCTTTGCTCCGAGATTCTCCAGGTCTCAGATCCGTCGACCTACAACGCAGATCTGTCCTACGACCACGTCGGTAAAGACATCTCCTGCAACCTCGGTTCGATGAATATTGCCAAGACCATGGACTCCGAAGACTTCGGGGGCTCGATCGAAACAGCAGTGCGTGCCCTGACCGCAGTGTCTGATTTGTCAGATATCTCCTCGGTGCCATCGATTGCCAAAGGGAACTCCGAGTCCCACGCAATCGGGTTGGGACAGATGAACCTGCACGGCTACCTGGCACGTGAACAGGTCCACTATGGTTCCGAAGAAGGCATTGATTTCACCAATATGTACTTCTACACCGTGGTCTACCATGCGTTGCGCGCATCCAATAAGATCGCGATTGAACGTGGTGAGACCTTCGGTGGGTTCGAAGACTCCAAGTACGCATCCGGTGAATTCTTCGACAAATACACCGATCAAGAGTGGAAACCGGCAACTGAAAAAGTCGCCCAAATGTTCGCCGAAGCGAATGTTCACATCCCAACCCAACAGGACTGGCAAGAACTCAAGGCTTCCATTATGGAACATGGGATCTATAACCAGAACTTGCAAGCGGTCCCACCAACCGGTTCGATCTCATACATCAACAACTCGACCTCATCGATTCACCCGGTCGCATCGAAGATCGAAATCCGAAAAGAAGGTCGATTGGGCCGTGTGTACTACCCAGCCCCGTACCTGACCAATGACAACCTCGAGTACTTCGAAGACGCCTACGACATTGGCTACAAGAAGATCATCGACACCTACGCGGCTGCAACACAGCACGTGGATCAAGGTCTGTCGCTAACGCTCTTCTTCAAAGATACTGCCACCACGCGTGACGTCAATAAGGCCCAGATCTACGCCTGGACCCAGGGCATCAAGACCCTGTACTACGTCCGTGTACGCCAGATGGCGCTTGAGGGCACCGAAATCGAAGGTTGCGTATCCTGCATGCTGTAAAGCCCACACGAAGTGTGCCGTTTGAAATAGACTTCAAGCGGCACACTTTCGCGTGTGAATTTCAGCGCTAAAGTTTTTATCTCGTAGAAAGAAAGTTGCATGACTCCTGAAGATGTAGCGCAGCGCATCCCCACATACCAGGCCATTAACTGGAACCACATCGAAGACGATAAAGACCTTGAAGTCTGGAACCGTCTGACCACAAACTTCTGGTTGCCTGAGAAGGTTCCGCTGTCGAATGACCTGCAGTCGTGGGCGAATATGACCGACGACGAACGCGAAGTGTCGATGAAAGTGTTCGCAGGGTTGACCTTGCTTGACACGATCCAAGGCACCATTGGCGCAGTTTCCTTGCTCCCAGACGCACTGACCCTGCACGAAGAGGCTGTGCTGTCCAATATCGTCTTCATGGAAGCAGTCCACGCGAAGTCGTACTCGTCCATCTTCTCCACCTTAGCCTCGAGTGAGGCCATCGATAATATCTTCCGGTGGACACGCGAAGAATACACCCTGCAGTACAAAACCCACGAAATTATCAAGCACTACGAGGGTGACGATCCGCAGAAACGCAAGATTGCTTCAGTCATTCTGGAGTCATTCTTGTTCTATTCCGGATTCTACTGGCCGATGTACTTGTCCTCTCAGGCCCGTCTGACCAACACTGCTGACCTCATCCGTCTGATCATCAGAGATGAAGCTATCCACGGCTACTACGTGGGGTATAAGTACCAGCGCAACATGGAGACAGAAACCCCAGAGCGGGAAGCAGAACTCAAAGAATTCGCTTTCGACCTGCTTCAAGATCTCTATGACAATGAAGTGGCTTATACCCACGATATTTACGATCCGCTGGGGCTGTCGGAAGACGTCAAAAAGTTCCTGCACTACAACGCTAATAAGGCGCTGATGAACATGGGCTATGAACCAATGTTCCCGGACTCCGTCACCGACGTGAACCCAGCGATCCTGTCAGCATTGAGCCCGAACTCCGATGAGAACCATGACTTCTTCTCCGGTTCCGGTTCTTCGTACGTCATCGGTGCGAAAGAAGAAACCGAAGATAGCGACTGGGACTTCTAAACCTACGCCCCTACAACGCTTCTCATCACGCCCCGGATGTCGCCATCATGCGAACCGGGGCGTTTTGCTGCTCATATAACACCTCGAGTCGCCACGCCCGATACCACGGTGTATCCTTGGAATCTGCTTACTGTGCCGAAACGATACCTGCTGTTGTTGCAGGCCACATGAGCCAGTTTGAGGGTAGGTCGCCTCGTGACGGAATGTCTCGACTATGAGATCCGGCCCTATCGGAGTCACGATGCACACCGGACTCGCGAGATTTTTCAGACCGCTGTGACCGTGACTGCCGCTCACGACTATGCTCCCGCCCAGCTAGCAGCTTGGGTCGAGCGATCACAAGGACATCTGAGTCAGTGGGACCAAGCAATGAGCGCCCGCAACAGTTTGGTCGCTTGTATCGATGATAAGGTCGTTGGGTTTACCGATATTGATGCCAGTGGATACATTCACATGATCTACGTGGCGCCGAAGTATGGCCGACAAGGTGTTGCAAGTGCCCTGCTGAAGCACCTCGAACAGCTGGCACGCAACACCGGAGTTCCAACATTGAGTGCTGAGGTGAGCATTACCGGACGAGGCCTGTTTGAACATCACGGCTTCAGCGTCATTGCCGAGCATCATCGAGTCCTCAACAGAGTCGAACTGCTCAACTATCACATGACCAAAATGCTCAGATAATATCCCCGCCAGACGCGCAGTCGCGTTGTATGACCGCTGAGCGCTACTCGATTGTCCCCGGCAACGTGCGATTGTCCTTTAGGCGATAGATGTGAACAACTTCTCAAGCTTGTCAACTTCGTCTTGTTGAAAATCCTCATCTGACAAGCATTCTTGCAACGCCGAGGCAATGACCAGAAAGGCTGCCCGATCGACCGCTTTAGAGACAGCGGACAATTGCTGAACTATCTTTTCGCAATGTTGATCGTCGTCGACTGCATCAATCACAGCGGCTAGCTGACCGTGTGCCCGACGTAATCTATTAATGATCTTCTTCTTTGCTACTGGATCGTTTTCTAGTCCCGTAGACTGCGCCATTTTGTGCTCCTAAGGTTGCGTAGGCTCTTGCAATAATTATACCCGAGGGTGTATCCTTGACATACCCCCTGGGGTATATATGATTCATACTTCGTCAAAAACAAGAGGAGCAAGCACCATGTGTCGAGCCGTGAGATGTGAGGTCTGTGGGAAAACCACCTGGGCTGGTTGCGGGCAGCACGTAGCCAGCGTCAAGGCCACCGTAGCCGCATCACAATGGTGTAATGGCAAGCATTCTCAAGAGGAAATCAGTCAGGCGAAAGCCCAAAATCCGGGATTCCTGGCACGGTTATTCAACCGCTAAAAATGGCCCTTTAGATAAGACGGCCCTGTAGGAGGATCGTATGCTACTTGAACACATCTATGACTCAGATTTAGCCCAAGGCAGCTACTTCATCGGTTGCCAGTCCGAAAACACCGCCATTGTGGTTGATCCGCGCCGAGATATTGAGGTTTACCTCGACTTAGCCGAAAAAGAGGGTATGGAGATCGTGGCAGTGACTGAAACCCATATCCACGCTGACTACCTATCAGGAACCCTCGAATTGGCCAACGCTACTGGAGCGGAAGTCTATGTATCTGATGAAGGTGGTCCAGACTGGATTTATGGTGATGGTTTCGATGACGCCGTCCGGATGAAACATGGCCATCGCATCACTCTGGGCAACATCACGCTCGAAGCGGTCCACACTCCTGGGCACACGCCCGAACACATGGCGTTCCTCGTCACCGATGGTGCCCAGGCCGCAGAACCTGGTTTTATGCTTAGTGGGGACTTTGTGTTCGTGGGTGATCTTGGACGACCAGATCTTTTGGATGCAGCTGCCGGAGGAGTGGACACCCGTTACGACGGGGCACGGGAACTCTTCACATCGTTGCGCGACCACTTCCTGACGCTGCCAGATTATGTACAAGTGTTACCGGCTCACGGAGCGGGCTCAGCCTGTGGTAAGGCGTTAGGCGCGGTTCCAACAACCACTGTCGGGTATGAGCGCAATTTCTCATGGTGGGCAAAGTATCTTGAAAATGACGACATCCAGGGCTTTGTCGACGAACTCCTCGACTCCCAGCCCGAAGCTCACGCATACTTCGGCCGGATGAAAGTACAAAACCGTCAGGGTCCTAAAGTGCTAGGCCAACTTTCAAAACTGACGGAATATACCACTGACGAACTGCGGCCTCTCCTTAAACGTGAAGAGAAAATTCTGGTTGATACCCGGGACCACAGAGCACGTTATGTCGCTGCTGTGCCGGGCGCATTGGCGATTCCAGATCCCGGCAAGGCTGCCACCCATATCGCATGGGCATATAACCCAGAAGAGGAAGATCGCGACCTCATTGTTCTGGCAGCAGATCGTGAACAAGCGGAACAGTACCGTGACCACTTTATCCGCGTGGGTGTGGACGCACTGACCGGGTTTGTGACCCGCATTGACGATCTCCTTGGCGAACCGGTGCCAACCATCACGTTGGAAGAATTCGACAACGCCGACCCCGACGTCTTGCTCGATGTGCGCAATATCAGCGAATATACCGACGGGTACATTCCAGGGGCGAGTCAGATTGCCGCAAGTCGGGTCGTATGGGACCGCGATCAACTGCCTGACGACGGTACCATCGTTTCCTACTGTGCATCAGGGCGTCGTAGTGCGGTAGCAGCCGCAGCGCTCCGTCTCCAGGGATACAACGTGGTGGAAGTCATCGGAGGCTACAATGATTGGGCAAGTCAATCTGGCAACGTCCCTGCTGAGCCACAGTAATCCATGATCATCCTTGGGTATGTTCTAGCACTTCTTGTTGGAGTATCACTCGGACTGCTAGGTGGTGGTGGCTCTATCCTGACGGTGCCCATTCTCAATTACATAATGGGCATGGAAGCTCAGGAAGCCATCG
>DATBUK010000110.1:0-6996 GCA_036516155.1 Yaniella sp.
CGACCGCGGCCGATGTCCACGAAGGCCGCTTCCATCGACGGAAGAACGTTTTGGACTTTGCCAAGATAGACGTTACCGATGAGCGAATCCTGCTGGGTGTTGGACACGAAGTGCTCAGCAAAGATTCCGTCCTCAAGTACGGCAATCTGAATTTGGTCGCCGTGTTGGCGAACCAGCATCTTCCGTTCGACGGATTCCCGGCGAGCTAAGAACTCTGCTTCGGAGATGACTTTATTGCGTGGACGGCCACCGCGACGATTCGAACGGCGCCGTTGGCGCTTGGCTTCCAGTCGGGTCGATCCGCGCAGGGAGGTCACTTCATCGGGACCAGAAGTTGAAGCCTGGCGTGGGGCACGAACTCGAGTGACGGTATCTTCTGGATCACCGTCTCCGCCGCCATCCATTTCTAAGTCAACATTGCCGCGGCGACGTCGACGACGTCGGTGCGAAACCGGCTGGTCATCTTCAGAACTCTGCTGCTTCCGGCTTTGTCCACGTTTGCCACGATCGGAGCGCTGTTGCTCGTTGTCGTCCGAATCCTCATCGTCATGGTCGGATTGGTTGCGGTCTTTTCGATCCGACTGCTGGTTCTGTTGTTTACGGCGCTGACGATTATTTCCCCGACCCTGGTTATTTTCACGACCCTGATCAGCTTGCTCGTCGTCGGTTTTCTGCTGACGTCGTCGGACCGGGACGTTCGAATAATCTGGGGCTTGAAATAGTAAGCCCGTGGGATCATCCGGCATCGGGGTGCCTGTCGTGGGTGAAAATTGCGTCGTATCAAATTGTGGTTGTGTATTATCGGCAGCTGGCATGCTGCGCCTCCCGGACCTATCCGTGATCCGCACTCATCACGCATAGGCCAAATCCGGTTGTGCGTACGCCGGTGGCTAGCACGCACCTCGAAAAAGCCTAAAATGAACCGGTCTGTGCCGGAGCCAGCGAAAGCGTACAAGACAATTCAATAAAAACTTCAGGAGTTTGCGGTTCGGGATTCATACATCCTCAGTACACGATGGAATCAACCGTCTCAACTGCAAACCATAAAGCTTCCGCAGGACCTCCATCAGGTGTGCGTGCCCGATGTGGTCTCCCCTATTGTGACATACTTTCGGTGAAAATTGGGTATTCTGGGTCGCTGCTCAGCTGACGGCCCTATACTTGGCCGGGTGAATACCGCAGTAGAAAATCCCCAACAAGCCGAAGAACAGCCCTGGTATGCCACCAGTTTTGGTAGTGCGATGGTGCTTATCGTCGCCGGGCTCATCGGTCTGGGCGCGACCCTGGTGTTAATGTATGAACGCATCCAGTTATGGATTGACCCAGACTATTTGACCTCGTGTGATTTCAGTGTGTGGGTCTCCTGTGGCACGGTCATGCAATCGTGGCAGGCAGCACTTTTCGGGTTTCCGAATCAGTTTATTGGCCTCATCGGATTCGCAGTCGTTGTCACAATTGGCATGGCCATTGTTGGCGGAGCACGATTTTCCAACTGGTGGTGGCATGCCACCTCAATCGGGCTGGGACTAGCTCTAATCTTCTGCCTGTGGCTGTGGATTCAGGCCGTCTATGTCATCAACACACTGTGCTTATACTGCATGGTGATTTGGGCGGTCACGATACCTGCAGCAATACTCATCTTTGCGCGAAATGCGGCTCGAGACTTGCTCAAGGTCACACCGCGTACGAAGATGATAATCACAACGGCCGCTTGGCCGGCGATCATTCTGCTGTATGTGGTGATCGCTGCATCGATTCTGCTGCGCTTCGGCGAAGCAATGTTTTAGGACAACAGTGGACGCACAAAAATTCAATGCTATGCCCCGACCGGAGCTGACACACCCCTACGTGGAAGTTCGGCAGGCCGCCTCGGTCATCATGTTGCGCGAAGCCGCGGGGAAGCTGGAAGTCTTCGTACAGCACCGGGCAACGACCATGGACTTCGCTGCCGGAGCGGTCGTCTTCCCGGGTGGACGAACTGAGCCCGAAGATGCCAAATACACGTTCGGTCCAGAAGCCCAACAGATCGTGGCGAAACATGCACACGGTTGGCAAAAAACGTCACTGGGATCGATCAATCGTGAAGAAGCGTTGACGAATGCGTCAATGATGTTGCGCACCGGGGTGCGCGAGGTCGAAGAAGAAACAGGTATCGGTCTGGCTCCGCAGATCATGCGACCTTGGGCGAATCTCATTACTCCTGTGGGGTACCCCAAACGCTTCGACACGTTCTTCTATCTGGCGACCCCCGACAATGATGTGATGCCCGAGAACATCACCACCGAAGCCACCTCGGCCGAGTGGCTGTCGATCGAATCGATCATGGCTGACGATGAGGCAAAGCGTATCGCGCTGATGCGTCCGACCAAGTTCTTACTCATGGATATCCTCGAGCACGGTTCTATCGATGCACTGCTGCGTCGTGATCCGGTCGTCAATCCCATCCGGGGACTGTAAGAGACGTTAAACCACGACGGGCACCCAATGTGGGTGCCCGTCGTCTTTGAAGCCTTAGTCTTCACCGAACCAGATGTCGATCTCCCGTTCGGCTGACAGGGTCGAATCGGACGCGTGGATGAGGTTTTTCTGGACACCTTCGCCCCAGTCGCGGCCAAAGTCTCCACGAATGGTGCCGGGTTCTGCCAGGGTCGGATCCGAGATGCCGGCCAGTGCACGAATGCCTTCAATGACCCGCTCACCCTCGACCACTGCAGCGACGAGCGGACCGGAAGCCATGAAGTTCACGAGCGGTTCAAAAAACTCTTTGCCTTCGTGCTCTTCGTAGTGTTCCACCAGCATTTGGTGCGTTGCATTGAGCATCAGTAATTCGACGATCGTGTATCCTTTCCGCTCGATGCGGGAGAGGATTTCACCGGTCAGTCCACGTTCCACGCCATCAGGCTTCACGAGTACAAGTGTGCGTTCTGGCTGGCTCATATCTACCTCAATCGTCGGATGCGTTCTGCAACGCAGTTACGTTGCCGTATACGATCATACCTAATCGTCGGTCACTTCCACACCGTGTTCACGCTCCCAGGCTTCCTCGTCAATGGCCCGCTGGCGTTTTTCCCGATCGATCTGTTTGCCCTTCACAACCGCGTACCACCAGGCCAGTGCGAATGCGATACCCACGAGGAAACCAAAGGGTTCAAGAAAGCCGGAAGCGATGAGTACGATCTGGATGATCCAGCCCACGACAAGCCCGGCCGGTTTGTTTACGAACCGCGCGGTGGCGCCGGTCAGCAGAGCAAAAACTAGCGCGCCGATGAGCATCCAGAGCCCACCGTCGTCTTGGTTCAGACCGTAGAGCATCAGCCCGAAGAACGCGATGACGAAAGCTTCACACAGCAGCACCGTGGAGGTGAACAGCGCAAAAACAGAGCGTTCTTTTTTCTTCTGACCGGGTCGCCATTCGCGCTGTGCTTTCGTTTCGCGCTCGGGGCGCCAGGATTCACGTCCCGGGGTCTCAGGTTGTTCAGGACTCATCGTCATCCTCCTGGTGCTCGTCGGGGAAGAAGTCACTGAAATCGTCGTGACCTTCGACTTCTACGCTGGCATCTGTGCCGGTCGCAGCGGGCCCTAAGAGGTCGCGGACCTGCCCGACCAGAGTGATCGACCCGGTCACCAGCACACCTGCACCTCCGGTGCCGGCGATCAGCGTGCGGCCGGCGTCTTGAATTTTTGCGTCCAGTTCGCGTACCCCGTCGACGGCCCAACGGATCGCATCGACGACCGAGTCGGTCGTGAAGATCTGGTCTTCATCCCATCCGGCGTCCAGGGCTATCTCGTTCAGCTCTTCGGGGTTGATGGCTCGAGGTGAGTTCGATTTGGTGATCGCTAAGTGTTCGATGTCGTCCCCGAAGTGTTCAGCTAATGCGCTGAGCACCCCGAGGGCGTCTTTGTCGTCGAGAATGCCCACGACCAGTCCGAGCGCAGAGAAGTTGAATGTTTCTCGCATCGCCGCTGCCGTGGCTTCGATACCTGCTGGGTTATGTGCGGCGTCGACAATCAGCGACGGGTTGGTGCGCAGCAGTTCGAGCCTGCCGGGACTGGTCACCTGTGCTAACCCGTCTTGCAGGACGTCCTGGTTGAGCGGCTGGTCTCCGCCACCCAGAAACGCCTCCAGTGCCGCGATCGCGACCGCCAGGTTTTGCACCTGGTGCGCCCCGTGCAGCGGCAGAAACATGTCGTTGTACTCGGCCGCCAACCCCTGGATCGAGACCTGTTGGCCGCCGACGGCCACACTACGGTGGGTGACTCCAAACTCGATGTTTTCAAACTTGAAATTCGCATGCTGTGCTTGAGCAGCCTCGAGGAGGACTTGGGCTGCCTCGGGATCCTGGGCGGCCGACACGAGATAGCTGTTTTCTTTAATGATCCCGGATTTCTCGCGAGCAATTTCCCCGGGGGTATCACCCAACAGCTCGGCATGATCCACCGCAATGGGTGTGACCACGGAGACTTGGGCATCGGCCACGTTGGTTGCATCGGTGATCCCACCGAGACCGACTTCAAGAATCATGACGTCCACTGGGGCATCAGCGAAGATCGCAAAGCCCAGGGCGGTCACGGTTTCAAAGTAGGTCAGCTTTTGCTCGCCGGCGGATTCCAACTGTGCGTCGATGATGTCGACCAGTGGCGCGATCTCGTTGAAGATCCGCACAAAGGTTTCGTCGTCAACGGGCTGACCGTCCAGGCTGATGCGTTCGGTCACCTTTGATAGGTGCGGGGACGTGTATCGTCCGGTGCGCAGTCCGTGGGCGATCAGCACCTGTTCGATGATGCGCGCCGTGGTGGTCTTGCCGTTGGTGCCGGTCAGATGAATGACCGGTGCACTGGTCTGGGGCTCACCCAATAAGGTCATGATGTCCCGCATGGGCTGCATGCGGGGCTCCATCTTGTTTTCGGGAGCCCGCGATAACAGGTGTTCATAGACCTGTTGTGGGGTTTCAAACATGAGCGTTCGCCTTCGTCACGGTGACATCGACGGTCTTGGTGGCATCATCGGCGGCGGATTCGCGCGGATCCGGTGCGTCGGTTGCTTCGAAACTGACCTGCAAGGACAGTGTCTCGCTGGCGATGAGTTCCTCGTGGGCGCTGATCGCATCGATGACGGGTTGCGGTCCGGCAATCACGGTGTGGATCCGGTCTGACACGTCGAGGTCGGCGTCGCGACGGGCCGACTGGACCGCGCGGATGACATCACGGGCAGCACCTTCGGCGGCCAGTGCCTCATCGACTGACGTATCGAGAATGACGAAGCCCGATGGAATGACCGCGACAGCGGATTCGGGGTTGTCCGGATCGTCTTCGACGACGGTCGACAACTCGTATTCGGCAGGTTCCAGTGCGATCCCACCGGCAATGACCGTACCGTCGTCGGTGACTTTCCAGTCGTCAGATTTCGATGCTTTGATGACTGTCTGGACGTCTTTGCCAAGGCGGGGACCCGCTTCGCGAGCGTTGACGGTCAGTTGCTGCGAGATACCAAAGTCTTCAGCTGAAGTGTTGGCCACATCGACAAGTTTGATGTGTTTAAGGTTGAGCTCATCGGCCAGAATGTCGGTGAATGCTTCGGTGAAGCGCTCAACGTCTGGAACGACCACGGTCAGCTCAGCCAATGGCAGTCGCACACGACGGTTGGCGCCCTTGCGCAACGATGAGGCCGACGAGGCGATTGTGCGGACCAGCTCCATGGTTTCTTGCAGCTGGGCGGCCTCGTCACCCGAGGGGAACAGATCAGCATCCGGGTAGTCGGTCAGATGCACGGAGCGTCCCCCGGTCAGGCCGCGCCAAATCTCTTCGGCCACAAACGGCATCAGTGGTGCGGCAGCGCGGACGAAAGCTTCCAACACGGTGTACAGCGTGTCGAGTGCTTGGGTGTCTTCGGCAAAGAAGCGCTGTCGGGAACGACGGATGTACCAGTTGGTCATGGTTTCCATGTAGCGACGGATGGCTTCGGTTGCACCGGAGACGTTGTAGTCATCCAGCGAGCCCTTGACGTCGCGCAGCATCGTCCCGGTAGCCGCCAGGATGTACTGGTCTAGCGGGTCGGTGGATTCGTAGCGGAACTGTGCCTGGTAGCCTTCGGGGCGGTTGCCGCCGTCCGTTGCTGAGTTCGCATACAGGCTGAAGAAGTGCCACACATTCCAGGCCGGCAAGATCGCCTGCCGGGCTGCTTCGCGGATGCCCTCTTCCGTCACGATGAGGTTGCCGCCACGCAGGATGGGTGAGGCCATGAGGAACCAGCGCATCGCATCAGAACCGTCACGGTCTAACACTTCGTTGACGTCGGGGTAGTTTTGTAGCGACTTCGACATCTTATTGCCGTCGGAGCCCAGCACGATCCCGTGCGAGATGACGTTGGTGAACGCCGGCCGGTCAAAGAGTGCGGTGCCTAGCACGTGCATGGTGTAGAACCAACCGCGGGTTTGGCCGATGTATTCGACGATGAAGTCGGCCGGGTTGTGGGTGTCGAACCAGTCCTTGTTCTTCATCGGGTAGTGCACTTGGGCATACGGCATCGATCCGGAGTCGAACCAGACATCGAGCACATCTTCGACCCGACGCATCATCGACTTGCCGGTTGGATCGTCGGGATTTGGACGGACCAGCTCATCGATCCACGGGCGGTGCAGATCCACCTCGCCATCGGCGTTGCGTGGCAGTTGACCGAAGGCTTCTTCGATTTCTTCGAGTGAGCCGTAGACTTCGATGCGCGGGTAATTCGGGTCATCCGATTCCCACACCGGGATCGGTGAACCCCAGTAGCGGTTCCGTGAGATCGACCAGTCGCGCGCGTTTTCCAACCATTTGCCGAACTGGCCGTGTTTGACGTTGCCCGGAATCCAGTTGATGTCTTCGTTGTGGCGCAGCATGTCGTCTTTGAAGTCGGTGACTTTGACGTACCAGGAAGTAATCGCCCGGTAGATCAGCGGGGTGCGGCAGCGCCAGCAGTGCGGGTAGGAGTGCTCATAGGACTGTTCGCCCAGCAGG
>DATBUK010000111.1:0-2316 GCA_036516155.1 Yaniella sp.
GCGACGCAGCCCAAGCCGGCGCGCCCGTATTATTTTCGTCCCACCAGCTGGATCTGGTCGAACGACTGTGCGATGAGCTGGTGATCATTGCTGACGGCCAAGTGCGTGCCGCTGGGACACGCGAAGAAATCCTCAAAGCCACCGCAAAACCCGAATGGGAACTACGGACCAACGCCGATACCTCCTGGATTCACACCGCCCGGGTGTCCATCGTCCACCACGAGCCAGGACACGTCCGTTTCCTTGCCGACGACGCGGAGACCGCCAACACCGTGCTGCACGAAGCCGCCGAACGCGGAATCATCGAACACTTCGGCCCCGTCAGCCACACGCTGCATGAGATCTTCAAGGAGACCATCCGATGAGCACCCGCACCCTGCAACGCACCCCGTTCACGACCGCGGTCTGGATCATCGCCAAACGTGAGATCAGCACTCGGCTCGCGTCGAAGGCCTTCGTCCTCCCGACGCTGTTGGTGCTGGCCTTCATCCTGCTCGGCTCCGTGCTGGGTCCGCGGGTCACCGAAATGTTCTCCTCAACCGACCAGGTGGCGGTCACCGAACAAACCCAGCCGGCCATCGCCGCTTTGGGCGATGGCTATGAGACGGAACTCGTTGGGAGCGCATCGGCAGCACGCGAAGCCGTCGCCGACGGTGCGGTGGACTACGCGGTGGTGACCGCCCCTGACAACCCGACCGGGCTGCAAGTCATTGCCGAACGCGAGGCCCCAACCGGTGTGCTGAACATGCTGGCCGTGGTACCCGACGTCGAGCTGCTGGATGCCAATGCGCCTGACCCGATGCTGGTATATTTCATCGGCCTGGGCTTTGGCCTCGTGTTTTTCTTTTCAGCACTGACCTTCGGGCTGACGATCGCCCAATCGGTCGTTGAAGAAAAGCAATCCCGCATCGTCGAAATCCTCTTGGCCACCGTCCCTGCGCGAGCCATCCTGGCGGGCAAGGTGCTCGGCTGCTCGCTGCTGGCCTTCACCCAGGTCGCGCTCTACGCCGCAGCCGGGCTGCTGGGCATCGCACTCAACGGCGACCAGCTCAACCTCGAAGGCCTCGGGGCACCCATCGTGTGGTTCGTCGTCCTGTTTATCTTTGCTTTTATCGCCCTGGCAGCGCTTTACGGCGCAGCGGCCTCGCTGGTGTCTCGCCAGGAAGACCTCTCAGCCGCCTCCAGCCCGATCATGATGCTGATCATGCTGCCGTATTTTCTGATCATTATTTTTTCCAACAACGAGACGGTTCTGGCCGTGATGAGTTATATCCCGTTCTCAGCGCCGGTTGCCGTGCCCATGCGCGTCTACCTCGACAGCACCGCCATGTGGGAGAACGTTGTCTCCCTCGGCATCCTGATCCTCACCGCCGCACTGTGTATTCAATTGGCTTCAAAGATCTACGAGCGCTCGGTGCTCAAAATGGGCTCGGCCGTTAAATGGTCGCAAGCACTCAAAGCATAGGCGAAGATTAAACACCGAAGTCACTCACACACTCACACCAGGAGACGACATTCGTTATGACACGAGCACATCACGCCGGGCTTGCATTACTGGGCATCCTCGCGCTCACCGCATGCGGAACCACCGAGGGGCAAACCACTGATGAGGTCGCGTCCCCGACTCAGGTAGCCCAAGAAGACAGTGCTTCGGAGCCTGTAGAAACCGGCACCGCGGAAGGCCAAGGCCCGACCGATGTCACGCGGCAGCTCGATGACGCCGTCCAGACCATCACCTACCCGATGCAAGGTCACGACGGCGAAATCACCATGGGCATCTTCACCCCGGAAGTCCAAGGGGACGCCATGCTGGTCTCGATTGTTTTTGAACCAGAGTTTGCCGACGAGGAGACCGAGGACGTCCCTTTCCGTGACCTCCACGGCGACTCGGCAAACACCGTGTTGATGCCCGTGGTCAGTGATCGCGAGAACTTCAAGGCCTACCATGTGCCACGTGAAACCGAAAACCAATTTGTCCAAGGTGGCGGGTGGACCGGCGGAAGCTTCGGAACCGGGACGTGGGCCTCTCCGATCGGTGACGTCGAAGTTCGATCCGGCGAACAGTACCTGCACTGGGCATACTTCCCCGCACCGGAAGACGACATCGACACCGTTGACATTGCCGTCATCCCCGGAATGCAAGAATTCCGCGATGTCGAGATCGACTGGGGCTCCACTGCACCGGGAACATCCACGACGGATGAGTCCTCCGAGGACGATGCCTAAGATGAAGCGCGTGAGTACTCGCAGCATCGTAGCCACGTGCCTGACCGGTGTCCTGATAGTTGGCGGAACCAGCATGGCGGTTGCCGCCAC
>DATBUK010000112.1:0-18825 GCA_036516155.1 Yaniella sp.
CCGTGGCCACCTGAACGAGCTGCGCAAAATGAATCCCGCAGGAGATATGACCGTGCGGGACCTGGCCCGGTTCCGGGCGCAGGCCACCCGGATCACCGGGACACCAGAACAGATTGTCGATGAGCTCGAACACTGGCAGGACGCCGGGATCGACGGCATTAACGTCATCAACGCAACCCTGCCGGGAAGCTACATCGAGTTCATTGACCATATTATTCCGGAATTACGTCGCCGGGGCATGGCACGCAGCGCGACAGAACTTGACGCCCAGGCCCATACGACGCTGCGCGGGCGACTCACCGGCGCAGATCGGTTGCCGACGTCGCATCCGGCCGCGCAATATCGCGGGGCGTTCGCTGACTACAGTGCCGCTGCCACCGAACGTTCGCGAGAGGACATGACGGTTTAGCGCATCTCGACCGTGAAATCTCCCAGATCAGACAACTGATCCACACTGCTGGTGCCAAATCGATCATCCAAGCCCGCGAAGTCAAGATATATTCGCACTACGTAGGATCCGGTGTCCCCGTCATCGGGGCATGGAAACTCGACCTGCATTTCACTACCCAGCGTCGTTATTGACCCGGTCAGATCGTGGCCCTGGTCCTCGTGGATACTGTAGAGCCCGAACACCGAATCCGGCATGCCGGTATCAGCCATCCACTCCACGCGCAGTGTTCCTGTTGTGGTCTCTTTGGGTAAGGTCATCTCGAAGGGATAATCGACCTGGACACTGTCCCCGGATTGAAGTTGAAACGTTTCGGGGTCGATGACCCGCGGGGCGGTGGCCATTGTCGTTGATGCTTCGCGCCACACTGGATCGCTCGTAGCAGTGATTTCAAATTGACCAGCTGCGATAAACTCGGCTTCCGGCCATGCTGGATCCGGGTCTCGCCACACGAAGGTCGTTGCCGCTAGCACTATCCCCATCAGACCGACCAAAACGAACCGCCGAAGCCAGAGTCTGTTTCGGCGTCGCCTCGTCCCGTCTGCTGGGTCTTGCGGCATGACGTCTCCGATTGGTTGGGCCGCCGCTACTGGGTGGTGCGATGAGGTGTTGCCGGTGTCTGTGAATTCTAGCTCCGAAGGCTCGCTGAGACACTAGCCATAGTGCGAGTTTATCTAGGATGACCTGCTGGACTGTTTGATCACTCGTGGCACTTCAGCCCGCGAATTCAGTTGGAGTTTGCGCAGAATATTCGACACGTGAAAACGTGCCGTCGATTCCGACACCACTAGTCGTTCAGCGATTGTTTTATTCGAGTGTCCTTCGGCCAGCAGTGTGGCGACTTCGCGCTCGCGTTTGGTCATCGCAGCAAACGCATCGGCCTGTTGGCTGGTATTTTCCTGCACCGCAGAGTTGAGGTATTGCTTGCCCCGTTGCAAATAAGCAGCAGCGCCGAGTTTTTCCAACATACTGACCGCATCACGCAAAACGGTCTCGGCTTCTTCAGGCTGACCAATCAGCAGCAGGAATCGGCCATAATCGAGTGCGGTCAACGCCCAGGGTAGCGGAAAGAGCCGCCGCTTCAGGGCTGACTCGTACCACTTTTGCGCAGCGGTGTGATCATCGTTAGCCTGTGCCAGCCGAGCTTCTAACCACTCCAGCGTGCCCCAGTATTCAAACCAGGTCTTGCCACGCCGATCCGCCAGCTCATTGATGAGCCGACGTGCCTCATCGTAGGCGCCCAGAGTGATTAAGGCATGAGCCTTATAGGTCAAAAACCCGCGTTGCGTATTGCGGAACGAAGCCGTTTTGGGCCACGAGACCGCTGTGATGACTTCGGTCGGCTCATCAGCCACTCGTGCGATCTCTGCTCTGGCCACGACCGCTAGATCGCGACCGTAGTGTTCCCAGTCGATGTCTTCAATCCGACGAGCATGAGCCAAGAATTGTTCTGGATCCCGCAGATCCCGTACCGCGGCCATGAAGGCGCGAAGTGCCGCCCCGGTTAAACGGGCTTCGAAGTCCAGCGCATCGTGACTGAATTCGTCGAGAATATTCAGCACCTCTTCGGCCTGCTGGTATTTGCCCAGCAGCACCAGGGTGTGAGCCAGAATAATCCGCGGCGTGGCAGCAGCCCACGGTTCGCTGTTAATCCGTTCTAGGAGGTCCACAGCTTGGGCGGCGATATCGTGTGCCAGGATGAGATCTCCGACTGCCATCGCGGCACCGGCCAGCGGCGTAAGACAATCAACTTTGGTTGCGATCTCGGGAAGATCAGCGACCCGGTCTAACAGTTCGGGTAGGGCCTCTCGGGTGGCCGCAATATCACCATTGAGGTGTTGTTGCACCACCGCAAAGCAGTCCAACAGCAGCAAGTACTCGTATGGGGAAACCATCCACGCCAGCCGAGCATCGGCGAGTTGTTCCGGATGAGTTGGGCTAGCGTCAAAGAACTGTTGCGCCACAGGAATGAGTTCCATAACCTCGCTGCGATCAATCGTGCGCATCCGCATCATGATCATCATGAACAGCAGAAAGGCTTGCAACGTTTTCTCATCGGGTGTCGTATCCGTGGTGTTCAAGACGTTCTGGACGCGTTGAGCCGGGAACGGTTCATTGACCAGATAAACCCGTAGCATCACGACGAGGAACTCACGAAGGATGGTGTGCGGGAATGTCTCCAGCTCTGGTAATAAGTCTAGACACTTAAAGCCGGTCTTTGCCCTGATGTTGATCAGGACGAGCTCGGTGATCAGTTCGCGCCGGGCATCTGCGCTGGTGGCCAGGTCAAGTGCCATGCGTAAGATCTCATTGGCATTCATGAACTGGGATTGGTCGCCGGCTTCGCGAGCATATTGCACCGCCTGGTGAGACAGCTTCTGGTCGAGCGTCTCGGCGCCGTTGAGTAGGTGCCGTACCGAGCGGAAACCCTCGGTGTACTCGGCAAACAGGCGATGGACCCGACGGCGGACCGCTGGTTGGACAATTTTCCGTACGGCCGCCCCCACGAGATGGTGTTTTGGCACGATCGATTGCCCGAAGTCTGATTCCATAATGACGCCGGCTCGAACGGCTTCATCAATGGCCAGCGGAACACCTAATCTGCGAGCCACAGCCTGCAGTGTCTGAGGTGCGACCTCGTGTTCTGCCAGACACACGATTTGAGCAATCTGTTGTGCTTCCGGGCTCAGCTCGCGATAGGCACCCAAGAGTGGGTTATCCAGGTTCTGACTTCTCATTGGCAAATCCCACGTGGTGTGCAGTCGTTTAATTTCATCATCGGTGACCTGGTCGAAAATACTTTCGACGCCGAGGAAGGATCCTCCGGTAATTTCGCTCAGCTGGATGGCGTTGCGCATGGAGATGGTGACCCCGAACCGTTGCAGTGCAAGGGCCCGAATGTCGTGTTCGGTGAGCGGTGGCAATTCCACATGATGGTCATGCGGATTGGTGGCGGCCGCTTGCGTCAGCAACTCCCCGAGGGAGCCAGGTTTATGCGGGGTTCGCGCGGCACAGGCGATCAAGACGTTGCGCCGATTAAATCTCGGAATCATGTGTCGCAGTACTTGGACAGATTCCGGGTCGATCCAGTGTGCGTCGTCGACAATAATCACGCGGCCTTCGTCGTGGCCGCGCGTATAACATAACAGTTGGCGAACACACTCGCGTGCCACAGCGATCGGTTGCAGTTGACCGTCGGGGACAAAATTCCACTCGGGCGCGACACCGGCGGCAAGAAATCGTTCGATAAAGCTGTACGGTTCGCCAATTTCAAGCGGATCAGCCCTGACGAACGTGACAGGCCACCGGTCGTAGTGTTCAGCTTGAATAGCGAGAGTCCGCAGGAAGTGGGTTTTGCCCATCCCGGCGAGGCCGTCCACGAGGACGGTGCCGCCACCGTTGGTGTAGGCGTGCGCCAGAATCTCAGCAACCGCTTGAAGCCGTTCTGATTCCGGATTGCGTAAAATGGTTCAGCCCTCCCGCCATGGCAGTCTTGATGGCGTGGGCGCACGTTCTTGGTGTGAGTGATGAGATGCGGTGGCCCACGCGCTGGATTGAGGTGTTGTTACCTTAGAGTAGCTTGTAGGCCGGTGAAGTGGAATAGCAAAGGATACACTATTTTTGTTGATTATTCATTCAAATAACACAGTTGTGTTCATCACAGGCCAGTTTTATGGTGGTCGCAATTCGCACTGGCTCGTGTAGTGGCCGACTAAGGTGGTGCCGAGCACTACGCTAGGTACCCTCTCACCAGGAGAATGAATGTCGAACGCACCGCAGCACGCCCAGGAAATCTCGATCGAACTGCGCTGGTCAGATCAAGATTTGATGGGCATCTTGAATAACGCCAAGCTCATGACTCTTGTTGAAGAGGCACGGGTTCGATCGCTGGACGCACTGCTGGCGCAAATCGACTGGTCCGGCTCGGTGGACGCGGTCTTACGAAAAGTCGAGACCGATTTTCTGCGCCCCGTGCACTACAAAGACGCCGTGAAAGTGCTCGTCTGGGTCTCGAAGATTGGCAACACTTCCTATACGGTTCAACACGAACTGATCCAGGACGGTCAAGTGTGCATGGCTGTCGAGGCCGTCGTCGTGCTCTTTGATGCAGAGAACCAAGCACCGCAGCCCATACCCAACGAAGTGCGTGCGGTGCTTGAGACCGTTGCCGTCTAATGTTGCGGTTTAGATAGTGGCGAGTCCTTGGACCGGTGCCAGTTTCGCGGCTCGGCGGGAGGGTGCCAGCGATGCGATCAACCCGGCAAGCACCGCGACCACAATGACCGCACCAACTTCCAACCAGGGCCAACTCATGTCGGGTCCCTCGGACGAGATTTGACTGAAGATCGCGGTCGAACCGGCCCAGCCAAAGACCATCCCGAGCCCACTGCCGAGAATGGCCCCGACCGCGCTGATCAGGATCGCCTCCCAGGTCAGCATCGAGCGCAGTCCGCCCTTGGTCAAGCCCAGGGCCCGCATCAACGAGTTCTCTCGGGTGCGTTCCATCGTCGACAGTGCCAGGGTGTTGGCCACCCCGACAAACGCGATGAACACCGAGATACTCAGCAGCCCGATCACGGTCAACATCACGGCATCAATGACCTGCTGATAGATCGAGCGCATAATCAACGGAGAACTGACATCCTGAGCTGACAATTCGGTCTCCGCGATCAAGGTATTGAGCAGATCCTGCAGATCTGCCTGCGCCATGTTCTGGTCTTCGACCGCGATCCAAACCATCGGCGAGCCGACCGGGGCGCTCCCGAGGGTCTCGGCGGTCTGTGGTGACACAACCGGCGTAATCGAAGACAGTTCGGAATGCACCGCATCCAGGGTGACCTCTTGTCCGTCTGGGGTCGTGACCGTCAGCGTGTCCGACTCATGGGTGGCCGGAACCAACACGGTGCCGGGCTGTTCAAGAGCGGTCGCGTCGTCGTCGGTGATCCCCGCAGAAACCTGAGGTAACTGGGCTGGCTCGGCTGAAAATACCGTATCGGATGACGCCCAGGCCTCATCGATGGTGCCGACCAGATGCAGTGTCTGGGCCTCGGCGATACCGGCGGTAGTTTCAATATCTTCGGTCAGCGCTGCGAGGTCGAGGGACTCATCGTTCACGTGTGCGTAAATGTCGACGGGGTAGTTCGTGGCTAACAGCTCGTCGGTGTTGTCCTGGGCCGTGCGTCCACCGGTGAGAATCATCGCGACCAGGGTAGTGCCTACGACCAGGGCGGTTGCGGTTGCAGCGGTTCGAGATCGATTGCGCACGGCATTCAGCTGGGCCATTTTGCCGGTGATACCCATGGATCGGGGGAGCCAGCCCAGCGTGTAGACCGCGCCCGGAATGAACAACACGCCCAGCGCTAGGACACCGATGAAGGCGACAGCACCGGCAGCAATGGCTGCCAGGATGAGCCCTTCGAGACTGAAGTACACCAGCGCTGTACCGCCGGCCAGTAGCATGACGGCGCCGAGCATCAGCCGGAAGGTTCCGGCCTTGGTCTTGGCGGTCACTTCCGGTACGGGGCGCATCGCTTCCAGGGGTGAGACCCGCATGGCCTGCGCCGCCGGGAACCAGGAGGCGGCCACGGTGATGACGATCCCCACGACAAGCACCCACAGGATGGTCGGATCCATACCGAAGGCCGCACCGGGCAGCCAGGTTTGGGCAAGCTGCATGAGCCCGACCATCAACCCGATGGCCAGTCCGATACCTAGCAGCGACCCGAGCAGGCCGATCACCGCGGATTCGGCCAGCACATTGCGGCGGATCTGGCCGCGCGTGGCACCCAGCACGCGCTGCAGAGCGTACTGTCGGGTCCGCTGGGCGACCAACACGGAGAAGGTGTTGGCGATGACCAGCATCATGACCAGCAGCGCGATGGCCGAGAAACCACCCAGCACCACGGTAATCGCGTCAAAGCCCAACATATCGATCAGCTGCTCGGAGATTTGAACCTCCGGGGTGTTGACGGTCACGGGCACCCCGGCGGCATCCAGCCGCTGCTGAATATCCGCCAGCACCTGGTCCGTGTTACCGTCGACGCGCACCAGTGCCATGCCGTAACCGGGCGTTTCGCCGGCGAGTTCGGTCAGGGTTGATGCGGTGACGTACGCTGTGACCGCGCCGACGACGGTGGGGTCTAAGGAGTCGTCGACGATCCCCGAGAGGTCGAAGTCCTGTTCGGTCTCGTCGGCAAGTGTCCGGATCGTGACCGTATCCCCGACTGCTAGGTCGTATCGGTCGGCTGTTGCAGCATCGAGGGTCAGCTCGTCGTTGTGCTCAGGGAGGGCGCCGTCGACGATCGGTGTTGAAATCAGCGACGCGTCGTCGGGCCGGTTCGTTGCGTACACAAAGTCGGCGTCGGCGTCGTAGGTGCCCTGCTTGTCGGTGCCGTCGGGCAGTACCATGGCGGCAGGGGCGTGTAGCAGCGGATACACCTCTTGCACGCCGTCGAGGTCTTCGAGCGTGCCGGGGGTGTCGCCGGTTCCGGCCAGTTGTGCAAACGGTGAGTCTGGTTCAAACGACGCGCCCTCTTCGCCGACCATCAGTAGGTCAGCGTTGGCGTAGGTCGCGCCCAGCATCTGCTTGGTGGTTTCCTTGGCCGAGGACGTGACTAACAGGGAGGCGGCTAAGAACATCGTGCCCAGTACGATCGCGATGAGGAGGGCTACGTAGCGTCGTGGGTGGGACCGCAGTTGGTTGAGGGCGAGTTTCCACATCGTGTTATTCCCCCAGTCCGGCGAGCGCATCGAGTACCGAGTCGGTGGTCGGGTCGGTCAGTTGTCCCACCACGGCGCCGTCTTTGAGGAGGACGACACGGTCGGCATACGATGCGGCCCGGGGATCGTGGGTGACCATGATGATGGTCTGGCCCATGTCGCGGGCGCTGCCTGCTAACAGGTCGAGCACTTCGTGACCCGTGGCCGAATCCAGCGCACCGGTGGGTTCATCGGCGAAGACGACGGCCGGCCGGGTGAGCAGGGCGCGGGCAATGGCCACGCGTTGTTGCTGGCCGCCCGAGAGTTCGTGGGGTTTATGCGTCAGCCGGTCGGTCAGGCCCAGAGTGTCGATGACCTGGTTGAACCACTCGTCGTCGGTTTTGGTACCGGCCAGAGTCAGGGGCAGCAGAATATTGTCGCGCGCATTGAGGGTTGGGACGAGGTTGAAGCTTTGGAAGATGAACCCGATGTGGCTACGTCGCAGCAGGGTCAGTTCGCGGTCGTTCATGCCGGTGATGATCGTGGAGTCGATGGCGACCTGTCCCGAGTCGACGGTGTCGAGACCGGCCAGACAATGCATGAGCGTGGATTTACCGGAACCGGATGGTCCCATGATCGCGGTGAACTCCCCGGGCGCGAAGGCCACGGTGACGTCGTTGAGCGCGGTAACTTTCGTGTCGGCGCTGCCGTAGGTTTTGGTCAGGTGCTGAGCTGCGACGGCGTGTCGCGTCACGGTGGGTGCGTTGTGTATCGTCATGCTTCCATCCTGCGGGATCCGCGCGGTGGAAACATCGGCGTCCGGCATGATCTTGTTTGGGCTCGTCTCATCTTTGCGGAGGAGTTTCATCTGCGCCGCCAGGTGGAGGTTCACTGCGTAAGATGAGGTGCTGAGACCGTGTGAAAGTGGGGAGCGAAGTGACCGTTGTGCTGGCCGCTGTGCCACTGTTGGTGGTAGTCGCGCTCTTGCTGTCCCGGTTACCCGCCTGGGTTCCTCCGGTCGCGGGTATTATCGGTGCGCTCATTGTTGGGTTGGCGGTGCTTGATGCGCCGCTGGCTGAAGTGACTGAGGCTGTGGGCGGGTCCTTGGGAACACTGCTCAAGGTGCTGGCGATTATCGGCGGCGGAGTGACGCTGGCCCGGGTCATGGACCGCACTGGCGCGCAGCGGCAACTTGCCGACTGGTTAGCCGCCGGCGGTGCGTCGCTGGGGTCAGCGCTGATGATGGCCAACGGTGTGGTGCCGTTCATGGAATCCGTGACCGGTTTTGGGGTATCGCTCATTATCGGGTTGCCGCTGACGCTCGCATTCGGCTTCAACGCCTACCGTGCCGCACTCATCACGCTCATGGGGATCGTCATCGGGCCGTGGGGCTCGATGGGGCCGGGCACGCTGCTGGGTGCTGAACTCGCCGGCCAACCGCTCACCGAATTCGGGCTGGCCACCGCGGCTATGAACTTTCCTGCGACCATCATTTCCGGAACCGTGACCGCTTTCATCGCAGCCCGCCACGCCAAAGTTCGCGGCGCAAAGCTCTTCGGCTACCTGGTCATCGGGGCAGGTTCGGGCCTGATGCTGGGCGTCCTGGTGTTGGTTTCGAACTGGTTGCTGGGCACCCCGGTTGCCGGGGCGGTGGCCGCCGCGATCATGACGGTCGGCTGGTTGCTCATCGTTCGCCGCGGTGCACTCCGGCCGGGGCCAGGCGGTTCGATCGTGCCATATGCGGTCTTGGTGCTCGGGACAATTTTCGGGCAGGTCGTGAGTTCTGGATTTGATGGCCAGTGGTGGACCGAGATTGTCGCCAGTCCCGCACTGTATGCGTTTGCCGGGGTCGCTGTCGCGCTGTGGCAATACGGTGGCCGCTCACCCGGGTTGGCCCGCGATGCATTCAAGCTCTGGCTCAACACGGGCGTGCCCACTGCCCTGTACATTTTGTTCGGGGTCGTGATGGAGGGCGGCGATATTGCCGATACCCTGGCCCAGTCGCTGGCGAATTTGGGCAACGGGTATCTGGTGCTGATGCCACTGGTCGGTGCACTGGGCGGGTACATGACCGCCTCGGGTACCGGCACCAACGCGATGTTTGGTCCCACTCAGGTCGCCGTCGGCGTGCAGTTAGACGTCCACCCACAGTGGTCAATGGCGATGAATAACGCCGCCGGTTGTTGGGGCACGATCGCCTCCCCGGCCCGTGTCGAGCTGGCCTACCAACTCTCCCGGGGTGCCTCGATGCACGACGACGGCCCGACCGTGACCCGCGGCCGTCTGCTAGCCGTCACCGTCCCGGTACTTGCCGCGACATCGCTCGTGTGGGCTGCGATGGCCTACTTCCTGCTGCCGGGTCTGCAACCGCTATAAAAACCTACTTGTCCGAGTCGCCCCCGGCGTCGTCCTTGAACGCGTTGACCACCAGATACGCCACGGCCACTCCGATCAGCACGATCCCGATGACGAAGACCAGCACCGAAAAGTGCCCGGTGAAAAAGTTCAGGGCCAACGACGAGCCGAGCACCAGCGCGCCGATAATGAACAGCAGCGTCATCCCAACCGTGGCCGGTTTAGCACGGCGGGGATTGTTCAAATCTTTGTCGTCAAGTCCTCTGCGTGGTTCCATACCGTCATTATCGCCCGGTCGTGACTGCTACACAATTCCGGTTCGGTAGGCCAGCACGACGGCCTGGACCCGATCGCGGGCGCCAAGTTTGGTCAATACATTGCCGACGTGGGTCTTGACGGTCGTGGCCGAAACGAACAGTTGCTGCGCGATTTCAGCGTTCGACAGTCCCTGCGCCATCGCCTCAAGCACTTCGCGCTCGCGAGCTGTGAGCGTGGCCAACGCGGCCAGATCGGCGCTGTGGGCTTCCGCTGGTAGCTTGTGACGCTTGGGTGCGACGAGGTGTTCCAGCAGGCGTTTCGTCGTCGAAGGGGCAATCACCGCGTCGCCGTGGTACACCGACTCAATGGCCCCGAGCAGCTGCTCGGGCGGTGCATCCTTGAGCAGGAAGCCGCTGGCTCCGGCGTCGATCGCGTCCAGCGCGTACTCGTCGAGGTCAAATGTGGTGAGCACGATGATCTTGAGGTCGTCGTCGTGTTTCAGTAATTCGGTCGTGGCCGCAATCCCGTCCATCACGGGCATGCGAACATCCATGAGCACGACGTCAGCGGCTCGGACATGCGCCGACTGGACGGCTTCTTGCCCGTTTGAGGCCTCACCCGTGACCTGCAATTCCTCGCGGGAGTTGATCAGCATTGACAGTCCCGAGCGGATCAGGTGCTGGTCATCAACGATGGCTACTTTGATCGGTTGCATGTTATCCATTCTCGTAGGGCACGTGGGCGTGGACGCGGAACCCGCCGCCGGCTTTCGGGCCGGCAGAAAACGTTCCATCGTATAGACCGGTGCGCTCGCGCATCCCTACGAGGCCTTGACCTGCGTGATCGGTGTCTGTTGCGCCGACGCCGTCGTCGTCAATCGTGACGGAAACCCCCGAGTTCCGCCACGCCACCACGACCGTCGCCGTGGCATCCGGACCGGCGTGCCGCGCGACGTTGGTCAGGGATTCTTGGATGATCCGGTAGACCACGAGTTCTGCGCCGTCGGCCAGGGCTCGTTTCGACTGCCCGGTTTCGCGGAACTCGACCTCAAGCCCGGCCATGCGCATGGTCTCGATCAGTTCGTCGACATCGGCAAGGCAGGGCTGCGGAGCGGTTTCGGCGGCAGCAGTATCGCGCAGCACGCCTAACAGGCGTCGCATTTGGTCAAGCGCGTCGCGTCCGGTGCCCGCGATGGTTTCCAGGGTTTGGGTCGCGACTTCGGGCTGTGCTTTGGCCGCGTAACGTCCGCCATCGGCCTGCGAAATGATGACCTGCAGTGAGTGGGCGACGATATCGTGGAGTTCGCGGGCGATCCGATTGCGTTCATCCGCGGCGGCGAGTTCGCGTTCCTGCCGGGCCTCAACCGCAAGTTGGGCCGCGCGGTTTTGTAGCGTTTCGATGCGGATCCGACGGGTTCGCTGGACGTTGCCGATCGCCCAGAACAACACGACCAGGGCGGTGACTGGAATACTCATCACGGCGCCGACCATCCACCCCATGGGGGCGATGATTTCACCCGGATTGTATCCGCCCGGACCCATGAAGTGGGGGATGAAGCTCATCTCTGCGGCGTAAAGCAAGCCCCCAACCAGTGCGGTGACAAACCCGGCAATTGAGGCCCACTGCGGTGCTCGGTGGGCCAGGTTCTGGACCGTCAGCAGCACCATGAACATCGACGGCAGCAGCTCGGGGCCGAAAAATAGTTGCAGCAGTGAGCCCGCGACGACGAAACCCGCCGACGCCACGGGATTTGTGCGCCGGATGACCCACGGTGCCATGTGCAACACCAGGATGGCCACGATCACCGCCTGCAGCGCCCAGTCCGGCCAGGTGTAGACGATGATCGGAAACGCCGCCGAGGTCATCGAGCCCGAAGCGCTCAGCAAGATGAACGCCAGCAGCGGCAGGATGATCAGCCCGTCAGCCAGTCGCGGGTGGGTGCGCCACCAGTGCATGATGCGCTCGAAGATCTTCACGAATCCTCATCCTAGGGTGCGCCGCAGCACGGCACATCGTTCTTAGGGACGATTCCCCGCTAACCACTCCACAATCTCAGCCGCCGGGCCGGTCCGTGCCTGCCGATATCCCGTCCCCGCGAACAGGTGCGTCGAGCGCGGATCCATCGCCGCAGCCGCCGCCCGCTTGATCGGGACCGTCAGCGCGTTGACCTCCGGGTACATCGGAGGGGCTTGCAGCGACATGAACTCATTGACCAGCGACCGGGACACACGTCCCGAATACACCCGGGTCAGCTGCGTGACACCCGAGTCGTCTTCTTGCAACATCTGGCGGTGAATCGGGTTCGTCCCGGCCTCCTCCGAAAGGAGCAGCGCCGTGCCCACCGACGCTGCCGCCGCACCGTGGGCCCGAACTTCCCGCACCTGCTCCGGGGTGACGATTCCGCCGGCTGCCACCAGCGGCACGTCGACGACGGCGTGCACCCGGTCGAGCAGCTTCAGCAGCGGGATGTCCTCGGGCTCGGCCTGCGGGTTATGGACGGAACGGTGTCCGCCGGCTTCCGGTCCCTGCACGACGAGGAAATCCGCACCGTGTGCGACGGCGTTTTGTGCTTCGGCCACCGTCGTCACCGTCACCCCAACCTGCGTATTCGACGCATGCAACTGCTCAAAGACTTCAGGAGCCGGCAATCCGAAGGTAAACGAAATGATCGGCCACTCATCGGCGACGTTGAGTTTGGCATCCCAGTCATCAGAGACGTCGGCCCCGGCCTCCTCGACGGTTGGCAGCTCAACGCCGAGCCGTTCGGCAAACGGCAGCAGTTTTTGACGAAACGCGGCAAGCTGCTCGACCCGGCCCTCTTGGCTTGTGACCGGATCCACCGCCGTATTCGCAACGTCTGGTACAAACAGGTTCACCCCCACGTCCCCGGCGTCGGCCACCGCACGATAATCGTGTTGGAGTTGTTCGGCTGTCTTATTGCCACCGCCAAGAAAACCCAGGGCCCCGGTTGACGCGACGGCCCGAGCAAGTGCGGTGGACGAGGGGCCGCCGGCCATCGGCGCGGCCACAATCGGATGCGAAAATTCCATGGGTATGTTTCCTCTCAACATCGCTATCGTGGCCATTATCACATGCATGCCGGGCGGTACGCGTGGCCTCGAAGCTGACCAGCTATCCATTACTGTCCCGCAACCTTTTCGGGACCGGGTCGTTACCTGCCTGACTCCTCCGGTTTACTTACCGAGCATAACGTGCCGAATGTGTTGCCCCTAGGCACCTTGATGTCATCATCTGGAGGAGTTTATGAAATCGTCGTCCGCCGTCAGTCGCGCTGTGTTTGGGCTCTTACTGCCAGCCTCGGTCGCAGCAGCAGTGCTCACCGGTGCGGTCGGGGTGCAACCTGCACACGCCGAACTGCACTCGAACACACTGCCAGCCACGCTCACCGACAATGGCCAAGACGGTGAAACCAATGACGACGCTGCCGAATCCGTGCTGCCCGAAAACATGCTGACCTGGAGTATCGCGCCGAGCCTGCAAGACGCCGACGAAGGCGATGCAGGCTCCGACGAGGACGAGGACGCCCAAGAGCGCGTCTCGTTCCGGTTCGAAGTGGAACCCGGCAAGAGCGTCGAGGACGAGGTCGTCGTGACGAACTTCTCGGAAGAAGATCTGACGTTCGACCTCATCACCTCAGACGGCATCGTCACAGACGAAGGCCTCTTCGACCTCCTGCCGGACCCCGCAGCGTCCGAAGACTCGGGCACGTGGATTGAAATCGACGAACAAGTCACCGTGCCCGCTGGAGATTCAGCCACCGTACCGTTCACCCTCACGGTCCCGGAAGACGCCCTACCAGGTGACCATCCAGCCGGTATCGCCGCAAGGGTCGCGGCCGATGCCGACGGGAACGCGCTCTCACTTGACGCTCAGGTCGGTGCCCGTATTCACCTTCGTGTCGCCGGTGACATCGTCCCAACCGTCGCGATCCAAGACCTCGAAGCCCACTACACCCCGTCGTGGAATCCTTTTTCTCCTGGCGTTCTGACCGTTGATTGGAGCATCGAAAACACCGGCAACGTGCGCCTCGGTTCTGAACAAACACTCGAGGTTGAAGGGCTCTTTGGGCTCAGCGCCGGAGTTTCGGAACAAGCCGTCGCCTCGCAGCGGGAAATACTGCCGGGCCAGAGCACATCGGATTCCATCGAGCTCGAAGCCTGGCCGCTGGGCCTCCTCACCTCCTCCGTCACCGCGACACAAAACGTGGTCGGTGACGATGAAATCGAAGTCGAACTCACCTCCGCCACCGCAGAAGTGAAGACTTGGGCGGTGCCATGGGTCTACCTCATCGCCTTGTTACTGATCGTCGCACTCATCGTGACGATTATCGTCCGTCGTCGTCGGCGCAAACGGGAGATGGCCGGTGCGCTTGCCGCAGCTCGTGCCGAAGGCATGCGCGAAGCCGCAACGAACCGGTCAGAACAAGCAACCGAGAGCACAGCTGACAACGCTGCCGGACCCACGGAATCATCAGACGAGACTCGAGAAACTGTCTCTTAGTCCCACCGTAGGGTACCGAATGAGAACTGCCTAACTGTGTGTTTCCTAGTGTTTACCTGAACATTAAGTATGCGAAACCTTAATGAATCCTGACGAAACCTGGTTGGGTGATTCTGTGTGGTGAGGGTCAGAGAAAACCCTCACCACACAGAACCACATTTAGGAGAGCAATGCGTATTTCGCATACCCGACGCTGGCGGAATCTCGCCGCTGGTGTCACCCTCAGCGCGGTTTTCGCCTGCGGTGCGGTCCCAGCCATGGCCGCCCCAGTTGCGCTTGATGCTGTTGAGTCCGCGCCAGAACGCGTCATCCTCAACCCGACTGAAGACCCGTCAACCTCCCAGACCGTCACCTGGCGTTCTGTCGGTGCTACACCTGATGTAGCTGCTACCGCTGAAATCCGCGGCACCGACGGTCACATCACCACGGTTGACGCTGAGGTTCGCGCTGAACGTCAAGTTGGCGAAGATCCCGCAACGACCTTCGCAGCCACCTTCGAAAGCCTGTCACCAGACACCGACTACACCTACCGTGTCTTGACCGGTGACAGCGCGAGCGAGTGGTACACCTTCACCACTGCCTCGGACTCGGATGACCCATTCACTTTCACTTGGTACGCCGACGGGCAGAACGACCTGACCGAAAAGTGGACCCCGGTCGTTGAACTCACCAGCAAAGCGTTCCCGAACTCGGAATTGACGCTGCAGACCGGTGACCTCATCAACTACTCCGTCGAAAACGAGTGGGAAGAATGGTTCACCATTACCGACGGTGAGCGGCAGACCGAAAACTGGTTGCCGGCCATTGGAAACCACGAGTACTCTCGTGACACCGTGGCCGAGTACTGGAACGCGAACTTTACGGTTCCGGCAAACGGCCCGTCTAATGTGGGCAACTCGTTTGATGCACCATACCGTGAACTCATCGCAAACCACATGGAAAACCGCGTGTACTACACCGATTACCAGGGCGTACGCTACATCACCCTGAACTCACACTTCCGCACCCAAAGCCACTTGGAAGGCGAGCAGGGCGTCGACCTGCCAGATATTTCCAGTGGTGAATGGCGCGAAATGTACATGGGTATGCAGGCCGAATGGCTCGATGGTGTCCTGGAAGAGTCGGATGCGAACTGGAACATCGTGCAGTTCCACCACCCAACCTTCTCCGTTTCCCAGGGCCGTGACAACGCAGACGTCCGTGAAGCAATGCTTCCTGTTATCAAGGAACACAACGTTGACCTCGTCCTGTCCGGTCACGACCACACCTACGCACGTGGTTTCCTTGACGACGACGCCACCGGTAACGAAGGTGTCACCGACGGCCCAGTCTTCGCTGTTTCGAACTCCGGTCCGAAGTATTACAACCTGGCCAATGACGCCTCCAACGTATGGCTGAACAATGGCGCAACTCAGGTCACCAAGTACCAGCACACCACGCTGACCACTGGTATCCGCGTTACCCCAGAGACCCTGGAGTACGAAGCGATCGCCACTCAGTTTGGTTCGAACCCGAACTTCGACGGTGAAATCGGCGATACCGCTGATGCGTTCACCATCACCAAGAACGACAACGGCACCAAGTCCGTCACCGAAGGCATCGAGCGTCGTGTGGCCACTGGCCTCGACGATGACTCCGCTGGCGAACCAGTCGATGGTGACATCGAAGTGAACGCTGCTGTACCTGAACGCGGTGCAGACGGTCCAGTTGCTCCAGGCAGCCCAACTGCTGGTGCGCTGACTCTGTCAATCCCAACTGATGCTGCCGTTAACATGGGCGAAGCCACCAACGCTGGTGACCGCTGGACCTACTCCTCAGCTCTCCCAACGATCCGCGTGACTGATACTCGTAACGCTGCCGCTGGTTGGGAACTGACCGGTACCGCTACCGATTTGGCTAGCGAAGCTGGCGAAGTCAGCGCTTCCTACATGGGCTGGGCCCCACGTGTCCTCGGTGGTTCTGCCGCGAACAACGGTGATGTGACCCTGGGCGAAATGCGCGGTGGTACCGGATTGGTTGAGCCTGCTCTGCTGGCTTCGGCTGATGACCACGCACGCTACGGCTCGACTGACGTCGTTGCTGACCTGGCACTTGATGTACCTGCCGACGCCGACGCTGGCGAATACGCCGGTGCCATCAACGTGTCACTCTTCCCAGTCGACTAATTGCGGTTGTTCTCTTAGCGCAAGCTCACGAGTCGACACCAAATAGGGTGGATCGTCCCATATCGGGGTGATCCACCCTATTGTTTTTCATGACTTCTGGTTGGTTGTCACGCGGACACCCCTCAAGTGCCTCCGGTGCTTTGGTCAGCTCTGATCTAGAGTGTTAACCGGCCGTTTCCATCATCTAGTTTTTCAAGGTAGAACATGTCTGAACCTCTTGAGCAGCCCGAATTGTTGTTCGATTTCGAACCCGCGGAGTCTTCTGCCGAGGCGTCGGTCGGGCAGGTTTCGAATATTCCAGCAAAATCTACAGAGCCGGAAGAAAAAACTGATGATGTTGAGACGCAGGGTGCTTTAGACATCGGTATCGCGATCCCCACTCCTTTCAGCGAGCCTGAGGTCGATGAAGAAATTGAGGCCGAGGCCGAAGAAGTCAATGAGGATGTGCTGAAGCATCCTGAGTCAGCTCCGCGGAAGCACCCAAATAAAGTGAGTTTCTATCAAGAACCTGAGGATACGGCTCGTTTGCGGGGCGCGGTATTGCACACGATGGTCGCTGAGGGTCATCGTTCATTGAGCCAGTTTGTTATCCGTGCTGTGATGAAGGAAGTCCAGCGTCTGGAGGAAAAATACAACGACGGGAAGCCGTTCCCTGCTGTTGCTGCCAACGAAATGCCCCAGGGTCGTCCTCAGCGATAGTCACCGCACCCGCACCCCTAGGTTATTGATTTCGCTCAGCAAAATGGGCGCTGATCGCAGAACTAGAAGTTCCAGTAGAGATTCCGTAGGAGGGGTTGGGTGGGGTCGAGCCAGGGGGCGGGCTGGAAGAACGTGACCCCGTGGCGTTTCCTGATCCGCCATTTCCCGTCATGAATGGCGCCGTGGTGGAGTGCGCAGACGGTGATGGCGTTGTCGATGTTGGTGGTGCCGCCGTTGAGCCATTCGATGATGTGGTGGATTTGGCAATACACTGCCGGGACGGTGCATCCGGGGGCTTGGCAGCCGCGGTCGCGGGCCAGGATGGCGCGGCGTTGAGCTGGGGTGAATAACCGTTTGGCGCGGTGTTGGACGAGGACGTCGTGGTGGCCATTCCAGATTTGGCCTACGAGTTTGGAATCGCAGGCTAATTGTTCGGCATGCCGGGGGTGGAAGGCCCCGATATTGATCGCCTCGGACATATATTGGGTCCAGGACGGTGGCGGTCGTCCGCGGGTATGCGTGGGGTCTTCACACACGGGGGTGTCGGGGTCATCGGGATTCGGCTGGCTCGTCGTGGGTGGGAGGATGCCGGCGGGTCCCGGTGGTCGTCGCACCGCCTCGGGTAAGGCGCCGACGCCTAAGGTTTCGTAGGCGGTTTGAATGTCTTGGATGATCATCAACTGGGCACTGGTGCCGTGGGCGGATTTGGCCCCGAGTTCGGCCGGATCCATCGTCAAGATGTTGTGGAACATGCCAAGCACAATGGCTGCTAACCGTTGGCCGGTGGTCAGTTCGTCGATGCCAGCGGCCTGATCAGCGGAGATGGTGTTGCCCTCATCGTCTTCGGCACGAGCGTCCGGGTGGGGCGTGGTGTGCAGATCGTTGAGATCATTGAACGTGTCGGCCGTGGTGGGCTGGTCAGCGGGGTCGTCCTGGTGGTGGTGACCAGTGGTGTGCTGCTCGTGTTCATCTTCGGTGCTGGTATTGAGCAGGTTGATGACTTCGGGGTCGAGTTCGACGGCGGTGCCGTTGGCATTCAACTGGTGCAAAGACCAGTTTTGGAAGAGGGCGAACAGGGCTGGGGTCATGTGCATGGTGGCTCGTCCGGACCCATCGGCATAACGACGGGTGCGCAGCGCATTATCGGCCTGTTTGCGGATCGCGTCAGCCACCGGTGGCCCATCAGGGTCCAGCGCATGGGCGATGAGGTTGGCCCACCGGGTCTTTTCTTTTGACAACTCATCAGGAGTGGCAGTCTCAGCAGCATCCACCAGGGCGGGTTCGAATGCGGCCATCACATCAGCCTTGTCCTCGGGTAGGGCGTTGGTTTTGTGGACGTATTTGGTCAGGTCCTGGTCCAAGCCCACGATCCGGTCCAGGTTCTCCCCGGAGATGTTGCCTTTGGCAAAGGATGCGGCCAGCTCGGGCATGGCCGGCTGGTAGGCCAGCCACCCGGGATCTTTGCCGGGAGTCCAGGTCACATACGGCACTCGGGCAAGAATTTTCTTCGTCTGGGCAGTGGAGAGCTTGAGTACCTCGCGGAAATAGGCGGTGCCGTTCCGGTAGGGTTTGATGCCTTCGGGGGCGCCGAGCATGGTTTGTTGATCATCAATGACCGCCTCAACATGGCCAGCAAAATGCGTCAGGGCCGCATCCATGGCAGCCTGTTGTTGGCGCAGC
>DATBUK010000113.1:0-2508 GCA_036516155.1 Yaniella sp.
CCTGGGACGGATCGTGTATGCCTCAAGCAGCGCCCAGTTGACGGCCTGGCGAACAGAATGGGGGCTACCTTCTGGACCGGTCCTGCCACTGCCCATCCAGGAGGTCGCTCCGGAGGTGGACGTTGCGGGCCCGGATACCGACCTCAGCCAGGTCGTCCGACAATTACAAGCCACCTTCCATCAGGTCTCAGATGCCTAAGGAAGGCTACCGGTTGCCTGACGTGCAGGCTGCTTTAGGTAAGTTCCGGTTGTTTCTTGACGAAGTTCACAGGTTGAGATCGCGGATTCAGCATTGACCCGCACGAGCTCAACGGCAAGACTCAAAACACGTAGAATTTTGTAACGGACGATTGCAAGGAGTGAGCATGAAACTTTTAAGATTTGGACGAGTAGTGACCTTCGGTCTTGGTGCTGCCGTCGGCTATTACCTGGGCAACCGGGGCGGCCGTGAACAAGCACGCCAGGCTTTTGAACAGGCCAAACAGTCAGCGCAAAACTTCTGGACTGACCCGAAAACTCAAGAACAGGTCCATAAAGCAACCGAGTATGCCACCGAAACGTTGAAGGAGAAGGCTCCAAAACTCGGTGGGGTCTCCGAAAAAGCTGCCGACTTGATTGATAAGTCCACCGGCTATGAGAGCGGCTCCAGCGGTCACTCGAATAGCCCGAATGCGGATCCAGAGAATGATAGCGCCGGAAACGAGACGGTCAATGCAGGTGGCGATGTGGTCAGTGATCCAGCCACGCCGTTGGAAGAAGAAGGCGGGACGACCGCGACACGCGACACCCAGTCATAAACAACGTGCGATCGGCGCATCGCAGGGTTTAGCGGAAGTGGTGGTTTTGATCACGGATCGAACCACCACTTCACTATTTAAGCCGGCGAAGGTTTGGCGGCGAGTTCTTGAGCAAAGCCATCTCGCC
Source organism: Yaniella sp. (assembly GCA_036516155.1). Taxonomy (GTDB): domain Bacteria; phylum Actinomycetota; class Actinomycetes; order Actinomycetales; family Micrococcaceae; genus Yaniella. The sequence continues at coordinate 925 of DATBUK010000113.1, forward strand.
ACGAGGGATAGGTGGGTTGCCAGTTCAGCACGTTTTTGGCGTGGGTGTTGTCTGCTCCGCGCAGCCTCGTCATATACGCAAGGCCCCAGGGTCCTACTGCAGTCCCGCCGAAGAATCGCGAAACACGTTTTGGTTCTGGGGCGCGCATCAGCCGTGCCAGAGCGGGTAACCACTCGCGCACTTCTGCCGGATCGTCATCGACAATGTTGAAGACCCCGCTCTGTTTCGTCGTTAATGCGGCGACAACGGCCTGAGCAGCATCGTAGGTATGCACAAACGAAAAAATGGCGGTGCCCTCCCCGACGAGCGGCATCTGACCCTGCTGGACTTCTTTGAAAAACCAGCCATCAGCGGCGAAACCCGTTCCGGGGCCATAGAGATGCCCGAACCGCAGCACTGTACCGCGAGCGGCTTTCGTGATCGCTTCCAGTCGTTTCATCCCGGAAAGGATGGTATCGAACGGTTTTGGGGGCGCGGTCCAGAACGCTGCTTTCTCATCAGCTAAGAAGCTGCCGCGCGGTTCATAGCCGAATGCGAGACTATGACAAATGAACTGTGAAACCCCAGCTCGTTGTGCTGCGAAGCGCAGGTTCTCTGTGCCCACTTCACCTAAGCGACTGGTCGTCTCGTAGTCGTATGCAAGATCTTTTGCATTGATGCGGTCAGGTACTGCAGTTAACAGGTTGACGATCGCGTCCGGTCGGTGTTCGTCAACAACTTCGATGACGGCTTCACGGTCTAACACATCAATGGCTAGTGGCGTCGCTCCCATACGTCCACGTACGGATCTGGCCAAACCGATAACCTCGTGCCCGGCGGATTCTAGAAGCGGCACTAATTGCCGCCCGATGGCTCCGCTGGCTCCTGCTACTAACACCTTCATGGCGCAGTCTCCTCATCACGGTGGAGCACCATTTTACTCGGTGTGATGACCAATGCTCAAGACAATCAGGGGCGCTCTGTGGGGCTGGTGATTCACCGATTGCACAAGACCGGCATTTCCCGCCGCGTGTATTGTCAACAAAACTTCCTGAATACCACCAGGAAAACCGGTCTAAGTCAAAAATCATTGACCCCGGATCTGCGTGGGGCCGGGTGGACCGTCGCCGAGGATCCACATATCGCCTGCGAAACCCGCCTTGCTGACCTGCTCCATCTGTTCGAGCTGCTCGACATCCAGCAGGCTCATTTGATGTCGCACGATATGGGCGCACTCACCGCGATACAACTTACCTACGAGCACCCAGATCGTGTGCGCACTGCAGTGCAATTGTCCGTCTTCCCGGCCTTCGCAACGTTTCATCCAAAACTCGCACCCGCCTTCCAACACCTGCCCGGCTTCATCTGGCATCGCCGCGGAGCGTCCCTTCGCGATACCTTCACCGGCAGATACGTCAGCCACCCGATGTCACAAGACACGATCGACGCCTACTTAGCGCCATTGCAACGACCTGACATCGACGCAGCTGTGCGCACCCTGACCCGCAAGATGATCCTTCCAGAAGCCCTGCGCATTACCCGCGGTGTCTATCGCCGCCGGTATCTCACCGTCCCGACGCTCATCATGTATGGGCGAAACGATCA
>DATBUK010000114.1:0-16050 GCA_036516155.1 Yaniella sp.
CGACCGCCCGAAAATGATCCAGACCAAACGCGGTGTGGGGTATCTGTTGAGGACGCTAGACAAACGCTAAATGGCTCGTCCCAAACCGCTGCAATGGATAGCCCGCCGCTGGCAGGCTACCTCATTGCGCACCCAGTTGACGTTTATCATCGGGGTGCTCATGGCTCTCACGGTGGCCACGACTGCCATTTTGACTGCTTCGCTGTACAGGCAAGAACTCATTCGGCAAATTGATGAAGATATCTTTACCAACCGGCACAACGTGTCGATGTTTTTGACGTCGATGGGGTCCGCTGGCCCCTACGACACCGGCAGCTTCCAACAAACCATCGTGCGGTTCTACGGGGAGTCTTGGGATAACGACGGTCAGCTCATCTCCCGCATCCGCTCCGAGGGTACTGACGTGCCCAACATCGAACGTCTCGATGCCGAAGAAGCTGCCGAACACGGCTCAGGGGCATTTGTGGTGCCCGGGTTGGCCATCCCGCAAAATCAGTGGCGCGTGCACATTTACCGACTCGAATCCGACAGCGGCACCGTCGCCATTGCCCTACCATTAGAACCCGAGGAACGCTCGATTGAGCGTGTCACCACCCTGGTCATCACGATCGGCTTCTTGGCAACACTCGTCGTGACGATGATTGCCTATGGACTCGTCACCACCGCGTTCCGACCGCTCAACCGGGTAGAACGTACCGCTGCGGGCATTGCTGCCGGGGATCTGTCGAAGCGTGTCCCACCTGGCGCACCCGATACTGAAGTCGGACGCCTGTCGCGGTCCCTGAACGCGATGTTGGCCCACATTGAGATCGCGTTCCGTGCCAACGAAGAATCCGAAGAGCGCATGCGACGCTTTGTGCAAGACGCCTCCCATGAACTTCGCACGCCGCTGGTCACCATCCGTGGGTTTTCGGAACTGTACCGACACGGGGCATTGTCCGGAGATGACGATGTCGCCACGGCAATGGAACGCATCGAATCAGAAGCCAAACGCATGAGTCAATTAGTCGAGGACTTACTGACACTCGCCCGGCTAGACGAGCAACGTTCCATGGAACCTGAACCCGTCAACCTGCTGGGCTTAGCATCGGATTTACTCGTGGACACCCGGGCCACCGCGCCACAGCGTGAAATCACGCTCACCGGTCTCTCCGCCGATGAAGGACCCGAGTCCGCGCCAACCCTGGGTGATCCCAACAGATTGCACCAGGTGATTTCGAACCTGATGACCAATGTGCTGCGGTACACCCCCGATGGCACACCGGTAGAAATTGGCGTCGGGACTGAAACCGACCCGGAACACGGCGCCACCGTGTCTGTCATCCAAATTCGTGACCATGGACCGGGTATCTCTGCCGAGGACGCTGAGAAAATCTTCCAGCGCTTCTACCGTGCCGACACCTCACGCGACCGGGATACCGGAGGCAGTGGGCTGGGTTTAGCCATCGTGGCCGGCATCGTCAGCCAGCACGACGGTACCGTCCGGTACGAAGATACCCCGGGCGGCGGCGCGACGATGGTCGTTCGCCTTCCCTATCATCCCCAGGAAAGCCAAGACGACGAGGACTGGGACGACGAGTTCTCCACAGACCAATCCACGAGCTGATACTTCTCCACAACTGGGTTCGCGGGTCTGCCTCCTACGAAGGCAGGTTCTTACGCTAGTCGTATCGCATCCAACGCAGCGATGACCTCAAACGACAGGAGCAGTTTCTCATGGCCCGTATCCAAATCGACGTTCAAGAACTTTTCGCAAAAGCTAGCGGTGTGCAGTCCACCGCCGACCGGATTCAAAGTGAAGTCAATACGATGGATGCCGCCCTTCGCCAACTGCAAGAGTCTTGGGTAGGGCAAGCATCTTCGAACTTTCAGTCGGTGGTGACCGAATGGCGTGCGACGCAACAACGCGTCGAAGAGTCGCTGCGGTCCATCCGAGAGGCAATGCAACATGCTGGCCAACAATACGAATCCACCGAGCAGGCCAACGCCGCGATGTTCCGCGGCTAGACCTCCTCTCCGCCACCTTTCACCCGGTGCCCAAAATCCCACCGGGTGAAAGGTTTGGTGGGTAGGCTAGAGAGCATGGCCATACTGATCGATCCCGCGCGGTGGCCGGCTCATGGCACCGTGTTCTCTCATCTGGTCTCAGATGAATCTCTCGAGGAGTTACACGCGTTCGCGCGTGCCAATGGCATCTCACCAAGCGCCTTCGACGGGGATCACTACGATGTGCCGGTCAGCATGTACGAGGATCTGGTCAATGCCGGTGCACAGGAAGTCACCGGGTCTGAACTCGTGCGCCGTCTCGTCAAATCAGGTCTTCGGATCACGGCCGCAGAACGATCATCAAAACTCGAAAAGATCCTGCACCAGCGTTTCGACCGGTTATTCCCTCATACCTCGGTCCTAGATAGAGATCCGATCTGTGATGCGCTGTTGGAACGCTGGTCCGAAGAGCATCGGCATTATCATGACCTGACCCATTTGATGTCGGTTTTGAAAAATATCGACTATTTGGAAAGACAAGGCGAACCGATGGGTCCGTTTCCTCGAGCCGTCAAGTTGGCCGGCTGGTTTCACGACGCCGTGTATCGAGCAGACCCCATCCTGCCGCCCGGTCAAGATGAAGAGGATTCTGCCCGGTTGGCAGAGCGGGTGCTCCCCGAGCTGGGCGTACCCGGTCCTGAGATTTTAGAAACCGTGCGTCTCATTCGGCTGACGTTTACCCACGACCCCCACGACGATGACCACGGTGGTAAGGTGCTCTGCGATGCTGACCTAGAGGTCCTTGCGCGCAATACGGGTGCGTACCAGCGCTACCGAGAAGGTATCCGGAAGGATTTCCGCAAAGTCGACGATGAGCAGTTTGCGACAGGTCGGGAGAAATTCTTACGACGAATGCTCGCACGAAACCCAATTTTTAATACCGAGATCGGCAGGCGTCGTTGGGAACGCGCCGCTCGACGCAATCTCATGGCTGAGCTCTACCCCCGCGGGGGAAAGCGCGACGCCTAGCTGAGGCGTCCGGTGAAATGATCCATCGTGGAGTTGATCCCCATCATGTCTCGGAGTTGGTCCGCAACGGGAACGGGCAAGAGTTTTATCCCATTCGCCAACGCAGCAGCCCGCGGGAGGATCAGTTGACGTTTTCCGGCTTCTAAAGCGCGGAAGATTTTTTGCACCACGACCGTAGGTTCCAAGATTGGCAGCAGCGGATTTGGCGAACTGGCCCCAGCGAACATACCGGTGGAAACATAGAAGGGATGCACCGATAAGGTGTGAATGTTTGGATGTCCCTGATGTCGTAGTTCAGCACGCAACGACTCAGTAAATCCGTGGGCCGCCCACTTTGATGCAGCGTAGTCAGTTTGTCGCGCTACCCCTGTCATTGAGGCTGCCGAGGCTATGACCGTGACCGATCCAAAGTTGTTGGTCAGCATGCCAGGCAAAAACTGGCGGGTCACCCGGTACAGCGCTAACGCATTGACCTGAAAAGTGTGTTCGACCTCTGCGTGGCGTTGTTCCAGGAATGGCTTTCCGGTGACCACCCCGGCGTTATTGATCAGAAAGTCGATCCCACCAATCCGCTGGCGTACTGCTTCTCCGGCGGCGTCCACCGACTCGTCTGAGGCGAGGTCGACCTCGTCGTAGGAAGCGTCGATGCCTGAAGAGAGGATGTGGTCAACCGTGGTCGCTGCGGCATCTGCATCGATATCCCACACTACGACATGGGCCGCTGAACGCTGAGCTGCTCCGATAGCTAACAGTCTGCCCAGTCCTGACCCGCCACCGGTGACTAACACGGTTTGTCCTCGAAGTGACATCTGGCGTTCGGCGCGTTTGCGGTACCAGACGCCCGCGGCACCGATGGCCCCTGCTGTCAGCGTCATGTTCCGAGCTACACGGAGCAATTTCCCCACGACGTTTCCTTTCTGCCCTGCGATACATTGTACCCAGCAGTCAAAACCCAACAAGATCATTCCGGCTGTTAAACAGCGGTAGCCCCGGTGAACATCACCGGGGCAACCGTGTATGAGATCAGCTGTGTTAGGACAGCGACATTACATCATGCCGCCCATGCCACCCATTGGGTCCATGCCACCGCCGGCCGCGGCTGCTGGATCAACAGGTTCTGGTTTATCAGCGATGACAGCTTCGGTTGTCAGGAACAGACCAGCAATCGAAGCGGCGTTTTCAAGGGCCGAGCGAGTAACCTTCACCGGATCGTTGATGCCGGCTTCCAATAGGTTGACGTACTCACCGGTGGCCGCGTTGAGGCCTTCTTCGTTTGGTAGGTTCTTGACGCGATCCACGACGACGCCTGGCTCGAAGCCAGCGTTTTCGGCGATCTGTTTCAGTGGTGCTTCAACACCGATCTGAACGATTCGGGCGCCGGTTGCTTCGTCGCCTTCGAGTTTCAGGTCGGCAAACGCAGTCTCTGCAGCTTCAATGAGGGCAACGCCACCACCGGCGACGATACCTTCTTCAACGGCAGCTTTCGCGTTGCGGACAGCGTCTTCGATGCGAGCTTTGCGTTCTTTGAGCTCGACTTCGGTTGCTGCACCGGCACGGATGACTGCGACACCACCGGCCAGTTTGGCCAGGCGTTCTTGCAGTTTCTCACGGTCGTAATCCGAATCGGTGTTTTCGATTTCGGTACGGATCTGGGAGACACGGCCTGCGATCTGCTCGGAGTCGCCGGCACCTTCGACAATGGTGGTCTCGTCTTTGGTGACGACGACCTTGCGGGCGGTACCCAGCATATCGAGGTTGGCGTTTTCTAGGGTGAGGCCAACTTCTTCCGAAATGACCTGGCCACCGGTCAGGATCGCGATGTCGTTGAGCATGGCCTTGCGACGGTCACCAAAGCCAGGAGCTTTGACAGCCACGGACTTGAAGGTGCCGCGGATCTTGTTGACCACCAGGGTCGCCAGGGCTTCGCCTTCCACGTCTTCAGCGATGATCAGCAGTGGTTTGTTTGACTGCATGACCTTCTCCAGGATGCCGACCATATCGCGTGCATTGGAGATCTTGGAGTTGACGATCAGGATGTATGGGTCTTCGAGGACTGCTTCCTGGCGTTCGCCGTCGGTGGCGAAGTAACCGGAGATGTAGCCCTTATCGAAGCGCATACCTTCGGTCAGTTCGAGATCCAGGCCAAAGGTGTTGGATTCTTCGACGGTGACAACGCCTTCTTTGCCAACTTTGTCGAGTGCTTCGGCAATGAGGCGACCGATTTCTTTGTCGCCGGCCGAAATGGCAGCGGTGTTTGCGATCTGGTCGGTTGTTTCGACTTCGCGAGCCTGCTGCTGCAGTGCATCGGTCACGGCAGTAACTGCCTTGTCGATACCGCGACGCAGCGCGATGGGGTCTGCACCTGCTGCAACGTTGCGCAGGCCTTCCGAGACCAGCGACTGAGCCAACACGGTTGCAGTCGTTGTACCGTCACCTGCGACGTCATCGGTGCGCTTGGCGACCTCTTTGACTAGCTCGGCGCCAATCTTTTCGTAGGGGTCTTCGAGTTCGATCTCTTTCGCGATCGAGACACCATCGTTGGTGATGGTTGGAGCGCCCCACTGTTTTTCCAGTACGACGTTGCGGCCACGTGGGCCGAGGGTTACCTTGACCGCCTCAGCCAGGGTATTCAAACCCGTTTCTAGGCCGCGGCGTGCTTCTTCGTCAAATGCAATGGTCTTAGCCATGTATTGCACGGTCCTTTCGGGACGAGTAGGTTCCACACCTGCACCACAGTGCCCGCGACGGCAAACTTCTGCCCTCACCGGGTGGCGGTACAGAAGTTTCAGCTGATGGTGAGGTTCATCTGCGAGCGACTTTGGCAGTCTATCCCGCAGAGTGCTAACTCTAGTTTTAGCACTCGGAACCCCTGAGTGCAAGTGGCTAAAGTTGTGTTAATCCGCCGTGAGCACGACCAGTACGCCATCAACGGACGGTTCGTAGATGGCGACGGCCCCAACTTCCTCTGCTACAGCAAGCGCGGTGGCCTCACTGTGGGAGAAATAGACCGTATTTTGCGCCGGCACCTGACCGCTCCAGTTATCAGCAACCGGTACATTAAACCCTGCCGCACCGAGATCTTGGGCCACCGACGCTGCATAGCCCTGAATCGTTGAGGCGTTATAGACACTAACGGGCAGCCCAAAGTCCACCTCGTCCTCGGGTTCTTCGGTTTCTTCCGGAGTCGGTTCTTCGGCCTCTTCGGGCTCTTCTGACTCCTCAGGCTCCGGAGACTCTTCGGGCTCCTCAAGTTCCACTGGTTCTGGAGTTTCGACGGGCTCAGGCTCTTCGACTTCTTCGGGTTCGATGTCTTCGTCGGCATCCTGAGGTTCGTCCTGGACCGTGGTGCTGACCGTTTCTTCGGGATCGGCGCCTGCCTGGTTGAGCGGATCGGATGGATACAACCACAGATACGATCCGATGCCAATGGCCAGCGCGGCCCCGCCGGCGAGAATAATTGCGTTGAGTTGCCCGGCCCCTTTCGGAACAGGGAATTCTTTGCGGTGGGCACCCTGCTGGGTCGTATAACGTTCGACGTCATCGAACCGGTCCCGCGGATAGTCGTGTTGGGTCGAGTTCTGATTCACCGTGCCGTACCTTCTACACGCTGCGCTGTTGAGCGCGCATTGAGTAACCGTTCCACAAGCATAGGATCATAGGCGTAAGCGGCTTCTGTCGTGATTAACCGCGCAAGTTTGTGGTAATACCGAGTCGGGGTCATGTCAAACGTATCCGTGATGTCTCGATCTTTAGCACCGGCGTAATGCCAGGAGCGTTTTTCAAAATCGAGCATGCGCCGACTGGTGTCGCTCAACGCTTCCATGCCTCCCCCTTCTGATCGGTCCATCGCCACCAGTCTAAACTACCGCATCAAGCAAATTTCGCTAGGCTAACCCCATGACTTTTTCTGCATGGCCAAACATCCATCCGTCATGGCACCCCATTTTGGAACCCGTTGCTTCAGACCTCACCACCTTGATGGAACAGCTCCATGCTCGCGGGGCTGCCGGAGAACATATCGAACCCCACGCCGACAACGTCTTCCGGGCCTTTCGCATGCCCTTTGAGGAAGTGAAAGTCCTCATCGTCGGTCAAGACCCCTATCCGACACCGGGTCATGCAGTGGGACTGAGCTTTGCGCTACACCCTGACGTGCGCCCAATCGCGCGCTCCTTAGCCAATATCTTTACTGAGCTCCACGACGATCTCGGCATCCCTCCTGCAGAGTCAGGAGACCTCTCCGCCTGGGAGGCCCAGGGTGTGATGCTGTTAAACCGCGTGTTGACCGTGAGAGCAAACCACGCCGGTTCACATCGAAACATCGGATGGGAAAAGATCACCGAAACCGCCATCGCTGCCCTGGCACAGCGTCCCACGCCACTGATTGCAATCCTGTGGGGCAGGCAGGCGCGCTCGCTGGCTCCATGGTTTACCGCACCCACGACGTTAGTTCTTGAGGCACCCCACCCGTCACCGCTGTCGGCCCGTCGCGGGTTCTTCGGGTCTCGACCGTTTTCGAAAACCAACGAGTTCCTCGTCCAACAAGGAGTAGAACCGATCGACTGGGCGACCCAACCGGTCAGTTCTGGCTAGCGCTGTTCAGCCCGTCGACGCTCGTTGGACTTCAGCCCGGCCGTCAGCGGTCGAGCCAATGAGTCGCCCAGCACCAACCCGGTTGCCGTGGCGAGAATGATCACCGTGGCCTGGAGGAGTTCTAGCACCCCACCTGACATCATGTCGACGTTCGAACCGATTTCATACATGGCCCGGAAAATCATCAGCCCGGGGAGTAGGAAGAGACTGGCAGGAACCGCTACCACCAGCTGCGGGGCTCGCAGGCTCAATGCCACAATGCGAGCGCAGAAGCCCACGACCACGGCAGCTACTGCCGGCGAGATACTGGGTCCAAGACCGACCTCGATGGCCGCGGCATAAAACAGGTATCCCACGCTCGAGACTAGGCCGGTCGGGACGATGAGCCGGTAGCGAGTCTGGCTGGCTATCGACATGCCCATTGCTGCAACCGCCACCACGATGGTCAAAATCCAGTGCTCATAGGTGATGGTGTTCATTTGGGTGATGTCTATTTCGGGTGCGCCCAGCATGTCGACCGCCACAATTCCTACGGCGATACCTGCGACCAGCCCGACATACACCAGAAACGATGCGACAATACGTCCGGCTGAGGTGACCGGGAAACCGTTAATACCGTCCTGGACTGCTGACACAATCCGCAGCGAGGGTACTAATAGGATCAGTGACGCGGCGATCATCAGCGCGGGATCTCGAAAGATGTCGGTCCAGTACAAACTATAGGCCAGCGCCACGGCTATGAAACCGCCGCCCATCGTGGCGAACACATCGGGCGCACGCCACCGACCCATGACATAGACCGTCGCCATACTCAACGCCGAGGCACCCAGCGTCAGCAGAGCCGAAAACCACGACCCGCCAATAAAGACGACGAATGCCGATGCCCAGACACCATTAGCAAGGAATGCGATCCAGTTGGGAAACGTTTTCTTGCGATGGCGGATGGCAGCCAGTCGAGCGTGAGCGTCGTCGCGTTCAACTTCTGCTGCGGCGATTTCCGTGACCAACTCATGGAGGTCAGCTAGGCCTGCAAAATCAGTCTCCCAGGCTCGCACGACTCGTTGATAGGTGGCCGGTGGCTCCCCCGGTGGGGCGAAGTTCAACGAGATGGACTGGTTGGTGATGTCTACTTCGGCGTCGAACACCCCGTAGGCCTGAGTGACGACAATGATTGAGGTCTCGACTTCCAGTGCGCCTGCACCAAAGCGGAACATCGTCTCGCCGAGTTTCAGCGCCAGCAACATGGTGTTGTGGGCTTCTTTGGCTTCAGCTACGGCTTTATATCGTTCGCCGCTCAGCTGGTAGGGCGAATCGTGAAGTCGATCAGCTAACCGGATCGCTTGCGTTGGTAACGGCTCGGTGACCGGCGCGTATTCTTCGGTATAGCTCGCCCGCGCACCATCGGACTGGGGCGTGGTATCGTCGCGAGTTTTTTCACCAAGACTCTGAAAGGCCTGCCGCCAGGTGGTCAGGGCAGGGAATCTGCGCGTGGCAGGGTCGGGCTTTTCTTGCACATACGCGGCTTCTTCATCCGGCTTCGGTGGCTCCCGCAAGACCTCGACCGGTTGTGTATCGCCTTCGGTCGACAACACTGACGTGGGGACCGGATCTTGAGGCGCCGTTTCTGGACCGGCAATGTGTGGCGCGAGCTGCGGGGCTTCGGCATCCGGGTTCGGCATGGTGACGGCCGGACGGATCACGGGAATAATACCGACTTCGGCAGGCGGCTCAGTTGCCTCAGGGGTGACCTTGTTGTCAGTAGCCTCGCCGTCAACGACTTCTTCAGTTTCGCGCTTGTCCGGTTTCTCGTTGGCCACCGTTGCCTCCCTCCAACTAAAAACCGGGGGTCTACATCCCCCGGATTCCGCCTGTCCCCCAGCCAGCCGCTGTGCGGAGCCGCTATTGTAAATACAGTATTAGAATCCCATACTTTTTCTGCCGCACAAAACTCCCTGTGGGTGGGCCTGACGTCGCAAGCATGCTGATCACGTCATAATCCGTGCTGCCGTGTGCACATGAAATACGGGCAACGTCTCGATGAACTCCCCAAGTGAAAGACTTCGTCGGGTAAACACCACCTGACCGCCACATTGCCAGCGCCTCGGTTCACCAAAAAGAGTCTCCAAAAGTGTGTCAATTCGGCGCGCCACTGCGCTAACGTAAGGGATGAAGGTTACACCGAGTGCATTCGGTCCGACCGGAGAGCGCTCGGGATGCCCACAACAATTCACACGATTAGGATTACCTATGGCAGTGGTATGGGACGGCAGAACTGACGAGGAAAAACTCCAAGAACTCTTACGCCTCGGCGAACAAACACAACTGGATTTTAAAGTCGAACTCGATCTGCGCGATCGACGCGACGAACTAGATTTCGTCAAAGATGCTGTCGCCATGGCCAATCGCCCTCCCGGTGGCTACATTCTGGTCGGTATTACCGATGAGGGGAACCTCCCGAAAACACCGTGGCGGATCAAGAATCCGCAAATGTTCGATGGTGCCACCCTGCGAGACAAAATCTGCAAATACATCGAAGCCGACATCGAGGTCGTCTCACAAATTCATCGGATCAACGGCAGCGACGTCGTCGTGATCGCGATCTTTTCGACCCGTTCAGGGCTTCCCGTGCCGATGATGCGGGTTGGGCAGTACACCTCCCCAAACGGCAAGGGCCGGATGAAAACGAAAACGGTCTTCCGGCCAGGTGAAATTTTCATCCGTGACGGGGCAGGCAATGTGCCGATCCGCTACCGCGACTGGCATTCGATCCTGGCCAAATACGAGCACCAGGTAAAAGAAGCGGCCACCAGCGACGTGAACTCCTTGATGTCGAAACTTGCCGAAGCGCTCGGCGGTGGGGGCAAAATCAATGTGCCGTTGGAACCGTTTTTGGCTGACGACACCGTTTCGACGGCGATTCGAGCCAATATTCGGCAGGGCAACCGGGCAGAACTCAAGATCTTCTTGCAAAATACCCGCGAAGAGATCGTGGTCGCCGGTGAAAAGATCAAACCGCTCGTGCGATTGGTCGGTGTGGGGTGCGAGGCCATGTTGGCCGATGACTACGATCTGGCTATCAAAACGATCGCGACAATGTACGACGCATTTACCTCGATTGCGAACTCCCCCAGTGCAGTAGCGGCCACGGTTGTGGCCGCTTATTTATTTGGTGCGGCCGCAGTGCGATTGGGATGCTGGGACCTCATCCCAGAATTGGTGTTGCGCCCGTTCCAGCGTACTCCGGCCCATCCTCGATATAGCTCATGGATCCGGTACGGACAGATTGAAGCCTCCGCACACAATCAATACCCGTTTTCCTCCCGGCCGGTGGATGCCGACACCGAAGAGGCAGACGACAACGGAACGATGATCTCAGAAGGTTTATCGTGGGCTCGGACCTACCCGCTGGTTCGACCTGACGTCCTGCACGACTTCGGTCTCAACAACCGCACCACGAGGAAAACGGACACGCTGCTGAACTCGCTGTGTCAATTCGATTTTCTCTACGCTTGGTTAGTTAACGCTTCGGCTCGAGAACACGGTGGCGGTGGAGCGTATGCGGCGTCGTCAGCATTCAAACATTGGCGTACGTTGCCGATCATTGAACGGACCATCACCAACGGGGAAATGCGGGCGAAATTATTTCCTGCCGCACGAGAAAAGGAAATTGCCCAGGCACTGCGCAGTACGTACAGTCACGCTGAAAAGGTCTCGAATCGCGAACGGTACTTCACCGGATGGCAGCCGCTCCCACCCTGGATTGCAGAATTTATTGACCACATTGTCGCCGGGGGGAGCGGTTCAAGCCAACTTCCGGCACGCTCAATTCAGCGAGCCCAGGTGATTTCACTCAATGATATTCGCGCCAACTAGTCCATTCGGTCTGGAAAATATTTCTGCCATTCCATTCCTAGGCTCGCGAGGTGAAAGCGCTGCCGCAGCTCACGATTGAGCGGACTGTCCGAGGTATAAACCTGGTGGAAGAAATCACCGGCGTAGGTTTCTTGCAAGAGTCGTTCCTCCACCTCCACCGGGATGGGTTGGACACCTTCAGGAAGCGCAATCGAGAATTCAACCAGTGCTCCCTCATCGGTGTCGATGTAACGACCGGTAGGAAAATGACGACGCACGGTCTCCTCTAAGACGCACGCCCCGTGGGCTTCGATAAATTTGCGACGTTTCCGCCACCGAAGCCGAGACGGTAAGTAATTTTGGAAACTGATCCAGGTAATCAGTGCCGCATCTTGGGTGCCGTCAGTATTGTTGTAGATTTCGAATAGTTCATAGGGATGACGGCCATCAGATAAGTACGACGCAAACTCCCCTGCTGGTATCTGCAGTGGTTCACTACCCGGTCGCATGATTGGCCTCCACGCGAGATTCTTGAAGTAGTTGGATGACCGGGGCAAAGTCCTGCAGCGATTCTGGCACCACGGTACTGGTGATCATGAACCCATCGGTGGCTTGGTCTTCTACTAAATCCAGCATCTGCCGGGCCACAGTGGAAGGGTCTCCGACAAGAACCGGTCTGAACTGCGCGATCCCACCGGCGACTGCGAGCGCTCCAATGGTTTTTGCTCCTTGAGCTACAACTTCGGCGACAATATTTTCGAAGCCTTCGGCTCCCGTGGCACCGCGCTGGGCCCGGAGAAATTCTTCCGCATCGTCATCAAGCTGCCAGGCATCGGGATCTGCGCGGAAAACCGCGGCGAGATCCTGCCATGCCAGATAAGGATCGATCCGGTCCTTATAGTCTTGCAGCTTTTCTTCGGCCGCTTTCTGGGTCGGTGCCACGATTGGCTGGACTGCTAGCAGGGTCGTAATCTCATCAGGGTTTCTGCCCGCCCGGGCAGCCTTGGATCGTAGATCGGCCCGGATGTGTCGTGCCTGTTCCCCGTTTGCGGCCACCATGAACGTTGCATCAGCCCAGCGGGCAGCAAAGTCCAGTCCCGTCGGCGAGGCACCAGCTTGCAGCAACATTGGCCGGGCTCCTTCCACATCGCCTGGCAATGTCAGTGGACCGATTCCCTGCGTGGTCGGTTGGATGGCGGTTGGGTCAGCAAACTGGCCAGTTTCGTGATCCATGAGCAAGCTGGTCTCAGGAAACGTTTGCCAGATGTCGAGGACGTCTGTGGTCACCTGGTCAGCTATTCGATACCGCTCTGCTTTGGGTGCTAGCCCCGGATACCCCATATTTTCTGCTTCAGCGTCATAGGCCGAGGTGACGATGTTCCAGGCGGCGCGGCCGCCGGACAATTGGTGCAGGGTGGCCATGCGACGAGCGATATCATAGGGCGGCAAAAACGACGTCGAGATGGTGCACCCAAGACGTATCCTGGATGTCACGGCAGCTACCGCAGACATCACCGACACCGGGTCCAGATAAATTCCACCCTTAGCACCCTGGGAGATGACCGCGTTCGTGGTACCGTCATGGCCCCGAGCCATCGCTAAGGCGTCTGCAACAAAGAGCATGTCATAGCCGTCGGTCTCGAGTTGGCGGCCGATATCCGCCCAAAAACTGGATCGCAGCCAATCGTTACGGTTGTGGTGATGACGCCATGCGCCGGCGCTTTGATAGGGTGGCAAACCCACGATGGCGGCACACGGTATAGCTGATGTAAATGGTTGTGCAAACGAACGTGACACGGTAGGTGTCGTCATACGGCCCTTCCTCCGCCGGCATGATCCGGATCAGGTTATCGGGTCTGCGCAGCGCGCACTCTCAGCCTCTTTGGCTCCCCGGGTACTGTGTACCTACCGTAAACCACCTTGCGGTCGTACTGCTGCGTGTTGCCACGAGCTACACGCAGCAGTACCCGTTCACTTAGATTGCAGCGTCTAATCCTTTATTGCGAAGGATTTCACGCTGATTCGGGTTGACTGACTCACGGAATGGTGTCTGCACGACCTCAGCTGCCACCGGACTGCCGGGGACGTCAGCGTACTGTTCTGGCAAATGGACCCATAGTTCGGTTCCGATGTCGGAATATTGAGTTGGGACGTAGCCCATCGCGATATTTTGGCCAATCTCCGGCGAATACCACGGCGACGTAACGTACCCGGTAGGCTCGGCCTCTGCGGTGGTCGAGATGAGCCAGAAGTCCGGCGCATAGTCATTGATCGGAGCCCCACCCATGATCATTCCCACCAGCTGGTGGGTGAATGGAGGATTCCCAGCATCAAGCTGAGCACGGGCCTCTTCGAGTGCGGCTTTACCAATATACTCAGCTGACTTTTCGCGTGGCACTTGATACGCCAGATTGACTTGGAAAGGTGAGGTCTCCTGATCCATATCCTGACCCCACGAAAGGATACCTGCCGCAATGCGCCGATGGTGGGCTGGAGCAATCACGGCAAGCTGATGCTTCTCACCGGCTTGCAGTACAGCGTTCCAGAGATCCTCGGCGTGCAGTGAGGCATCATACAGATAGATCTCATAGCCTTTCTCACCCGAGAAACCGGTCTGCGAAACAATCACATCGTGGCCTGCGACCTGCCCAGCCAGCAAACCATAGGGCGGCAACTCCGCGACCGCATCACCGAACAGATCGGTCATGAGATCAACGGATTTTGGTCCTTGAATTTGTACCGGCGCAACGTCAATTTCTTTGATTTGGACATCAAAACGACGGCCGACGTTGACCCCTTGGAGCCAGATCTCAAGGTCAGAGTCCGAGATCGAAAACCAGAACTCGTCTTCGGCGATCCGCAGCAGGACCGGATCGTTCAGGATGCCTCCGGCCTCATTGCATAAGATGACGTAACGTGCCCGCATGACGGGGATCTTTGTCGCATCCCGAGTGATCACAAAGTTCACAAACGCTTCAGCATCTGGACCCTTCACCTGGATCTGACGTTCCACCGCGACGTTCCAGAGGGTCACATGGTTGACGAGTGCATCATATTCCACCATGGGACCGCCGTCTTCAAATCGGACGTATCCACGCGGATGATACATCCGGTTATAAATTGAGGCCCGCCAGCATCCAGCTTCCATAGAGAGATGCCAGTACGGTGATTTTCGAATCCTGGTGTCAATGAGCATCTCGACAGGAGTAGGGCCCGTCTGCCGCAAATTGATCGGCACGACACGTCCGGATTGATCGACTGAAGGGAAATTAGCGTTCATAGAGTTCCTCCCGCGGGGCCAGAGAGTGGAGACATTCAAGGGCCGAACACCACTCTGACTGTTGCGTATTATGCTGCATGGCTCGCACTATGCAGCATACACTCACACCCTACCCGTGAGACATGTCACAGGTAAAGAGGTTTTTAGGCTGTCGGATCAACTCTTGCGAAACCAAGGCGCGTTTCGAGGTTACGTGCAGCGTCTTGGACATGCCGCAGGACCTGCTCAAAGTCGGCTTCTGGCATACGAAAATCAGGTGCGGTGACAGAAAGCGCCGCGACAAGTTGGTCTGTGGCGTCCCAAACAGGTACCGCGATCGCGTTGATGTCCTCTTCCCACTCCCCGATCGATGTCGCCCACCCGCGTTGGCGAATCACGGCCAATTCCTCGGCTAAGAGTTCGGGATCGAGATGAGTGTTCTCAGTGTATTTTGTCAACGATGTAGCCGTAGCTTGGTCCCAAACCTCTTGCGGGGCGTGGGCGAGTAACATTTTGCCGGTTGATGTGGCATGGAGAGGCACACGTTGCCCCACATATTGTCCCGCAACACCAACCATTCGTAGACCAGAGCTTTGGGTGATCGTCACCGCGTACCCACCATCGAGGATGGCCACATTCGTAGTTTCTTGCGTAGCCTCAGCCAGTGCGTCACAGACAACTTGACTGTCCCGAGCGAGATCGAAGCGCGTGGAAACCGGATATGCCATGCGCAGCACGCCCAACCCCAGTCGATACGCGCCCCGGTCGGCCACTTGTTCGACAACGTCTCGCTGTTCCAACGTCGCGAGGAGTCTGGAAGCAGTTGATCGGTGCACGCCAAGTCGCCGAGCGATATCCGAGGTACTCAGCAGGGACTCCTCAGTCAGGAATTCTAAAATTTGCAGAGCCCGATCAACTGACTGGATAGGCGCTGCTGTTTCTGGATTGTATTCTGACTTTGCCATGGTCTTCCTCGCTCGCATAGTGCGGTGTCCTTCGTCTAGGGTACCGACTCCGAACACAGGACACGGCACTCTGACCGCCTGGCATGCAGCCGACCGGTACTGCCCGCCCCAAGCGCTACGGTCAATTCAAACTAACGTGAATCGAGTAGGTGGGTCGGGTTTCCCGACCCACCTCTCACACCACCGTACATGCGGGCCCGCATACGGCGGTTCGCTTAGCCGTTAGGACGAAAGCGTAACCAAGCATCATAGAAGAATAGGGTGCCTTGTTCCTGCCAATATTGGGTAGAGAGCGCGTGATGAAGGATGGGACTCTTGGCGATTCGCCAGTACGCTCGACTAGCGTTGCCCCATTGATATGCCAAG
>DATBUK010000115.1:0-4155 GCA_036516155.1 Yaniella sp.
CACGTCATGTACCAACTGGATGTGAACTTCCGCTCGGCCACTCTACTCGGTGTGGTCGGCGCTGGCGGTATCGGGTTCTACCTACTCAACGCCAACCGCGTGCTGCAATTTGAAGTCGTCACGTTCATCCTCGTGCTGATCGTTCTTGTGGTGCTTGCTCTCGAGGCGATTGCGATTCTGCTGCGCAATATTGTGCGATAGGCACAGCTCGATGGGCCATGCTATTGTCGGGCGGTCTCAACGTACTTGGGCTTGGAAATACTCGCGTTGTGCTGGGTAGTAATCTGTAAACGGCGGCATTGGTGCGCCCCTGAGTGAAAGCACAAGCTGATCGAGGTAGTACTCCCAGCCGGGACCAATCTCGCCGACTGTACTCGGGTCGATTCGATACATGGTAAACAGTAACTCGGTCGGCGCAGCTGTGCCACTAAGTTCCAACGAAAGATCCCAAGTGGTGTGCTCCTGCGCATCAAGGGTTTCGACGCGCAACCAGCGTGGTGACTCACAGGCCATAATTTTGAACGATGTCCAAGGCTGACCCTCCTCAAACCCCAGCTGCAAGCGAGCCGTTTCACCCACGGCACCGCGGCCTTCCCATTGGCCAATCCATCGCGCCGTGTACTGCGGCTCGGTGATGCTCTTCCACGCTTCATCAATATCTACGGGCAGAACACGCGGCAAGACCAAGTTGTAACGACCGGCAGCCGGCACGATCCGGCCGGTTGGGATAGGTGCAGTCATATATTTAGCGTAAACCATGACCGGCACAAAGACTATGGGCACCCCGGACCGTTCGAACTGATACCACTGCAGGATGTGTAGACTTGCGATTCAAGAGCACACACGTTGCCACTCCGGGGTGGACCCACCCATTCCGCGGAAGGAACAGACTATGCGTACACCAGCGGAGTCAGGTCGCCAAGAAGACCCGCCCCGCCAGAGCTCACCGGTCAACCGGCTGGTGAGGGCTGTGCTGAGTCTGTTTGCCGCCCCGCGGATCAACATGCTGGAGGACTACGAAAAGGTTCGGAAGTTCCAACGGCAACTGGCCGCCCCGTTAATCCCACCGGCCCGCGCAACCGATCATGAAGTGCTCTCCACTTACGGTGATCATCACATCCCGGTGCGGGTATTTCATCCCAAGGAGCAGCTGCGCGACGAAGTGTTGCTGTTTTTCCACGGCGGTGGATGGGTCATCGGTGATGTAGAAACCTACACACCAACGTGTATCCGGATGGCTGACCTCACAGGGTGTGTGGTCATCGCCGTCGACTACCGCCTCGCACCCGAACACCCGTTTCCCGCTGGGCTGCATGATTGCTACCAGGTGGCACAACAGCTGCTCGACGACCCACGTCCTGCAGGCATCGAAGACTCATCCAACATCGTGCTGATCGGGGACTCCGCAGGTGGCAACCTCGCAGCGGTGGTGTCCTTGCTCCTCAAAGAACGCGGTCACCGGCCACCAGCCAAACAAATCCTGTTCTACCCGGTCACCCAGTGGGATCACGATCCAGAAACCTCACCCTACGATTCTGTCCGTGAACACGGGGAGGACTATCGGCTCACAAATACCGAGGTGCAAGACTATTTTGATTTATATACGCCCGACTTAGACCGTCGTCGTGACTGGCACGTTGCGCCACTCATGGCGGAGGACCTGACCGATCAACCCGATACGCTGGTCATTACCGCCGAACTCGACTTATTGCGTGATGAAGGCGAAGCCTATGGGCACGCACTCAGAGACGCTGGAAATACGGTCCAAATCCATCGGGTTGAGGGCGCGCTGCATGGTTTTATCGCGCTCCCAAGAATTTCACGGTCCGTGCGCGAAACCTATGAGGTGATCACCGCCTTCCTCGACGACGAAACATCACCGGAGGCAAGTGCATGACCCGGCGCACATGGGTACGGCTCGATAACGCATCGAATATTTTCTTAGCGGCCCGCAGTGAGACCGACCCGAAAGTTTTCCGACTCAGCGCCGAACTTGACGAACCCATCGACCCGGCCATCCTACAGCGGGCCCTCGACACGACCTACGACCGGTACCGGCTCTACCATGCAGTCCTGCGTCGTGCGATCTTTTGGTACTACTTACAAGACAGCGACCTGCGCCCCACGGTAGAACCCGATACGAAGTACACGTGCGCCCCAATCTATGACGCAGATCGTACGGGCCTGTTATTCCGCGTGCTTTATCATCGTCAACGGATCGCGCTCGAAGTCTTCCACGCGCTGTCAGATGGCACCGGAGCGCTATGGTTTCTGACCGATCTGATCGAAGTATATATTCATCTTCGCCACCCCGAATACCAACGATCCGAAGACACCTCGACGGCTGAACTCACCGCCCAGCCCGGCCCCCAAGAAATCGCCCAAGCGCGCGGGCTGACCGGCGATAGTTTCGCGCATTACTTTAAACGCGCAAAACACGCAGCACCAGACACCAGCGAAGCTAACTCAGCACGACTGACCAAAGTCTTCAGAGTCAGTGGCACCCCGACCCCGGATTACCGCACCCGAGCAGTTGAAGTCACCATGCCGGCCAGCGACGTCCTTGCCCTCGCTCGCGCCGAAGAAGTGTCACTAACGATGTACATCACCGCCTTATTTTTCGAATCGATTCGACAAACCAGTCCGGACTTCACATCGACCGAAACCCTGGCAGCATCAGTACCCGTGAACCTTCGACAATTCTTTCCCTCGGTATCCCCGCGCAACTTTTTCACGACCCTGCGAGTCGCACACACCTACGGTTCCGGACCCGACGATATCGGCAGCGTTGCCAAAAGCCTTGAAGAACAATTCCGACCCAAAGCAACCCCCGAAGCGCTGGAAAAGAAACTGCGACGATTCAGCCGTTTTGAAAGCTCTCCGCTGTTGCGAATCGTGCCGCGACCACTCAAGGACTCGATCTTGCGGTTGATCAATTGGGGCAATAATCGTGGGTTGAGCATCTCGGTGTCGAACCTGGGTCGCGTCGCCTTACCGCATCCAGCCGAAGACCACGTCGGGCGGATGGCCTTTCACGTTTCAGCGGTCCGGCCACAAGTCTGCGTCATGTCGCATGCCGGATTGTTGACGGTCAGCTTTAGTTCACCATTTGTAGAGACAGATCATATTCGACACTTTGCACGTACCTTGACCGACCAGGGAGTGCACGTCACGGTCGACGCCGCCCGCGTCACGCAGGAGGAACTGCCCAACGAGGCTCAAACATGAAACACTGTTCGTCTTGTCAGATCGATGTCGCAGGCACCTGGGAACGCTGTCCACTGTGCGCAACGGCTACGACGGGCGATGCCACCCCGAGTGCCTTTCCTGCAGTGCCACTGACCTTCTCACGGCGAAGAATCTTACGAATCCTCTTTCTGAGTTCGATCATCGTGATCCTCGGCTCCTTTGCCGCCCAGTTATTTTTTGATACAGACCAAGCAGACATTGGTATCCTCCGATCGTTGTGGTTGGGCATGACAGCCATGTGGCTGGTGGTCCTGCTGGCGGTGCGGAAACGCCGCAACGTGGCCAAAAATATTGTGTATCTTAACATCGCCGTCGGGCTCATCTGCGTGTATTGGGATTATCTGTCCGGGTGGCACCGCTGGTCTTTGAATTATGCGGTGCCAATCGTCTTAGCTGCATCGATCATCGCACTGCTGATTACCGTCAGGGTCATTCGGATGGAGGTCGGGGAGTACATCGTCTATAGCGGATTGACCGTACTTCTGGGACTGACTCCAATTGTGTTCCTGGTATTCGGCTGGGTCACCCAACCATTGCCTTCTGCGATCTGTGCCGCCATCAGCCTGCTCGCGCTGGTCGTCTTACAGGTATACCGCGGTGCTGAGGTGCGCCATGAGCTGGCAAAGCGCCTTCACCTCTAGATTGCCCTCCCCAAGTCTGAGAGTCAGCTGTACACTATACTCAAATATGCTGCACAGTCGGGAAGGCGGCAGCAATGGGCACACTCAATTATGCTGCGACGGTCTCATTGGACGGATACGCAGCCGATCGTGCAGGTGGCATAGCGTGGGCGGCCCCGGATGCTGAAGTGTTCGCTTTCCATCTGCAACGGATGCGTGAGGTGACCACCGAGATACTTGGTCGCCGCACGTACAGCATGATGCAATATTGGGAAGACCCACCCGA
>DATBUK010000116.1:0-2829 GCA_036516155.1 Yaniella sp.
CATATTGACCATGGTCTTCCGGCGCTGGTCGAAAGCTTCGAGCATTTCGTGCACGGCATCGAGCGGACCAGATACGGCAGCAAGCGCCGCTTTTTGGGCGATATTGTTGACGTTCGAGGTCGCATGCGACTGCAGCGTCGAGGCGGCTTTGATGACATCTACGGGGCCGATCATCCAGCCCACACGCCAACCAGTCATCGCGTATGTTTTAGCGACACCGTTCAACATGATGGTCTGATTCGCCAGTTCCGGAACCGCTTTGAGAATCGGTGTGAATTCCGCTTCGTCGTACACAAGGTGCTCATAGATTTCATCGGTGATCACCCAGATGCCATTGTCTAAGGCCCATTGACCGATAGCCCGGGTTTCCTCGGGCGTGTAGACCGCACCCGTTGGGTTTGAGGGGGAGACAAAGACCAGCGCTTTCGTCTTGTCGGTGCGGGCTGCTTCAAGCTGGTCGACGGTGACCTTGTATTCGGCTTCAGCGCCTGCAAAGACATCAACCGGCGTACCGCCGGCAAGCTTGATTGATTCGGGGTAGGTCGTCCAGTACGGGGTTGGTAACAGAATTTCATCGCCCGGGTCGGTTAGGGCTGCGAAGGTGTTGTATACGGCTTGCTTGCCACCGTTGGTCACCAGCACTTGCGACGCTTGGACCTCGATGCCCGAATCGCGCAGGGTCTTGTCAGCGATGGCCTGTCGTAACTCAGGCAGCCCGGCGGCGGGCGTGTATCGGTGATTCGCTGGATCCAACACTGCAGCTTGTGCTGCCTCAACGATGTAGTCCGGTGTAGGGAAGTCAGGCTCTCCAGCGCCGAAGCCGATGACAGGTTCACCGGCCGCCTTGAGCTCTTTGGCTTTTGCGGTAATGGCGAGCGTGGCGGACTCGGGGATGGCTTGCAGACGGGCAGACACACGACGTGCTGGTTCAACCATAGCGGGACTGGGCCTTTCGTTTAGGGACTCGCCGGAAGGACGAGAAGCTAGGAATCTCGAAGTTAACAGTACTGTAGCCGCCCGCATCGGACGCGAAACGATGACGACCCCAAGTTGCAATGCTCGTCGCAAGGGAAGGCCCGGATTTGTCGAGTGGACTCACATTGGCTATGATTGGACTCTGGTGTAGGTCGCACACCAGTTTTTGTGTGCGGTTGACCCTAGGGCAGTGGCGCAATTGGTAGCGCAACGGTCTCCAAAACCGTAGGTTGCAGGTTCGAGTCCTGTCTGCCCTGCGCATGAGGTTCGAAAGAATCGAAGAACCTATCAGCATAATCAGTATGAGCGAGGATCAGTGAGCAAATCTACATCACCCGAAACCGCTGAAAAGCGGGGGTTTTTTGCTCGGATCATGATGTTCCTGCGCCAAGTCGTCGATGAGATGCGCAAGGTCGTAACCCCGACCCGGCAAGAACTCATCAAGATGACCGGCGTAGTGCTGGTTTTCGTTGTCATCGTGATCGCGCTGGTGAGCCTGCTCGACTGGCTGTTCGGTATGGGTGCATCCTGGGTATTCGGTAGTTCTGACGGCCTCTAAAAGAACTTCACAAGCATCGCGGGCGAACTTCCCGTTGTGAAGTATGTCAGTAAATACCCGTGAATGACCGTTGAGAAAGCAGGATACCTAGTGTCGGAGAACGAACGCGAGCCAAACCTCGACGCCGACGTTGAAGACATCAACGCTGCGGTGGAGGAAGTCCACGACGACGTTGCACACGAGCCACAGGAACCAGCTGAGGCAGCTGCCGACGTCGAAAACAGTGATGAAGTTCCTGCCTTCGAGGCAGCGAACGAGCCCGACGAGGTTGCAGTGCGTGAACCTACCGAGGTCGCCGCAGATGTCGAACGCGAAGAGCTCGTCGATGAAGTGACCGCCGACGTAGAAGTTCCTGAAGTTCCAGAAGACGATGTAGAGGCCGCTGAGGAACCAGAAGAGCCTGCGGTCAAAGCCCCAGAACAAGTTGAAGAAGAACTTCGGGCTCGGCTTCGTCGTTCACCCGGTGAATGGTATGTCATCCACACCTACTCGGGGTACGAACGTCGGGTCAAAGCAAACCTCGAGACTCGTATGCAGACTCTCGAAGTCGAAGACGACATTTACGAAATCCAGGTTCCGATGGAAGAAGTCGTCGAGATTAAGAACACCGTACGCAAGGTAATCAACCGCGTACGTGTTCCTGGCTACGTCCTGGTCCGCATGGAAATGACCGAAGACGCTTGGGCTGCTGTCCGGCACACACCGGGTGTCACCGGTTTCGTCGGAAACGCCTACGACCCGGTTCCACTGAGCCAACAAGAAGTCTTCGACATGCTGGCCCCGTCCCTGTTGCAAGAAGCAGCCAAGGAAGCCGAAAAAGCTGGCGCACCACTCAAGGGCGAAGCCGCCGAAGAAGTCGCACCACAGGTTTCAGTCGACTTCGAAGTCGGCGAGTCCGTCACCGTCAAAGAAGGCCCCTTCGAGTCGCTGCCCGCAACGATTTCTGAAGTCAAAGTTGAATCGCAGCAACTCGTTGTGCTGGTTACCATCTTTGAACGCGAAACCCCGGTCACCCTTGGTTTCCATGAGGTCACCAAGGTCGAATAACACCATAAAGACTTCACTGCTGGTCCGAAAGCTTTGTTCGGGCCTGTAGTGTCCAGATCACCGCGCCACGGTGATCGCCCCGACACCCACGCTCCTGTGGTTGTCGCTATCCGAAAAAGAAAAGGACCCCAAAATGGCCCCAAAGAAAAAGGTCGCAGGTCTGATTAAACTCCAGATCGAAGCAGGTGCAGCCTCACCTGCTCCACCAGTTGGCCCAGCACTTGGTCAGCACGGTGTCAACATGATGG
>DATBUK010000117.1:0-3435 GCA_036516155.1 Yaniella sp.
GCGAACAGGGCTGGGGTCATGTGCATGGTGGCTCGTCCGGACCCATCGGCATAACGACGGGTGCGGATCGCATTATCGGCCTGTTTGCGGATCGCGTCAGCCACCGGTGGCCCATCAGGGTCCAGCGCATGGGCGATGAGGTTGGCCCACCGGGTTTTTTCTTTCGACAACTCATCAGGAGTGGCAGTCTCAGCAGCATCCACCAGGGCGGGTTCGAAGGCGGCCATGACGTCGGCTTTGTCCTCGGGCAGCGCATTGGTTTTGTGGACGTATTTGGTCAGGTCCTGATCTAAGCCCACGATGCGGTCGAGGTTTTCGCCGCTGACCTTGCCGTCGGCAAAGGACTCGGCCATCTCCGGCATCGCCGGCTGATAGGCCAGCCACCCGGGATCTTTGCCGGGCGTCCAGGTCACATACGGCACCCGGGCAAAGATCTTCTTGGTCTGAGCCGTCGACAGCCTGAGCACCTCACGGAAATAGGCGGTCCCGTTCCGGTAGGGTTTGATGCCTTCGGGGGCGCCGAGCATGGTTTGTTGATCATCAATGACCGCCTCAACATGACCGGCAAAATGCGTCAGGGCTGCATCGATGGCGGCGTGTTGTTGGCGCAGCATATGCGCCAACCCCGGTAACGAGTCATAGTAATTATCCGGCGGCACGGGCACCCGGCGGGATGGCTGGTCCGCTGCATCGGACTCCTCTGGAGCTGAGGCCGCGGTGTGCTCGTCAGCTGGGGCCTGGTGATTGTTTGTGCTCGCATCGTCCGACGTGCCGGCGGCTGGGTCAAAACCCGACCAGTCTGCACCGGACGCCTGAAGAAACTGGGCAAATTCGTTGGCGGCCGCTGGGTCAGCCAACTTTTGTGCATAAATTTTCAGAAAGAACGTAGCGGCGTAGGCGGCTTCCCCAATACTCATCGCTTCGGCTGCGGACTCATCAAAGGCCGGCGAGGACACCGGAGACCCAATATTGGGCAAAATTTTCGTGGTAGCCACAGCCAGGTCTCCTTTCCGACAAAGATCGGTCCGCATGGATAAAGCTGAGATCGTGAGGGCGACAATGGGAAATTCGAGGGGTGAACAAGTGCCTCTAGTCTACCCTTCACATGTGATATCGACAACGCTTTGTTCAACTTAAAGTGCTGCTTTAGCAAACTATTAAATTGTTTGTGTCGCTATTATCATGTGGGTAGGACACGATAAGGGTGTGTTGCTAGTTTTGTGGATAACTTTCCATGAGATTCGGTTATCCACATTCGCCCGAGACGCGGTTGCACAACAGAAAGAAATCAGCCTGAGCGTTCCGTCAGGAAATTGAGCACCGCAATGGTAGGTCGATTACCAGGGCGAGCCCGCCCCGCATTTGGAAATAGGCTTCGGAGACAAAATCACGCCTAGGTAAATAGCAAGCACCCAATGGATTCATGCAACACTTGGACGCTTCTGTGAAACAACCGTGGTGAATTAGATACTCACCCAGCGGCCACCGCGCCGTAACAGGAGCCGTCCGGGCCCAGTCGTTGCCACGCGTGAGACTGCATCGTGCATCGCTTCGGCAACCGTTCGCGCAGCAGCGCCGTCGTCGATGTGAAACCGGACCACGATCTGCGGCACACCGGACAGGATCTGGATATCGGTGTGTTCGACGGTGGCAATTGACGAAACGGCTGCCACCGCTGAGTCCATGACTTCTTCAGGGCCGTGACCAGGGTGCACTTCGCCGATGGGAAGTATCGCGCGGTAGGAGGGCATGCGTCTGATTCTAGCGTTGTGGTACGTCGTCGCAGCTCGCGGTGACGGAGTCGCACGCACAGAGCCTTCTGTTCCGTAGACAACAGGTGTGACGTAGCCCAACCTCAGGTGCGTGTGTCCCACTGTAGAGTGGTGGCCATGACAGTTCGCACTCCTGACCCGGATCCCGGATGGCTATCTGAAACTGAACTGGCAACGGCCCGCGCGCGGTTGCCGATGATTTACGTCGAAGCGCTCCCCGTACGGCTCGATGATTATGGTCGCGTCGTCCAGGTGGGCTTACTGTATCGCGCGGATGAGTCGGGACATTTCCGATATTCCTTTGTGTCCGGGCGCGTACTCTACATGCATTCGATCCGTGACACGTTGATGACCCACTTAGAAAAAGATTTAGGCCCGCTGGCGATGCCCCAATTGCCGATCAGCCTGACGCCGTTCACGGTGGCCGAGTACTTCCCGTACGCCTCAAGCTCTGGCCTGACGGATGATCGTCAACATGCCGTTGCCCTGTGCTACGTCGTGCCGGTCCGCGGTGATACACAACCGCGTCAGGATGCCCTAGAGGTCGCGTGGATAACGCCGGAACAAGCGATGTCCCCGGAAATCACCGGCGAGTTTGAGGGCGGCCGCGGCAAACTTGTGACCCAGGCGATGGCTTGGGCCAACTGGGGGTTCTAGGCTGGTACAGGAGGTAACCATGAGCTCTATTGATATTGGCGCAGTAGAAGATTTCCCTATCGAAGAGGGCGTCTACATTGGTCACGACGTGACCGGCGGAGAACCGATCGCGGTGTTCCGCACCGACGACGGGATTTACGCGCTGCAGGATCGGTGCACGCACGGCAACTACTCGCTGTCGGAAGGCTGGGTTGAAGATGGCGCGGTCGAGTGCCCGAAACACGCGTCGTCGTTTTGTTTGGCAAACGGCAAGGTACTGAACCTGCCGGCGACCGAGGACGCTCCAACCCATCAAGTCGAAATCGTGGACGGGCGGGTTTTGTTGACGCCGCAATTCGATGGCTAACACGGTCATCGTTGGTGGTTCGGTTGCCGGATTTTCGGTAGCTGCCGGCCTGCGCGATTCGGGCTATACAGGTGCGGTGACGATCATTGACCCGCACGAGACGGCCCTGGATCGGCCGCCGCTGTCCACCGAGTACTTAACCGACGGCGAGGTCAACCTTGCCCTGGCGCCACCCGAATGGTTCACCGAACATGAGGTGACCTGGGTGCAAGATACCGCGACCCGGCTTGGGCCTGGATTCGTCGAGACGCCGAATCAGCGCTTTGCAGCGGACCACATTGTCGTGGCCACCGGGGCGAGACCGAAGACGTTAGCCCTAGATAAACCCGTCTATACGCTGCGCAATCTTGCCGACGCCGATGAGCTTCGCACGGCCCTACGCCCCGGAGTCAACGTCGCGATTGCCGGCGGTGGACTCTTAGCCCCCGAGCTGGCCTCCTCGGCCAAAGCCTTGGGCGCTAACGTTACGGTTTTTACTCCGCAGGTGCCGGCCGTCGAAATTTTCGGCCAGTTGGCGCAAACGCTGTATCAGACCATGGTCGAACAGGTTGAAGTCATCCCCCGTCGGCTCACCGTCGACGAAGACTTGACCCGTTTCGATTTCGTGGTCGCTGCGGTCGGCATCGAACCCGCCGTCGAGGTCGCACAAGATTCCGGAGT
>DATBUK010000118.1:0-5363 GCA_036516155.1 Yaniella sp.
GTGACGAATTCGTTGATGATCGGCTCGTCGGCGATGTTTGCGTGGGCAGCGGGCACGCCCACCAGCGACACAGCACTGACTGCCGCGACGGCACACGTGGCCGTGAACTTCGTACGCGTACGCATAAATGTACTTCCTCTACGAGTGTGGGGACGTCGTCACCATAGAGGCACGAAGTAGCCGACGGATGACCGCAGGTAAATGTCTAGTGAATTTGGGTCTACCCGACAGTGTCGCCCCTGGATGGTCAGAGACAGCCTTCCGATGGCGTAGACGTTCTTTCCAAACGCTAGACCGCCCTATCTGGGTGGCGAGTCTCGCCAGGTAGCGTCGGGATCACAACACAGCTTCAAAGTTGAATCTCCTATGGTACTTGTGATCAATGTCATGCTAATGTGACGTTTGATACAGGGGTTGGCAGCTCCGGCCCCTGTGTTCACACCACTCACACACTCAAGGAGTTTTTGACATGAAGCCTCGCCGTTTAATGACTGCCCTGACCGCGACTGCAGCAATGCTTGCCCTTGCTGCTTGTGGGGGAGGTGGCGATTCAGAAGCCGATACGAATGGGGAAGCAGCTCAGGAAGGCGGCATGACCGACCTGATCTTGGCAACCGGCGGGACCGCGGGAGTTTACTATCCATTCGGTGGCGAACTTGCGACCCTGTACGAAAACGAAATCGATGGCATCTCAGTAAACTATGTCGAGTCTGGTGGCTCGGCCGAAAACGTCGGCCAGATCTACCAGGAAGAATGGCAGATCGGATTCAGCGATAATGGGACAGCAGAACTCGCCGTCCGCGGTGAACTGCCAGGCCTGGAGGGTGAAGAACTCGATAACCTCGGCTGGATCGGAAACCTCTACCCAGAAGCGCTGCACGTGATCGTTCGTGAAGATTCCGACTACGAGTCGATCGCTGATCTCGAAGGCGCCACCATTGCCGTTGGGGACGCCGGCTCGGGCACGCGTATCACTTCTGACAAGGTGCTTGACGCCTACGGTCTGACCGAAGAAGACTATGAACCAGAAGTTACCGACTTCGGCTCGTCAACTGAAATGCTGGCAGATGGCCAGATTGACGCCACGATGTTCGTGGTTGGTACTCCGGTTGCTGGCCTGACGCAGTTGTCGGCAACCACCGATGTCCGTTTGCTCCCGGTCGATGACGACGTGGCAAGCGAAGTCGAAGAGGCCGGCAGCGAGACCGCCTACGACATCCCCGCGGATGTTTATGACTTCCTCGAAGAGGACGTACAAACCGTTGCGGTCTTCGCATCGTTGATCGCTTCCACGACACAGGTCAGTGAGGACGTTGGCTACGAAATTACCAAAGCGACCTTCGAAAACGCTGACTCGATCACCGTCGAAGCCGCACAGTTCGTAGACATCGATGAAGCCCTGCTTGGCATCGGCGAGATCCCACTTCACCCAGGTGCCGCACGGTACTTCGAAGAGGTCGGGCTTGACTTGCCATGATGCGACGACTTAGTCGAGAAAAGCTAGACTCCCCGGTTGCTGCCTCCGTCCCGGAAGCGTCAGTAGCCGGGGAGCCGGCTCTCTCCCAAAAAGACGCGGAAGAGGTGCTCCAGAAGCACGACACCTCGAGCCGATACCGCACCGATCTGGGGTGGTTCGCGTGGGTCGTGGGAGCCATCGCCATTATTTTCACGCTGTACCATCTCTACTCGGCTCTCGAGCGGCCGTTCAACACGTGGATTCACTCGTCGTTCCACCTTGGCGGCGGGACAGCGCTGATCTTCTTGCTGTATCCAGCGAGCCGGAAACTTCTCGATCTCAAAAAGCCCGGGAGTCGATGGAAAAACATCCTCATCGGTCGGGTCCGTCGCGTGCCGTGGTACGACATCATCCTGGCCGGGGCAGCGTTGTACTGCCACCTGCATATTTTCATCCACTACGAACGCCTGACCGGTAATGCTGTGCAGGTCCTTGGCTACACGGACTTCGACTACCTGGTGGCAACCATGGGGATCTTGTTAGTCCTCGAAGGCACTCGTCGTTGTGTGGGCCTGCCCATCATCGTGATCGCTGCAGTAGCGATCCTGTATGCGCTGTTTGGCAACCATAGCCCGGTTTTCCGGCACGCAGGGATGTCGTGGGAGAGCTTCTCAACCAGCATGTTCCTATCGACTGGCTCAGGGATATTCAGTACGCCGATCCAAGTATCGTCGCAGTTTATTTTCCTGTTCCTCTTCTTTGCGGTTATTCTGCTGCGCACCAATATTGGGCAGTTCTTCAATGATCTTGCTTTCCGGGCAGCCGGCAAATATACCGGTGGCCCTGCAAAAGCAGCAGTGGTGGCTTCTGGCCTGCAAGGTATGGTTTCTGGTTCCGCCGTGGCGAACACCGTGGCGTCGGGGTCATTCACCATTCCGATGATGAAGAAAGCCGGATTCAAACCCCACGTAGCGGCCGCGACAGAAGCGACGGCTTCAACGGGCGGGCAGCTCATGCCACCGATCATGGGGTCAGCTGCCTTTATCATGGCGCAGAACGTCCCGGATATCACGTATAACGACATCATCGTCATCGCGATTATCCCCGCCGTACTGTATTTCCTCGGTGCGTTCTTGTCGGTGCATTTCGACGCGAAACGCAATGAGCTACGGGGTATGCCGGCAGAAGAGCTGCCCTCGTGGAAGTCGCTGCTGACGCGTATCGACCTGTTGCTTCCACTGGTGGTCATCGTGTTCACACTGTTGTGGGGCTTCACCCCGATGCGGGCGGCATTGTTCGGGATCATCAGTGCGTTCTTGCTCAGCTTCGTTCGAGCCTCAACTCGGATGGGCTTCAAAACCATGGTTGATACGCTCATTGATGCCGCGCGGACCGCCCTGCCGGTCATCGCTGCGTGTGCGACCGCCGGTATTGTTGCCGGTACGGTCACCTCAACCGGGCTTGCTGGACAGCTGGGTGGCGGACTCATCGCGCTGGCCGGCGGGAACTTCCTGATTGTGCTCTTCCTCGTGATGATCGCTTGCATCGTCATGGGGATGGGCCTTCCGACCACCGCAAACTACGTGGTCACCTCCACGGTGGCCGCACCGATCCTCTACAACAACTTCGATGTGCCAATCATCGCCGCGCACTTCTTTGTCCTGTTCTTCGGGGTCTTATCCGAAGTCACGCCCCCGGTATGTTTAGCAGCGTATGCCGGGGCGGGATTGGCGAATGCGAACCCGATGGTCACCGGGTTTACGGCGCTGAAGATTGCTATCGCTGGGTTCCTCGTGCCCTACGTTCTGATCTTCGAGCCAGCAATGCTGCTTGAAGGACCGGTCACGGATCTGCTCCCGGCGCTGGTGACAGTGATACTAGGGATGATCGGGGTCGCCGCGGGGCTAGCAGGACACTACCTGGTCGATACGAACCTGCTGGAACGTGTCGTTTTGATCGTCAGTGGCATCCTGTTGATCATTCCAGACCTCATGGTTTCTGGGATCGGGGCGATCGGACTCACCGTCGTGACAGTGTTCCACTATCTGGGCAGCAAACGCCAGCGAACCAACACTCCAACACCACAACAAGCCGAAACTGTCTAATCGCGGTACTATCGGCTCACCGCACCTTATGAGAAGCATAGGAAACGTATCGAATGAAGATCGGAATAGTCGGCGCAGGAATCATTGGACTTTCGATTGGCTACGAGTTAGCAAGTGCCGGCTATGACACCACCGTCTTCGATGCTGGGCAAGCTGGGGAGGCCGCATCCGGGATGAACGCCGGATGGGTCTCCCCATTTCTGTCCACTCCGCGAGCCGCGCCGGGTGTCGTCAAGGACGCACTGCAAGGATTTCGAGACCGGAATGGACCGGTAAAGTTCCGGCTCAAACCTGAGCTCGGCTTCGCTCGCTGGGGTAGCCGATTCCTCTGGTCGAGTTCCAAGCGACGCAGCACAAACACCATCAGAGCCCTCCAAGCGTTCGCCGCCTCCGCGCCTGCGCAGCTGGACGTCTTGCAGAAGGAAGGTGTCGAATTTGAAAGCTACCGTGATGGGCTCGGTGTGGTTTTCCTGCAAGAAGACAACCTCACGAATTACATCGCGCACGAACAACACCTTACGACGCTCGGTTACGGCGGTACCAGTACGGTCTATCGAGGTTCTGAGGCGCAGGACTTCGATCCGGCAATCACGACATCAGCCGCCGGGGTATTGCACATCGAAAGCGACCGTCACGTTCGACCCGAGTCACTGGTGCAGGGGCTCGCCTCTGCGATGACTGCGCACGGGGGACAGCTGTTCGAACACACACCCATTACCCGGATTACCCAAGACACTGGGGGTAAGTGGACACTGGTGACCGCGGATGACGAACACCAAACCTTTGACCAAGTGGTCGTTGCAGCTGGGGTGGCGAGTAAGAAACTTCTGCGTCCCCTCGGGGTCCGGTTGCCGTTGGAAGCAGCCAAGGGCGTCAGCCTCACCGCAACCGGAGTGGGGATCCGACCCAAGCACCCCCTCAAACTTTTCGAACGCATGGTCGCGTCGTCGCCGTATGAAGGCGATCTGTTGCGACTGTCCGGTACCTTTGACCTCGCAGATCGCAGCGAACACGTCAACCGAAAACGTCTCGATATGGTCACCCGCGATGCACAACAATTCTTCGAATCCTGGCGACCTGACACCATCGAGAAAGAACGTGCCGGGCACCGGCCAACAAGTGGCGATGATGCCCCGCTTATTGGTCCGCTGAAGCGCCATCCTGGCCTCTATGTGGCAACAGGCCACGGCACGCTCGGCATCACGCTAGGTCCCGTGACCGGTCTGCTTGCCGCCCGTGAGATTACGAGTGCAAACCGCCAGGGACTGTTAGATCCGTTTCGACCAGAACGATTCGGCAAGCTGTGGTAGCGCCTACCGTGTGGAATCAACAGCAGCCGCCTCTTCGACGGGCAACTCGTCGACCACGGGTTCCTCACGGAAATCGGGCTGCCACCAGAGAGTCACGGCCGCGAGCACGACAACATAGACCGCGAAAATTCGGAAATACCCTCGATACAGCAATTTGAGTACCAGCCACAGAGCTACTGCGCCAACCGCTGCTGACACGACAAAGGCCACGAGGTATGCCTGCCAGCTGACCGTCAGGTCGCCCTCAAAATCGAGCAGTGACAACGACTGCACGCCCGTCGCCGCCACGATAGTCGGGATGGCGACGAAGAAACTGTATTGCGCGGCAATCTTCCGATGCATGCCCACCGCCAGTGCTGCTGCGATCGTGAGACCTGATCGGCTCAGTCCAGGAAACAGGGCGAGCGCTTGGGCCAGGCCGATGATCACGGCGACCATCACTGTCATCTGCCCAGCGCCTCGCCACGTAGTTTTGACCGAGTCGGTCCACCA
>DATBUK010000119.1:0-10904 GCA_036516155.1 Yaniella sp.
ATGCGCCGATGCCGGAAGCTGAAGTCCTTGATACGACGGGCGGCTGGGCACCCCGGTTTGAGACCCGGCCGGTCACCAGTTTTGAGGCGAAAGCGCAGCGCGCGGGCCGGTATATCTTTGATCTGACGTATCGCCGCGTGCAGCGCTAGGTCACGGGTGGCTCGTGGACGATCCGGTGGCCGCCGCCAACCAGGTTCGAACCACGTTTTCTGCGGTAGCCGCGAGATTTTGGGCGGTATGGGTCAATGCAGTCTGCAGGTCTTGGGGCCCGGGTGTGATGCTGTAGATCGCGGTGATGCCCTGCTCATAGACTGCTTGTGCACCGGGACCGATGGACCCTACGACCGCGATGACCGGTTTGGTAGTTCGACGTGCCACGCCCACTGGAACTTTACCCGCCAGGGACTGTCCGTCGAGCTGACCTTCACCGGTGATGATCAGGTCCGCGTGTGCTGCCTGGTGTTCAAATCCGACCGCATCCAACACGGCTTCAATCCCGGGTTTGAGCTCGGCGCCGAGGAAGGCGTGGAGTCCTGCAGCAAAACCACCGGCTGCTCCCCCACCGACCAGGGTGGTAATTTCGACACCGACGTCGCGCGCAATGACTTCTGCTGCGTGCTGGGTCGCGGCTTCCAGACGGGCTACCATGGCGGCATCGGCGCCTTTTTGCGGTGCAAAGATTGTCGCCGCTCCGTTGGGACCGACCAGCGGGTTGTCGATATCGGTGATCACGGTCAGCTCTTGTGGTCGGCGAACCCGTGACGTGTCGATGCGGGCGATCTCTGCAAGACTCGCGCCGGTCGGGACAAACCGAGTGCCTTCGGCGTCAAAAAATTGCACCCCGCAGGCGGCCGCAGCCCCACAGCCCAGGTCGTGGGTTGCCGAACCGCCAGCCCCGATGATCACCTTGTTGTCCGGGAAGTGGTTGATCAACTCACCTACCCCGTAGGTGGTCGTGAGTTCGGGGTTTGGAGTCGTGGTGAGCGGCAGCCCAGCGGCCGAGGCCATTTCAATGACGGCGCCGTCTGGCAAGATCCCGTAGTGGGCGGTGACCGCGGTCCCCTCGGGGCCGGTCACCTCGAGGCTATGTCGGGTCCCGCCGGCGGCAGTCACCAATGCGTCGACGGTACCCTCACCGCCGTCGGCCACCGGAATAGCAGTGACCCTGGCGTCTGGCGCGGCCCGGTAGATACCTTGCGCGAGTGCTTCGGCAACGGCCGGCGAATCCAGCGAGCCTTTGAAAGAATCGGGAACCAAGAGGATGTTCAACGGCGTCATACGAACAGCCCTATCAACCACACGAAAATGATCGACGTGACCCCCATCAGCCCGGTGGTGACCGTGTGGGTGCGATAGCCCTGGTCAACCGTAAGATTGCCGAACCGTGTCACGACCCAGAAATATGAGTCATTTGCGTGCGACACCGTCATAGCTCCGGCTGCTATCGCCATGACCGCCAATGCGATTTCCAAATCGGTTTGGAGCCCCAGCACATCCAGAAGCGGAACGACGATGCCCGCCGACGTCACCAGCGCGACGGTTGAAGATCCTTGAGCGGTTTTCAACACGGCCGACACAATAAATGGGAAAAACAGCCCGATCGACGCGAAACCGGGCGCGATTTCCGTAATGTAATCAATCACCGGGGTCGCCGCAATGACCGCGCCGAGGACGCCGCCGGCACCGGTAATGAACAGGATGGGACCGGTAACCTTGAGGGTTTCCTCGGTGATATCGGCCAGTTCAGCCATACGCTGTTGGATCCCCAACAACATCAGCGCCACGAGCAACCCCAGCGCAAGGGCGATGATGGGAATCCCAAAGAATTCCAGCAGCTCCGCAAAGAAACCCTCCCAACCGACCATGGTGACAATTGAGCCAATCGCCATCGCCAAGATTGGGACCGCAATCGGGAGGAAGGAGAGGCCTTTACCCGGGAGCCGGCCATATGAGTCGCGAAGGGCCTCGTATTCGGCTTCGACGTCCTCGTGGGTAATTTCTTCATCTTCGGGCGTGGTGACCTTGCGCGTCAGCCAATTGGACGCGAAGTAGGAGACCACCAGGGCGGGTATCGAGACGACAAAGCCGAGACCAATCACCAAGATAAGGTTGTCCTCGAGTCCCAACGTGGTGGCTGCTGCGATCGGGCCGGGCGTGGGCGGAATGAACACGTGCGAGATATAAAGCCCGGACGCTAGCGCGACCGTCATGGCCGCCGAGGCGCTTGCGGTGCGACGCACCAGAGCTCGGCGGATCGGGTTGAGGACCACGAACCCGGAGTCACAAAAGACCGCGATCGATACGACGAACCCCATCAGCTGGGTCGCTAATATGGGGTGTCGTTTGCCCACGGTATTGACTAACGCGTCGGCCATTTGGAATCCGCCGCCGGTTCGTTCCAGAATCAGTCCGATCAGCGCGCCCAGAATAATGACAATCCCGATCGAGGTGAAAATCCCCGAGAAACCTTCCCCGATAACGGTCGCGATACCCGGGGTATCAGGGCCCCTATCGGTCAGCGGGATACCACCCAACAGGCCATAGATCAGCGCGATCAACAAGATAGCCAAAAACGGGTGAATCCGCCATCGCGAAATCATCACAATCATGACGGCGATTGCGACAAAGAAGGTGATGAGCAACGCTAAACCGCCCACGGGGTGCCTCCGTATCCGTGCAGGGAGCCTACGCGGTCAATCTTAGAGGCGGCATGGCGTCTGCGGTAGTGTGTACCGGCGCGTGTGGAAAAGTTCCGTCGGAGGCTATTGGGTCAGTTCGAAGCGAGGCTTATTGAGCGCATACCGGGGCGCGGATTGGTCCAGCGCAAACATGACGGCCTGCTCGACGCGCTGCCGGTCGAAGTGTTGACGACGACGTTCTTCGCGGAATTTGGAGGCTGGTTCGTGGGGTTTCGTATGGTTTTCGGGGCCGTGAATATTGGTGGTGACGCCGGTGGCTCCGGCGGTAAAGGTGCGCGAGAAAGACACGTGCGAGCGCATCACACTGATCTGTTCTACGAGTTCGCCCACCGTATCGCGGAGCTCGTCGACTTCAGCTTCGAGTTCGACGATACGGCGGATTCCCTCAAGTGAAACCCCGTCACGGGACAACGATTGGATGCGGCGCAGCCGTTTGACGTCCTCGGCAGAATAGCGACGCTGTCCGCCGGCCTGACGTGCAGGCACCACAAGTCCCATGCGGTCATATTGCCGCAGGGTCTGCGGATGCATATCGGCCAGCTGAGCCGCGACCGAAATGACGTAGACAGGATCGTGTCTGTGACGGTTGACCATTACTGCTTAGCCTTCTTTATCAGCTCGGCCCGCGGGTCGAAGTCGGTCGTGGCTGCCCGGTAGGCTTCAACGGCAGCTTGCGCTGCGTCGTTGAGCTTGTCCGGTACCGCAATGACCAGTTCTACCAGCAGATCCCCGGTTTGCTTGGCGGTTTTCACACCGCGCCCGCGCAACCGGAGCACCCGACCAGACGACGACCCGGCGGGCACACCAATTTTCACGGTGCCATCCAGTGTCGGTATCTCGATGGTAGTACCCAGGACCGCCTCGTCGAAAGAGACGGGCACCTGCAGGCGGATATTGTTGCCGTCACGCTCAAAGACCGGGTGACTTGCCACCGAGACTTTGACCATCAGGTCACCGCGACCACCCGAGCCCTGCTGGCCCTTGCCTTTGACGCGCACGGTCTGACCGTCCTTCACTCCCGCAGGGATACGGACCTCTTGGGCTGCCCCATAACTGGTCGTGACGCGTTTGGTGACCCCACGAATGGATTCAGCAAAGCTAATGGTGATCCCGGTTTTGATATCCGGGCCCTTGGTTGGGCGCGGCTGTTGCTGCTGGAAACCGCCAAAACCGCCTCCGGAGCCGCCAAAGCCCCCGAAGATGTCGCTGAAACTGCCCTGGCGTCCGCCACCGGCCTGACCGAATAGCCCCGAGAAGATGTCCTCGAAGCCGGCCTGGCCGCCACCGGTACCGCCGGCAAATCGAGCACCGGAGCCCATTGCGCGCAGCTGGTCGTATTCCTGGCGCTGCTTTGGGTCCGACAGCACGGTGTTGGCTTCGGTTATTTCTTTGAAGCGCTGTTCGGCCTTGGCGTCGTCGGGGTTCGCGTCGGGGTGATACTTTCGGGCGAGTTTCCGGTACGCCTTTTTGATCTCGGCGTCGCTGGCGTCCTTATCGACACCCAAAATGGCGTAGAAGTCTTTTTCTAGCCAGTCCTGTGAGGCCATGTGACCTCCTCCCCTCTACTCTTGCCCGGCCGAAACCATGACTTGCGCCGCCCGCAGCACACGTTCGTTGTATAGGTAGCCGTTGCGGAATACCTGCACGATGTGTTCTTCGGCGATCTCGTCAGAAGGCTGGCGCAGCATGGCTTCGTGGTGGGCCGGATCAAATGGTTCACCCACGAGCGTGTCAGCGCCCTGTTTGACCAGGCCGAAACCTTCCAACGTGGTCAGCAGTTTCCGCGCAATCGCGGCAAATGGGCCCTCGAGCTCGCCTGCGGCTTCTGCTGCGTCAATGTCATCGAGCACCGGCAGCATGGATTCGAGCATGCTGAAGGTCGCGTTGTCTTTCGCCACGTCGCGGTCACGCTCCACCCGACGACGGTAGTTTATGAACTCGGCCTGTAGGCGCTGGAGGTCTTCGCGCAATTCTGCTGCCTGGTCGGTGCTGGCGGCTTCCTCGGTTTCCTCCTCGGCACCTTCGGCTGTTGCATCGGCTCCGGCGGCGTTGAGAATATCTTCGACCTGCGACAGCGGATCTTCGTGGGATTCCTCGGTATCGGCCTGGGCTGCCTGATCGCGTAGTTCACCGGTCTCGGGGTCGATGCGGCGTTTGTCAGTGAAACGAATCGGCTCGTGTTCTTCGTTATTTGGCTGATCGGTCATGCTTACTCCTTCGAAACTAAAACTCAAGGCCGGCCGGAAACCGGCCGGCCTTGATGAAGTGATTATCCGTAAACGGGCGGACTATTTCTTTTCGTCTTCGTCAATGACTTCGGCGTCGACGATATCTTCGTCCTCGTTTTCGGTTCCGGTGTCTGCCTGCGCACCGTCCTGGCTGGACTGGGAGTACAGCGCTTCACCGATCTTGGTCTGCGACTGCTGCAGTTTCTCGAAGGCTGCCTGAACCTCTTCGTCGTTATCCTGTTTCTCCAAGGCTTCCTTGAGTGCATCAACATCGGCCTGGACTTCAGTTTTGACGTCTTCGGGCAGCTTCTCATCGTTTTCTTTGAGGAGCTTATCCACCGAGTACGCAGTGGTTTCAGCAGCGTTGCGTGCTTCGGCAGCTTCGCGACGCTTCTTATCTTCTTCCGCGTGGGCTTCGGCGTCTTTGACCATGCGGTCGATTTCTTCATCCGACAGCGAGGTGCCACCGGTAATCGTCATCGACTGCTCGGTACCGGTTGAACCGTCTTTGGCCGACACGTGCACAATACCGTTGGCGTCGATGTCGAAGGTGACCTCAATCTGTGGCATACCGCGAGGTGCCGGAGCGATACCGGTCAGCTGGAAGTTGCCCAGTGGTTTGTTGTCGCGAGTGAATTCGCGCTCACCTTGGAAGACCTGAATATCAACCGATGGCTGGTTGTCCTCGGCGGTCGTGAAGGTTTCGGAACGCTTCGTTGGGATCGCGGTGTTACGTTCGATGAGTTTTGCCATGACACCACCCTTGGTTTCGATACCCAGGGACAGTGGCGTGACGTCGATCAGCAGAACGTCTTTCCGGTCACCAGCCAGCACTCC
This sequence comes from Yaniella sp., assembly GCA_036516155.1. Taxonomy (GTDB): domain Bacteria; phylum Actinomycetota; class Actinomycetes; order Actinomycetales; family Micrococcaceae; genus Yaniella. Next base: position 5,765 of record DATBUK010000119.1, read on the forward strand.
GGCCTGAATGGCGGCACCAACGGCCACAACCTCATCCGGGTTGACACCCTTATTGGGTTCCTTGCCACCGGCCAGCTTCTGGACCAGCTCGGTCACAGCTGGCATACGAGTTGACCCACCAACCAGTACGACGTGGTCGATGTCCGAAACCGAGACGCCAGCTTCCTTGATGACGTCTTCGAACGGACGACGGGTGCGCTCCAGCAGGTGCGAGGTCATGTCCTCGAACTTGGCGCGCGACAGGTGCTCGTCCAAGTGGACCGGGCCGTTTTCGGTCACCGAGAGGTACTGCAGCGAAATATTGGTCGAGGTAGCCGAGGAGAGTTCCTTCTTGGCCTGTTCGGCGGCTTCCTTCAAACGCTGCAGCGCGATTTTATCCTTGGACAGATCGGCGCCGGAGGATTTGGCTTGTTCCAGCAGCCAGTCAACGATGACCTGGTCCCAGTCGTCACCACCCAGCCGGTTGTCACCGGCGGTCGCACGAACCTGAATGGTTGAGAAATCGTCGTCGTCCTTGCCAACTTCCAGCAGGGACACGTCGAAGGTACCGCCACCGAGGTCAAAGACGAGAATCAGTTCGTCTTCTTTACCGCGTTCCAGACCGTAGGCCAGCGCTGCCGAGGTCGGTTCGTTGATAATACGCGAGACGTTCAGCCCGGCAATTTCGCCGGCTTCCTTGGTGGCCTGGCGCTCGGCGTCGTTGAAGTACGCGGGAACGGTAATGACCGCGTCGGTGACTTTTTCCCCGAGGTATTCTTCGGCGTCGTGCTTGAGCTTCATCAGAATGCGGGCCGAGATTTCCTGGGCGGTGTATGACTTGTCGTCAATGGTCTGCTCCCAGTCGGTACCCATGTGGCGCTTGACCGACGAGATGGTACGCTCCGGGTTGTTGACCGCCTGACGCTTGGCGATATCACCGGTGAGCACTTCGCCCCCCTTGGTGAATGCGACAACCGACGGGGTGGTCCGAGCACCCTCGGCGTTGGCGATGACCGTTGGGTCACCACCTTCGAGGACGGCAACGACCGAGTTGGTCGTACCCAGGTCAATACCTACAGCACGTGACATAGAGAATCCTTTCCTTGAGCTTCTACAAACCCTTGAGTTTCCTACACTCAACCTGCCACATTGGCGGTCTCGTGTCAAATAAACCTGAGTCGGGCTGACTCAACTTTGCATCTGCCATATGTAGCGCATCTGACTGCGGTTTTATTCCGACCCCGATCGGCTTCGTGGCCTACGATTGACACATGTCACAATTCACAGCAGCTCGTCCCCTGGTGATCGGTATTGACGGTCGGTCCGGCTCCGGCAAAACCGTCTTGTCAAAGGTGCTTGCCGAGAATCTCGCCCCCGATCACGAGGTCACGGTGCTGCGACTCGAAGACCTCTACCCCGGCTGGGATGGCCTTGAAGCCGGCATGAAAATCTTCAGCGAAAGCGTTCTCCCAAAGTTAGCCAACGGCGAAACAGCGACGTATCCAACCTGGGACTGGAAAGCTGGCGAGGAGCCCGGCGGCGCTCCCGGCGCGGAGGTCACGACTGAGCCCACCGAGGTCATCATTTGTGAGGGCGTTGGCGTCGGAGCCCGCCAGAACCGCGAGTTCATCGACGTGTTGATCTGGCTGCGGGTGCCCGATGACGTCCGGTATGACCGAGCCATGAACCGCGACGGCGCGACATATCGCCCGCAATGGGACAACTGGGCGGCCCAAGAACGTCGCATGTTGGATCAGGATCAGATTTACGACGCCGCTGATCTGGTGCTCGTGGCCAATGAACCAGACGAACGCCATCACACCTCAGCGCTTGCCGTCGTCCGAGCGATGCTGAGCACCAGCCAGCAGACACGCTGAATTCGGCGGCCGTCGGGGCCAGGCGTTATTGCAGGGCCGAGGTCAGCCGGAAGACATTATCGAGCCACCGTTTATACCGGGGTCGGGCCAGCCAGTCCTTGAGCAACAGGTGCTGGCATTGCGCCTGATACATGTCGATAATCGCATCGAGTTTGGCGACTTCCTCGGGCCCGACGACCATCACGGTCAGCTCCGAGTTCAGCGAAAACGAGCGCATATCCATATTCGAGGAGCCGAAGACGGCGACGTCGTCGTCGATGGTAAACATTTTTGAGTGCAAGACGTCGGGATCCGGGTAGCGGTAGATGTGGATCCCGGCGCGTAAGAGTTGTTCGTAATAGGACTGCTGGGCGTGCTGGACCGCCAGTTGATCGGCACGCCGAACGACCAGCACCTCGACGCGAACACCGCGTTGGGCCGCCGTGGTCAGCGCGTAGAGCATCGAGTCGTCGGGGACCAGATACGGGGTGACCACCCGAATGGAATACTGTGCTGAATAAAACAGGTGGTTGAACGCGCGCAGGTTGTTCTCGTGCGAAAAGCCCGGTCCCGAGGGGATCAGCTGTGCGGCCGGGCCCTCGTGGTCTTCAATTTCGTCTTCGGTCACATCGCGTAGTTCTTGGTGCAGCTGGAAGCCGGTTTCGGAAAACCAGTCGGTGGCAAACACCACGTCCAAGGACGCGACCGTTGGGCCTTCGACGCGGGCCATCATATCTACCCAGTGGCGGTTCAGGCGGTGCGACGAGGGCCGCTTATAACCGGGTTCGATGAGATTAATGGAGCCCGTATAGCCCACGAGGCCATCGACGACGACCATTTTGCGGTGATTGCGCAGATCCGGACGCTGATATTGGCCGAGCCAGGGCCGAACCGGCATCAGCCGGTAATACTCGATCCCATCGTCGTTCAGGCGTTTCAGCAGCTGGCGGTAGCCGCGCACCCGAGCGGTACCGATGTGGTCAAATAATAAGCGCACCTTGACGCCGCGCTGCACCGCGCGGGCCATCGCATCGAGAACCAAATCGGCGTATCCGGGGCGGTGTTTCGGATCGGTGCCGATGATATAGAACATCACGTTGACGTAGTCGCGGGCCTGATCGATGTCGTCGGCCATCTTCTGCAGGGTCAACCGGTAGTCGGTCAGATACTCAAACGTGTTGCCATCCAACATCGGAAAACCGGTCAACCGGCGCGTCAGCCGCGAGTTGGCCGCCACATAATCGGGGGCTGCGCCGACCTGGTCGGGCAGGTCAAGATGGGCTGTGGCGCGTCGGAGTTCCGAATTGACCGCGACCTGGCGGGAGCGGCGCTGACCGCCGAGTCGAAACGACCCCAGCAGCAAAAACAGCAAGAGCCCCGGGATCGGGAAAAAGAAAATGATCAGCAGCCAGGCCATCGCCACCGCGGGACGGCGATTCCCGGGCACAATACCTAACAAAGCGATACGGATGGCGATATCAGCGCTGGTGAATAACACCCGCGCCCAGAACGGAAAATCCGTCAAGTCAGCCACCGACCAAATCATGCACACCAGTCTAAGCGACGGTGCTTGTCGGGCCGGCGTTCGAGTCGCTGCGCAAATTTCGCAGGGCCCCTGGGTGGGATACAGTGTTATCGGGTCGTATCCGGCTCGTGCAACACTGCAACAATCGAGGATGATCATGGCAAAGCTTTTGTACCGTCTGGGCCTGAGCTCAGCACAACGCCCATTTGCGGTGATATTTACCTGGCTGGTGCTCCTGGCCATCGCGGCGGGGTCATTTTTAAGCTTCGGTGGCACCCTGGTTTCCACCGTCGATATCCCCGGGACCCCGACAGCACAGACCACTGATCGGCTCCAGAAAGAATTTCCGGAAGCAGCACGCGGGACCGGCAACGTGGTCTTCCAAACGACCGACGGTAGCCCATTGAGTGAGCAGCAGCGTACCGAGATCGTCGAGGTCTTGGACGCGGCTCGTTCCGTCGACGGAGTCGAAGATGTAATCGACCCGTTCGAAGCTGACGCCGAGCTAACCGAACAGCAGCAAGAGCTGACGCAGGGGCGCGAAGATCTCGCGGAGGCTCGCGAGCAGCTGGAGGCCGCGCCCGACCAATTTGCTGAAGCCGAAGAAGAACTCGCTGACGCAGAAGCCGAGCTCGACGCCGCGCAAGAACAACTTGATGCCGGCCGCCAGCAGGCGCTGGATGCTGGGCTGCCTGAAGCCGCCGTCGACCAACAATTTGGAGCTCAGCAGGCCCAGCTGGATGCCGCCCGAGAAGAACTCGAAGCCGGCCGGACTGAACTCGAACAAGAACAAGACAACTACCAAGACGGCCTTGCAGAGGTCGAGGAGGGCCAAGAACTGCTGGGCCTCGGTGAACGTCTGCTGGCAGCCACCAATGATTATTCTCAGGTGTCCGACGACGGGGCCGCCGCTGTGGCGACCGTGCAGTTCGTTGACCAGAACATGGATGTGACCCCCGAGGTCCGTGACGCGGTGGTTGGCACGCTCACCGATGCCGACATTGACGGGGTCGAGATCCTGCCCTCCCAGGAACTGTCCATGGCCGTGCCCAATGTGTTGGGTTGGTCTGAAGCTATCGGCCTAGTCGTGGCCGGCATCGTTCTGGTGGTCATGCTGGGAACCTTCATCACCGCCGGCCTGCCGCTGATCAACGCGCTGGTGGGCGTCGGGGTCGGTGCGCTGACGGCCATGGCGTTCTCGTCGGTCGTCGAGATGAGCTCGGTGACCCCGGTCCTGGGCGTCATGCTGGGGCTGGCCGTCGGGATCGACTATGCGTTGTTCATCGTCCACCGGCACCGAACCCAGCTCAAGGCCGGGATGCCGCTACACCACTCGATCGGTATGGCCACCGGGACCTCCGGCAACGCAGTGGTCTTTGCCGGAGCCACCGTCGTGATTGCCCTGCTGGCGCTGAACCTCACCGGCATTCCGTTCCTCGGGTTGATGGGAACGGTTGGTGGGTTCGTCGTCACCGTCGCGGTGTTGGTCGCGATTACCCTCACCCCCGCCATGCTGGTGCTGCTCGGTCATCGTGCGCTGTCCAAACGCGAGCGCCGGACTCTGGCTGAGCACACGGAAGGTGCCGAGCGGAAAAAGCCGGTCAAAGAGCTGGAACCGATGTCCAATGCGCGGGCGATTCTGACCGCGATCGGAACCATCGCTGTGTTGGCGATCATTGCGATTCCGGTGTTTTCGATGCGTCTGGGTATCCCTGACGGCTCCGCTGAGTCCCCCGATAGTGCCGAGTACCAGGCGTATGCAGCCCAAGCTGAGCACTTC
>DATBUK010000120.1:0-36365 GCA_036516155.1 Yaniella sp.
CGATTGGTCTAAGAAGGTTTCACCCTCGATGCGACGTTGGGAGACCGCACCGAGTTTGAATTCATACGGCCCGGGTTCAAACGTTGCGGCCAGACCGTCGACGTTTTCTTCTCGGGTGCCAACCATGTAGAGGATCTTGCCGCAATCGGAAGTATGCACCACGACGTACCAAGGCACCGAGGCGTACCGGCCCCCACGCTGGGGCTTGGCGTCGACGACCTCACATTGCACCCAGGCCATATCCTGCGCATCCCGGATACCTTCCGAGAAGAGCCAGGTGCCACCTAGCGCGGATCCGAGAAAGAAGAGCAGGGTGACGAAGGTAGCTTGCCGGTTCGAGAGCTTCTTTCGTCGTCGACGTGCCATGGGGCGTACCTACTCGTTGTTCTCAACGGCCCAGGTCAGACTGCCGAGATCGCCGGGACGGAAGTCAACCTTGAGGTCCGATGGTTCGTCATCAATCGTGTAGAACCCGACGTTGCCGGTCGCGCACTGACCAACTGTCAACTCTCGGGCCTCAAGTGGATCCTCGACCGCCTCGTGTACATGAGCTAACTGCGCTGGGTCACCGTGGAGCATCCGGAAGTGTTCCGGATCGACCGAATCGTCCTCTTCTGCGGCGCAATACTCAACCTCAACGACATAGTGCTGCCCAGAGCTCGCAAATTGGTCTTCCTCGCTCGGAGTAGTTTCGGTAACACTGTTGACGGTCACGCGCGACCAATTCGGCAGGGTCGCCGTCTCCCCCACCGTGAGCTCGACCGCGGTCGGTTCTCTCGGAGGTTCGGTCCCGGGTGGGTTCACATGTTCCGGTGCGGGTTCACCAACACTGCGGAAGTCGTCCATCCACGACATGAATAATGCTAACCCAATGATGGCCACCGGAATCAAAATGGCTCCCAATACCGCCATCTGTGTGTTGCGCACTCGCTGGCGCGCCGGTTCGGCATACGCGGCATTGCGCGCCGTAATCCGCGGAACGCCAACGGTACGCTGGGCAATCAGCTCACGAAGCTCGGGCTCTTTGCGGTAGGTATCGAAGATGACCTCGACGATGCGATACTCGGCATCGATGAGCACCACGCAGTCCTGTGGATCATCGATCACCAAGATCAAGTTTTGCATGTCCACGCGGTCGTACTCGGGTTCAACACCTCTGGACCCGGTTCGACGCCGCTCAATCACATCGCCGCCGACAATCAGGTGGTCATGACCGGCCTTCATTTTGAACCGCGGTCCCTCGTGCGTCGGCAATTCATCTGCAATCGGACCGTAACCGAGCGGCGGTTGTGATTGCGGGTCGGTGTAGAACCGCATCGTGGCGCGAGCCTGTGCCAGGGCCTGCTGCGTGCCAGCCGCGCTGGCGAATTGGCTCTCTAGCCCGTGGACGCGGTTGGCCAGAGCGCGTGTCAGATGGAGGTCGCGCACCTCAGCCTCGGCGGCTTCGGTGATGTAGTGATCTGGGATGGGCTTCGACACCAGGTGTGCTTGGATCTGCGAGCGCTGCGCACCGTGAAGGATTACCTCATGGGTCATGATCGTCGCCAGCGTCTCAGGGCCGAAGCTTACCATGGAGACCGACAGCGAGAGATCTCGCCGGGTCACATCCCGGATGTGCTGTACTAGCTGTTGAGCCAGTATCCGCACCGCGGCGGCTCCATCGTCCGAGCTAGGGACAACCGCGGAAATCAGTGGGTAGCCGGCACGAAATTGCATTGCACCGGGTCGAGCTTCGGCCCGATACCGGGATGGTTCGGCTCCAACTGGGCGTGTAACTGGTGGCGCGAAAACACTGATCATCAACGCTTCGGTATTGGCGCACATGACCGAACGTACGTTACCCGCGGCCGGATTAAGGTAGTGCAGTAGTGACCGCGGATCACGGTGGGCTTCAACTTCCAGTTCCTTGCTGGCAGCAAACGTCACGGAGGTCAGCCCGAAGCGACTGGTCACGTCGCGAGGTGCCGCAGAAATGGTCACCTCGACTAGCGGGGCAGCATCCAGCGGCTGACGGCCAGCAAATATGTCAGCCAAGCGCAGCCACGCCGCATGTAGCGTCGCGACATCGCCGCGGATCGCGATCACCGTGATGTCGGAGTCCACTCCAACCGAGGCCTCAGGGACCGACACCCGTCCGGGCGTGATTTCAATCGGTCGGGACAACTCCGCCTGGAGCATTCCTGCGGCCAACTGGAGCGTGCCGAATTGCTCAATCGGTTCGTGCATCAACCCGTACCCTAGGGTCAGGCTCAGGTACGGTCCGGTCTCCGGTGTTTCGATTAGACACCAGTCATAGCCATCAAGTTCGCGCCATTGCATTCTTCGATACTAATCAGTGCAGCACCCCCGCAGCGTTCGTTACCGACGACGACGACGCCCAGCCTATAATCAACACGAGCTACCACCACCGCAAAGGAGGCGCACCGTGAGCCACGCCCAGCCCCCGCCCACATCGCGAGCGCCCAAAACTTTCGGGCAATACGTCCTCCTAGTAGTTTTCGTCGTGCTGATCCTATGGAATATGGCGCTGCTCCCGCTGGGTTTCGTCTCAATGGGCGCCGGCAATCCCACCGATCTGCGCTGGGCAACCTGCCAAGTCACCGACGCCACCGCAGAACACAGCAACGACGCCGAGCACCCGTGGCGAATCGTCATCGTCTCCGAAGACTGCCCAACCCTGGTCTACACCGACGGGCTCACCGAAGACAACGCCGACGAACTAGCCAGCACCTTCGACCAAACACCTTATGAGGTGCGCGTACATGAGTCGGCTATCGATCTCGACGGTGGTATCCGGTACGCCAAAGAACTCAAGATTCACTCCTACCGCCCCGCCCCGGAGATCACCGAGGAGTAGTCCTGAGCAGGAGGGTGCTTACCTACAGTCTCGAGGTCGTCATCAAATTTTGACGACCATCTTGCCGGAGTTCTCGCCGCGCAGCATTCCAAGGAACGCGTCGACGCTGTTCTCGATGCCGTCGACGACAGTCTCGTCGTACACGAGCTTGTCATCCGCAAACCATTGGCCCACCACTTGCTGGAATTCTTGGTTGGCTTCTCGAGCATGGTCAGACACAATGAAGCCCTGGACTCGAAGTTTCTGACGGAGAATATTCGTCATGTTATCGGGGCCCGGCTTAGGCTCAGTGGCATTGTACTGTCCGATGGCCCCACAGACTGCGACCCTGCCAAAAGGTGCAAGCACATCGAGCGCAGCTTCGAGGTGGTCGCCACCGACATTATCAAAATATACGTCGAGTCCATCGTCGCCAATCACCCGGTTGACTTGGTCTCGAATCGGTTCCTGCTTGTAATCGAATGCCTGATCGAAACCATACTTTTGCGTGATCAGTTCGCACTTCTCAGGACCCCCGGCAGAGCCAAACACTTTCGTGGCGCCAAGCAAGCGCGCGAACTGACCGACAGCAGTGCCCACCGCGCCGGCTGCACCGGAGACAAAAACGCTCTCCCCTACCTGCAGCTCTGCGATCCGGGTCAACCCGACATAGGCGGTCAGTCCGGGCATGCCCAGTAGCCCGAGATAGAGGGAAAGTGGCATATCTTCTGAGGGCGGATCGACCCGACGAAAAGCTGTAGCCGGGCCTTGTGCAATATCGCGCCATCCCATCTGATGCAACACCACCGTACCCTCAGGAAGATCCGGCGAGCGTGACTCGACGACGTGGCCCACGGCCGCACCACTCATCACTTCATCCACCGAGTAGGGTGCCACATAATTCTTTGCGGCACTCATCCGACCGCGCATATACGGGTCAACCGAGATGAAGGCATTCTGCACGCGCACTTCAGCATCTGCGAGCGCCGGCAACTCTGCCCGGACAGTAGCAAAATTATCGGGCGTCGGCACACCGGTTGGACGGTTGGCAAGGTGAATCTGGGTACTCGTAGAAGTCGTCATGTGTTCACTCTAGAGTCGATAGCTCTAGAACAACACAGGTCACCTTCACCGTTAGGGCCTCCGCTCTAGGAAAAGGTGTCGGATGAGCTCGAATGAAATGCTAGTTGACTATCCAACCGGTAATATTCCCTATCCGGCCACTCAAGACACACGGATTTCTCGTGACGCTGGTATTGGAGCGGTCCTGGGCCGCGAGATCATGGCGAAAGTCTGGCTAATCCGAAACGACACTTTCAGCGAAGACTCGCCAGTCTATCCGCGCTAGCTACCCCTTAGTCGAATTGGTCAAACCATTTCTCGTCTACCGTTGGCTGCAGACTGACCCCTGAACCGCCGTCATCGCGGATCAGTTCGGCAAGCCGATCGCCGCTGATCAAATCTACTGTTGGTGTTGACGAGGTTGCCGCGTTTTTTGCAGGACCGGTAAATCTGCTGAGTGTCACGAGGATCGCTCGTTCTGCTCCTTTGGTTTGAGCATCGCGTTGAAATAATGCAACGGTTTCACGACCTATGGGTTTACCTGCGGGTTCATATCGTTTGACCTGAACTGCCACCCGTGAAGATAAGACAGGACTCAGTGGAGCAGTACCGATCCCGTCGATGCCTTCGTCTGCGCTGCCCCCGACATGGGTAAGTTCGAGACCATAACGGCGTAATAGATACAGTACGAACTTTTCGAATCCATCTGGTGACAGTTGGTGGAGGCGTTTCAGCAGGCGAGATTTCCACTCAGTTCCCGGATCATTTTCGTCGGCGTCCGACTCCTCAAGGACCTGAGAGTCTGTTTCGTCTGTATACTCATCAGAATCCTGGAGGTGGCGGGGATCTTCTGCCTTATTTTGTCGACGCTTCCTGTCTTCTTCTCGTTGAAGATTATGAACTCTCTCTAAGGCCTGGTGCTCAGGTAAGTTGAGAAGTTCTTTCCCGAGTTGAGTCAGCAAATACATGCCTCGAGAAGGTTGGTCGAGGGCACCAATACGCTTTGCTAATGAACGCCCGAAAGCTGTCCGATGCAGAAACACCGTATTCTCTGGGTTCTTTGGATAAACCATCTCGAGTAGACGTTCTACATCTGGATAATTCTCGACCACGTGGTCGATGATTTCTCGAGACTTAGCAGAGCCTCCTAACTCGGACACAGCTTGAAGGACTGGTCTCACGAGTTGTTGATGTGTAGGCATCCCACGTGCGGTAAATGACGCACTGTTATCTTGTGTCACCGTGCTCCTATTTCTCATTAGTAGCCACCAAGAACCATTCTCCAACTACTACCACTAGGTCGGTAACCAGATTGATATAGCCCTGGGAGTGTCCACCGAATGGTGAGCTTCGAACACACTGAAAGTCGATTAGTTAGGGTACGAACTCGGACCCTGCACGAGAGTATTGAGTCGGGCTAACTCGTCAGGGTGTGCATCATAAAAGTTTCGATGGTTGTCATACACATCGGAGGCGAACATATTCCGATGAATTTGGGCGGTCTCTTCCCAGTGTGGATCATTCACGTCAATGTTCTGGAGCTTGAATCGCCGGTACTGGAGCTCTTCGAGCAACCGAATATAGACCAGCGAGTAATCGAAACGGTTGTAGTCAATGTTGACTTTGGTCTTCCCCCCGTAGAGCTTATACCGCTGGACACCGACGTCGAATCGATCGATTTCTTCGAACCGAATCTGGCGGTAGAACAGCTTGCCAAATCGTGTCCAGACTTTATCCCGGTCTACCTCAAAGCGGCGGAACAGCCCATGGAGTAGCAATATATAACTCATCGCAGTTATGAACCCAGGGACGATAATCGAGAAAATATCATCGCTGACGCCGGTCACGTAGTCGTGAATAAACGTCGGCATGATCACTGTCGCGATGAGGCTCAAGGGCAACCCGGTGAAGATCAGGATCTTGGCCTGCGAGAAGACGCGCGGCTCTTCTGGGTGCGCACTCATTTTGCGCAGTCGACGCTGCGTTGCACCACTTGTCGCACCGGCCGCAAATCCTGCACCGCTTCCAAAACGTATCGGTTCAACCACGGTTTCCATTTAACTTCAGCAAGCCGCCTTTTGAATAATTTGCGTCTTTGCCCCTGAAGGATCAGTCACCGTGGACTCGACGAGTTGTATATCTATAGCACAACCAATGAGATCGGTAACGCTGACGCCCTTGGGAAGATCATGGCGATCGCTTTATGACTGCCGGACCACAGGCTTTCTTTACCTGAAGAGTCACCTAACTCCCTATCCTTCTCCAACAGTTTTTGGGTGCCCTTATTGCGACGCACGGTTTTATACTCATACGGCTTTTCTCTCTTAGTCAGGCTTTCTTCGTAGTCCTGCATGACTTGTTTCCAAGAACCAGGTTTCCATGTCTTTCCAATCTTGACACTGGATGCGTCGTTGCTCTCGCTTCTCTTTCCCTGTCATCTCTCTCATAATGCCCAGTATGTAAGCCGAGGCGGTGCGTTGGAAGGTATAAAGTCCCCTATAGGTGGCTGGGACACCAGGAAAGCGAGCACCCTACCCTCGATGGTTTTCTATCCGAAGCGGTGTATAACTAGGCAGAACAGCTAAGATAAAAGCTCTGCCCACCAGCACCTGCAAAGGAAATATGGAATATTTAAACATCCCTGAGGGACATGAAACAGATGAAGACTCAAAATGGCTTTTGTACCCCGGCTTTGTCGAAGGGTCGCTCGGCCAAAAAGTACCATTCCAATGTTCCGGGGTCATTGAATCACTCCCCATTTTTATAGAAGACGCGGTCAGGGCAGAAGCAGGACAAATGCCACTACTGCTAGCGGACCCCACGAACCTCCACCCCTTCGCTCTGAACGGCAAGAAACAGTCCTATGATGTTCGCCAGTATGGTTGCATGCCTTGCGGCCTAACCTGGGTCATACTAGGCCCAAAATGGATGCTGCAAGACGAATATGGATTTCTTGAATGTTCTTTCTGTGGCCTAGAGGAAATGATCCCCATTAGTGACTTCTTTATAGAACCAGTTCTCTAGGGCTAAGAAAGGATGCTGCTTCGTGCAGCGAAGTAGTGAGCGTTCTCAGGGTTGAAGGCCGGAGCTTTCTGTCCTTCTAAGTGACCGAAGACTTGATTCAGGAAGACTGGGTCTGATGACGATAATGCAATGGTGCCGTCCGATGTGATGAAGATGTCTCCACATTCAAAAGCTTGATCACACCCCAAAGTGCATGCCCACATCACGATGTTCTCAAAGTCTTTGCGTTCGCTTTCTGTGGCCTCTGATCTTTTTTTGATGTGTGCCGCTTGCAGATAACGCGCAGGCATCTCTCGTCCACAGATCCCGCAACGAGGTTCCCGGTTTTGAAGTAAGTATTTCCGCAGTTGATATTGCTCACGCCGGGCCAACACCAAACATTCAATATCAGTGGCCCCGCGGATTTCAAATGCAAGCTCTGCATCGGTTGCGATGCTCTGAAGGTCTCCGATACCTGCGGCTTCCTTTAGAGCATCCCAGAGCAGCTGAGAGACCGGAAAAAATACCCCTGTTTAACCCGAGTGCCATCAATTTGAAAGGGACCTCTGTTTTTCGAGGCTTCTTTTCGCACATCAAGAGGAAGATCGGTCTTGGCAATAGGGACTTCCAGCCACCGTAGTGAGACATCGACACGTTTGCCTTCCTGGCTCCATCCGTCGTCGCCTTCCTGGGCGAAGGGATTGGCAGATGGGATTGCAACGTTGTTGGCCTCGCTGACAGCCACAATGTGTTGGTCGGCATAGTGCACGATGATGTCCCCGGGCTCTACTTCCCACATGGTCGCCCAATGCCAAGACTCTTGCTCGGCCGTAGGGGACCAGACCACTTCATTGGCTACCCGACCATCAATTTTTACCTTTTGGTTAACCCACCAAATCTGACTCATCACCTTCACCTCAGCTCCCGAAAATGCTTACAGTCTGACCTCACACCAGGTCACAAAACAGCATTCTTCCGTCAAAGCCAAGACAGTATTTTTTCGGTATAAATGCGGTATTTTTTACCGCTCTGATTTTAGCGCTCTCTGTAAAGCACCGGCGCAGCACGATATAGAGCGCGGGCAGGATCGGCCTCATGGTCTAGATAGAACCAATCACCGGCTTAGAATCAAATAAAGATCTTCGAGAGGATACGCGGACTAATCTTACAAAACGTAGGACGACATCATGAACCACAAGGGCCGGAGTAAAACATCGGCCTTTAAGATGCCTCGAGTCGTTACACCATTTACAACGGGTCATAAACCTTGATCTGGTTCATAGGCACACCCTTATCAATCTCGTCGAAGGGCATCCACGGTCCTAGACTCCTCAGATCGTCCCGCGTATAACCTTTCTTTGCTAGTGCTGGGGTGTAATTAATGTAGCCTTGCTCATCATAAACAGGGACCAGATTCGTCATAAACATATGCGTGGCCAGTGCTTTAGTTTTTACTCTCGGGTTTTGCGCAATCTCTACAACGTCAAGAACTGCGACAATCTCTGCCCCATGGTTGCACCGCGCAATTTCAGGAAATGATGTAGGAAAATCAAGATCAGCATAGGGTCTACGCAGCGGCTCCACCTCGTAGACTTGTCCCGGCTTTCTAGTATCGTCATAATGCACATACTCTCCGGCATAAGCTCGGGCAATCTCTAAATCCTTAGTTAACGAGACTGTCTTGCCGTTGTCGCCAAAACTATCTGCGATTTTCCCGTTGTACTTGACAGACCGGGTACGCCACACCGGATGATCTTGACGCGGAACAATCAGGTCCCCTACTGACAAACCCGCTACGCCCCCGTGATAAAACTTCACTACTGCACTCTCCTATGATCGTTTTAGCGCATTGTAAATTGTCTACCTGGATACTTGAAACTGTCTGACGATCGCCGTTTTGGGATGCCCCAGTTCTACCAACGCTTTGACCTGTTCTATGTCGTCGTCACTGAGTGCCAGCTGTTGAGCGTATTTGCCTTTGGCTTTAGCAAGAGCGATCCCCTCAGCTTGGCGTTCTTTGATGCGTCGGCGTTCAAAGTCCGCGAAGGCAGCAAGAATCCCCTGCATGAAAGAGTCCATCGGAGACGCCCCGTTTTTATCTACGGTGATATTCTCGTTGTCAAACTCGGCGGCTGCGCCCTTGTCGGTGATTTCCGCGACGATGTCGTATAAGTCGCGCGTATCGCGGCCGAGCCGGTCCGTCGAGGCAATCCGCACGATATCATCATCACGAATGTAGCCCAGTGAATCAAGGCCCGAAGATAGCCCAATCCGCCACAAAGTTTGGCGCCTCCCGGCGATGGGGCCATCAGCTCGTTCAGTCTATCGGACCGGTGGTACCGAGACGGTACTGCCACAATCCAGCGCATCACCCGGGCTAGTGGTTCCACAACCGAAGGACCGCCTCAAATCGTCGTACCCGAGATTCCAAGCAGCGATACCCAATGGGTGACGGAAAGCCGATATCACCTACTGATTTTAACGAATGCAACCCGGGTGGGCATCCTGGATTTCTTAGATGATCACTCTCGGATACTGGTGAGTATTCACAGACACGGAAAGAGAGGCTATTACAACATTTCATAATATCGAGAAATTTGGGCTGTTACATCGTCCTATAATCTCCGCTTTGTGAGGGCCTAAGCATACCAAGACGCTTAGCCTGATATTGGAAGGGACGAATAGTCAATCCCAGCTATGGAGTCCAAAAAGGCACTTATCGAGGCAGCGATCTAGAACAAGTTCACTGAGTATTTTATAGCGTTCACGGACCTGCTCACGAGTGGCGTCGATCGGAAGCTCATCCGGTGCAATCGACTCCGGTAGGATAGCGCGAACGATCTCCATTTGCTCCCGCGCTAGCGTAATGGCCCTTGCTTCAGCTGCCTCGTCTAGACCATGTGGCATGAACCCGTAAGGCGTCTCCAGAAACAGCCGGTACGCGTCGTAGCCCTCCTCGCCAGGCAGCTCCTTCATAAGAGCCTCTGCCACCACAGAATCTACACTCGGCTGCCCCTCACCCTTGCGTAGAGCATCCTCAGCCGTAGCGTTCATCAAACGCACGACAGCAAGCCGTTGCCAAGCCTCAATCTCACCACCGCCGCGCGCACCCCACACATCGCTTGCGGCCACGAAATGCGCAACTTCCAATGGTGAAGCTAACTCAGGTCCCCACATGTTCCACATACTGCGTCAGCCGGCGAAACCCATACCTGCCACCATGGCCGCATATTCGGCCGCTCCCCTGACATGCTGACAATCGACGGCGTGCAACTTGACCCCATTGGCATCCGGGCAATCCTGCCAACCCGCCTGATGCCTTCGGGCTATCACGGCAGCAAGGACCATGCTCCTCATATGCCATACTTGCAAATACAGATAAAATTATTAACGCAAGAGTGAACGCCCCCTACGCACGAGACCCAACTCTTCAAAATCCTCCCAGAGCCACCCAATAGCGATATGCGAGGCGGGCCGCCGCTTATCCATCTCCTCTGCGACGCTGCTTGACCAACTTAAGCTTCCAATAGGCTCCCTGTTCTCACTCATGAGCCGGGAACGTATGGCCTGCACTATCTGGGAATAATCTAGCCCCTCCGAGCTCCCATGACGTTCAATCATTACAGCACGCCCTGACGGAGACCATAAAGAATCAGCGTTCTCAGGCGCAAAATCGGCAAGTAGCGCCATGGGGACTCTAGCGACTTTGATGAAAGGCCGGTTAGTAATCGCCCTTTCCGGCTCAAACTCCACCTCTAAAACTACTCCGAACGGTACGAGCACGGAGCTAGACAAAGACCACCCTAAGGAGTTGAAGGTGTGGTTAATGGCTTCTTCATAAGCGAGGCAAGCACGTTCGAAAATTAAGACTTCAAATTCCATGAACTGCTTTTTAGATTCGAATTTAAAGAGGTATGCACCCAATGAGGCGTGGCCTGCATAACCAGGAAGGCCCGATGTAATGTATCCAGACGCCTGCTGATCTAACCACCCAATGAATTCTGAAATTTCAAACTGCGCGTATGGTCTTGAACGATTAATAATGATGGAGTCTGCTTGAGCATCTTCTAGCTCTTTTAACACCTCCTGCGCCTGAAGCCTAGCTTTGTCCGCAGGCAGCCTTCTTCCAAACATCAATAGCGGCGGCTCATCCACTAATCGATCTGCTAAATCATATCGATGTTCTTCTATCCACACCCCATCATCAGCTCCCAAGTAGGGACTATGCAATAGAAGAGTCTCAACCTGCTTGGCCATCATCCGCCACAGCATTATCCATGGCCAAGCGTCTCCATCTGCAAGACTGCCCCGAATCACTATGAGAGGGTCACCTACAGAGTGGCCATGGTGAGCTCTGGATACTATCTCGTATACGTGATCGTGTGCAGATTCAGAAGACCTAAATTCGAATCTGACTGAATGCTCTGAGAGAGCGATTCCTAAACTTATAGGTTGTTCCATCGCGGGGAGCGCTAGCCTAGTAGACATTTTTCCAAAACTTTTATTCCAGGTGCGATAAACACGCAAGAAGCGTTCCCCTGTAGTTATCGGATTGAGCCGCTGGTCCCCTTTCTTCCGCCAATCGTGATTCGATCCAAAAGCTGTTTTTAAAATCCACGAAACTACACCAGGATTTTGGGCGGACCAGGTCGATAACAGCTCGTCTACCGCTTGAGGTGAAGGCGCACATCGAACGGCGAGAGGCATGACCCAACGCCAGCGCATAAAAATACTCGAATCTGCGAGGATCTGTTCTGCTAACCCTTCTTCCAAAAGTGACTGAGCAGCAAACCACTGCTCAAATATGGGCAAAGAAAAGCGTATCTGTCCCTCAAGAGTTTCTGTAGTAAGACGACTCAAATGAGCAATTTGTTGCTCGCTAAACGACAGCGTGGACTCATCACTCGTGGTAAGCGCTACTGAGAGTTTCCGCAAAACCGTGAAAATCTTGTCTGAGGTTACGGATTGCCGTTCAATACCTTGTGCTAAACTTTCCTCCACAATACGTTGTATGAGCGCCATCTCATTTGGGACAGCCATATCTTCCGCTAACGCCTTTCCAGCCGAGAGAGCGAAAAAGGGTCGCCTAACCGAAGCCTTCAAACTTGGGGACCAGCTTCTTATGCTCATTCGAGCACCGCCTAGTTCCTGTAGCAAATCTAACGCAGTTTCTGGAGATAGAAGTGGCATTCGTACTACTTCTGCTGCGATTGATTTTTCAGGAAAAAGACCGGAACGTGCCGTCATAAGTACCCGTAAGTGGGGGTATGTTCTTACTAGAATTCGTGTCTCATCTAAAATCTGGTAGGCCAGTGCAGGATCGGTCTCATCCAAACCGTCTACAACTATAGAAGCGCCAGATCCTTCGCGCCACAAGGAACCACATTGCATTTCCATGGCTTCTTCAATGGTACGAGCACGTAAATGAGATGCGTGTAACCAGATGGGAAAAGCACCATTGTCATCAGAATATGATCTAATCTCCTGGCGATGCCAAATTTCTGCACATTCTGACTTGCCAGAGCCGAAATCTCCAACAAGGACTTTCACTGAGCTCTCAGGTACATCCGGCACCTGAATGCTTTGAAAGAATGAGCCTAGAGCATGTTCATCTAGGTCAAACGCTTGCAACCGGACGGCCCGACGCGCTTTCGAGCGATAGTACAGAATCCGGGCGTAATCACTTCGACTTAGAGACGCGTCTGGGCCTGCAATCTCAAGAAGCAACTGCCTTGTCCTCAAGCTTCGTTGCTGTGCCCAAGCTTCACTTAGCTCAGCTCTTTCCCGGTCGCCCAGTGCACCTACAATTGCAGGAAAAGTCACCTCTACCAAACGCAGGGCATGGGAAAGATGCTCATTATTCTCATCCCAACCTTTTCCGTGCGTGATTAGGAGTTCATCGAGCTGCTTCGCTAAGGAGCTACAAGCTTCTTCCGCCGGAGTCTGAAGTACTTCGATTGTTAGATTCTTAAGCCATCGTCGATACGCTCTACCAGAGAATTTAACCGGAATCCTTTTCCGTACCCTCAACCACACAGACCAACGGAAAGACCAGTTTCGTGTAAGTCTTCGTATTGCTTCCGCTGCCAATGTCCCGAGAAGGCGCGATCCGGCTGCGACAAGAGGAGCTTCGAATCCACTCATTTCCATCCCTGACTCACACGATTGTGTTTATGGGACAATGCGGCATCGTCTACAGAATTTCAAAGAAAAAATGTCCCAGTCAATAACTGGGACATCTTTTCTATACTGAATTTAGAGTGGAGGCAAGGGGACTCGAACCCCTAACCCTCTGCTTGCAAAGCAGATGCGCTACCAATTGCGCCATGCCCCCGAGGACTTATTCGATTATATCTGTTGCTGATGCCCAAATGTCTTGAGCTTCTTTACGGTCAGCAACGATCTTATAAGTTACACCTGCAGCAGCGATCATGGCAAGTCCTAGAAGAACTTTTTTCATGTCCACTCCTTGTAGGTGTAGTGGGCGTACCAAGACTTGAACTTGGGACCTCATCGTTATCAGCGATGCGCTCTAACCGCCTGAGCTATACGCCCTGATTTCGGAACAGATCGGTGACCCGAACCGAAATACTACCTTACACCCGAATTTCGAAAAAGCAAAATCGGAAAGGTAGGTTTTTTAGTCGTCTGTGAGAGTAAGACCGATACCGCCGACAAGTGAAGCACAAACGTTGTATAACAGCGCTGCAAGGGATGCTGCGATGGTGATTAACACAACGTTCAGTACTGCGATGATGGTGGTCATCGACGCAACCTGTCCGAGCGTAAAGAGCTCTTGGATCTGCGTTCCGCCGCCTTCGGTACCGAGGATGGTGCCCAGCAGTGCGTTGATATCGTCGAAGATCCCGGTGAGGTCCATGGTGGTCCACAGGAAAATCCCTGCGACCACGGTGACGATCCCGAGCCCTACAGAGAGCAGGAAGGAAATCTTGAAGACTGACCAGGCATCAATCTTGGCGATGACGAGTTTTGCGCGGCGTGCTTTGGCTTTTGGTGCTGGACGGACGAGGCCTTTTCCAGCACCCGGCTTGCCTTTGCCAGCCGGCTTGCTTCCACCCTTTGCGGGTTTGGCGGCTTGAGTCTTACTCAAACTATTCTCCTTCGTCATTTCGGTCAGTATCCGAGGATACCTGATCTTGGACGGTGGATTCATCTGTTGATTCGTGGTCCTCGACTTCGTCGCCTTCATCGGCGTCGTCTTCGAGGTCATCGATTTCGTAGTTCAGTGTGGCCCCAACGATGCGGTCGTTTTTGCCCGGTGAGGCAAAGATGACGCCCATGGTGTCACGGCCCCGAATTGGGACTTGTTCCACTGCTGAACGTACGACGTTACCGGATTCCATGATGACTAATACTTCGGAGTCGTCTTTGACGACTTCGCCGCCGACCAGTTCACCGCGTGCTTCCGGGAGGTTCGCGACCTTAATGCCGAAGCCACCGCGGTTTTGGGTGCGGTACTCATCGACGGACGTACGCTTCGCGAAACCACCGTCGGTGATCGTGAAGACATAAGAGTCCTCTTCGATCACGCCCATGGTGAGTAGCTCGTCGTCCTCGCGGAACTTCATGCCACGGACGCCGGCGGTTGCACGACCCATCGGGCGCAGTGCTTCGTCTGTCGCGGTGAAGCGCAGTGACTGGCCCTTTCGGGAGACCAGGATCAGGTCATCGGTGTTATCGATGAGCTTGGCCGCGACTACCTCATCGTCATCGTTGAGGTTGATCGCGATCAAGCCGGCCTGGCGTGGGCTGTCGTAGTCTTCCAGGCGGGTCTTTTTGACCATGCCCGATTTGGTGGCCAATACCAGGTATGGGGCGTCCTCGTATGTGTCCAGGGTCAGAACCTGGGCGATGCGTTCCTCGGGTTGGAATGCGACCACGTTGGCGATGTGCTGTCCGCGTGCGTCACGTCCAGCATCTGGCAGTTCGTAGCCTTTGAGCCGGTAGACGCGACCGAAGTTCGTGAAGAATAGCAACCAGTTGTGGGTCGAGGTGGTGAAGAAGTGTTCGATTTCGTCTTCACCCTTGAGTACGGCACCACGGACGCCTTTGCCGCCGCGGTTTTGGGCGCGGTAGCTATCAACCTTGGTGCGTTTGACGTAGCCGGAGGTGGTGATGGTGACGACGACTTCTTCTTCCGGGATGAGGTCTTCGATCGACATATCACCGTCGTAGCCGTAGAGGATCTCGGTGCGGCGCTCATCGCCATGACGTTCGACGATGCCGGCGAGTTCTTCGGAGATGACTTCGCGCTGGCGGATCGGCGATTCGAGGATCTCGATGTATTCGGCGATCTTAGCTTGCAGTTCGTCGTATTCGTCCTGGATGTTCTGCCGTTCCAGGGCTGCCAGCTGGCGCAGCTGCATCAGCAGGATTGCACGGGCTTGTTCGTCGTCGATGGTCAGCAGGGACTTGAGCTCTTCGCGGGCCACATCGGCCGAGGCCGAGGCACGAATGGTCGAGATGACCTCATCGAGCATGTCCAGGGCTTTGAGCAGGCCCTGGAGAATGTGCGCGCGCTCTTCGGCCTTGCGTTTGCGGTACGCGGTCCGGCGGACGATGACTTCGACCTGGTGTTTGACCCAGTAGTGCACAAACCCATCGAGCGACAGGGTGCGTGGGACACCGTCGACCAGCGCCAGCATGTTGGCTGAGAAGTTTTCTTGCAGGGCGGTGTGCTTATACAGGTTGTTCAGCACGACCTTTGGCACGGCGTCGCGCTTGAGGATGATGATCAGGCGCTGGCCGGTGCGGCCGGAGGTTTCGTCACGGACGTCGGCGATGCCGGACAGTTTGCCCTCGTTGATCAGCTCGGCGATGCGGCGGGCGAGGTTATCTGGGTTGGCCATGTAGGGCAGCTCGGTGATAACCAAGCAGGTGCGGCCCTGAATCTCTTCGACGTTGACGACCGCGCGCATGGTGATTGAACCGCGCCCGGTCCGGTAGGCCTGTTCGATGCCGGCGTGACCGAGGATGGTCGCACCCGATGGGAAGTCTGGGCCCTTGATGCGTTTCAGCAGGGCCTCAAGCAGTTCTTCGCGACTGGCGTCGGGGTTGTCGAGATACCACTGGACACCGTCGGCGACTTCGCGCAGGTTATGCGGTGGGATCTGGGTCGCCATCCCGACCGCGATACCGGTGGACCCGTTGACCAGCAGGTTCGGGTAGCGGGCCGGCAGCACGGTGGGCTCTTGTTGCTTGCCGTCATAGTTGTCCTGGAAGTCGACGGTATCTTCGTCGATGTCGCGGACCATTTCCATGGCCAGCGGCGCCATCTTGGTCTCGGTATACCGCTGGGCAGCGGCCCCGTCATTACCGGGTGAACCGAAGTTCCCCTGGCCCAGGGCCAGCGGATAGCGCATGACCCAGTCTTGGACCAGGCGTACCAGGGTGTCGTAGATGGCCGAGTCGCCGTGTGGGTGGTAGTTGCCCATGACGTCGCCGACCACGCGCGCGGACTTGTTGAAGGCGCGTTCTGGGCGGTAGCCGCCGTCGTACATTGCGTACAGCACGCGGCGGTGGACGGGTTTCAGGCCGTCGCGCACATCGGGTAGGGCGCGTCCCACGATCACGGCCATCGCGTAATCGAGGTAGGACCGTTTCATCTCGGTCTGGAGGTCAATTTGGTCGACGCCGGACCGTTCTGGCTGGTCGGTGGTTGGGGTTTGCTCGTCACTCACGGCTAGTCATCTCTCCGGTCGTTTTTCGTCAAAAGTTTGTGGGTTGCAGCGGGTGGCGGGCTTAGATGTCGAGGAAGCGCACGTCTTTGGCGTTTTCCTGGATGAAGTTGCGTCGGGATTCGACGTCTTCGCCCATCAGCATGGAGAAGACCTGGTCGGCGGCTGCCGCGTCGTCCATGGTGACCTGCAACAGGGTCCGGTTTTCTGGGTCCATGGTGGTTTCCCACAGTTCCTGGTAGTTCATCTCGCCCAGACCCTTGTAGCGCTGGATCGCGTTGTCTTTGGGTAGGCGCCAGCCTTTTGCTTCACCGCGGGCCAGGGCTTCGTCGCGCTCTTCATCGGTAAAGACGTGTTCGTCTTGATGGTTGGACCACTTGATCTTGTACAGCGGTGGCTGGGCCAGGTAGACGTAGCCGTGTTCGATCAGCGGGCGCATGTAGCGGAACAGCAGGGTCAGCAGCAGCGTGGTGATGTGCTGACCGTCGACGTCGGCGTCGGCCATGAGCACGATCTTGTGGTAGCGGGCCTTGGTGATGTCGAATTCTTCCCCGATACCGGTACCAAATGCGGTGATCATCGCTTGGACTTCGGCGTTGCCCAGGGCGCGGTCGAGGCGGGCGCGCTCGACGTTGAGGATCTTTCCGCGCAGCGGCAGGATGGCCTGGGTGCGTGGGTCACGGCCCTGTTTCGCTGAACCGCCGGCCGAGTCACCTTCAACGATGTAGATTTCGGATTCGGACGGGTCTTTGGAGGAGCAATCGGAGAGTTTGCCGGGCATCCCGAAGGATTCAAGCGGTGACTTCCGGCGGGCATTCTCCCGAGCCTTACGCGCAGCCATCCGGGCGTGGGCGGCCTGCTGCGCTTTGCGGATAATGTCACGTGCGGGGCCGGGGTGTGCTTCGAGCCAGTCGCCGAGCTGTTCGGTCATCGCCGAGTAGACGTACCCGCGGACCTCGGAGTTGCCGAGCTTGGTCTTGGTCTGGCCCTCGAACTGCGGTTCAGCAATTTTGACCGAAATCACAGCCGTCAAACCTTCGCGGATATCGTCACCGGTGAGGTTTTCATCCTTGTCACGCAGAATCTGCTTTTCACGGGCGTACCGGTTGACCAGCGAGGTTAGTGATCCGCGGAAGCCTTCTTCGTGGGTCCCACCCTCATGGGTGTTGATCGTATTAGCGTAGGTGTGCACCGACTCGGAGTACGCGGTGGTCCACTGCATGGCCACCTCGATGGACATACCCTGATCAATATCTTCTTTTTCGAAGGCGATGACGTCATCGTGGATGAGCTCAGCGCGCTTGGTTTTGTTCAGGTGCGTGACATAGTCGAGCAGCCCGTTTTCGTACATGTAATCGACGAAACGAACCGTCTGTTCTTCGGAGTCGTCGCTGGGTTCGCCGTCCTCGTCGACCTGCAGTTCCGCTTCGGCATCAGCGAGCGTTTCGCTTTCGGTTTCGCCGGCGATCTCATCGGCCGAGGAGGCTTCGACGACCTGTTCGCGCTCATCGGTCAGCGTGATGCGCAGACCTTTATTGAGGAAGGCCATCTGCTGGAAGCGGGCGCGCAGGGTTTCGTAGTCGAAGACGGTCGTGTCAAAGATTTCTGGATCCGGGTAGAACGTGATGATCGTCCCGGTCTTCTCGGTGGTGCCACCTTGCTGCAGCGCCTCGTCGAGCATGCCACCGTTCTTGAACGAGATCGTCCAGATGTAGCCCTGGCGGTGGATTTCGGTTTCGACCCGAGAGGATAGCGCGTTGACCACTGACACCCCGACACCGTGGAGCCCACCGGAGACCGCGTAGCCTCCCCCACCGAATTTCCCACCGGCGTGGAGCACCGTCATGACAACTTCGACGGTTGGTTTGTTTTCGGTCGGGTGCATATCGACGGGGATACCACGGCCATTGTCTTCGACGCGCACGCCACCGTCTTTTTGCAGGGTGACGTGGATAGTATCTGCGTGCCCGGCCAGTGCCTCATCGACTGAGTTATCTACAACCTCCCATACGAGGTGGTGCAGTCCGCGCTCTGCGGTCGAGCCGATGTACATCCCGGGACGTTTCCGGACGGCTTCGAGGCCCTCCAGGACCGTGATGTCGCCTGCTTCATAGGAATGCTCTACGCGTTGCAGCTCAGACTGCGCTTGGGTAGCCATAGCTACAGTATTGTCAGTTAGGTTTTCAGCCACGGGCCGTTTAGCTCCTTATAGCGGTGCAGATCAAAATCAGAAAAGTCTGTAACGTCCCTATTCTACGACATTTTGTGACGTTTCGCCCAAAATCGACGGGTGCTGTGGGCTAAAACTTGCCCCAGAACGCCCAGAAAGCCCGATACAGTGAGATCGCAGGGCTCAACATGCCCCCGGGATCAGCTCGCGCGACGAAAATCGATCTACAGGCCCTTGGGCCCCTCGGCAAGAATTCATCGACGGCGGCTACGACGACCGTAACTTCCACCCGCCGGCCCCTTAATTTCGAGCTTGGTAATCACCCCGGGGCCCAAGACCTCATCAAATTTATGCATCAGCTGCGGGGTCAGCAGTCGTAACTGCGTCGCCCACGCTGTCGACGACGCACGCAGCACCAGCTTGGCGTTCTCGAAACTTTCGACTTTCGCGTTCTCTGCGATCTGCGGTCCGACGATCGAGGGCCAGTCGGCCAGCACTGACCCGACAGCAACGGGTTCTTTCCACCCGCGCTGTGCAATGAATTTCGAAAACACGTCACCTAACGGCTGCGGTCCGGCGGAGCGGACATATTCCTGGGTTTTCGGTCGCGGGGTTTTGGATCGGCGTTGAAACTGCCCGGCCATGCCCGGGCGGTATCCGGCTTCTGCTGCGGCTTGGCGCACGCGTTGCAGGGCCGCAGCGGCAGCATCAATGTGGTCTTCTTCGGCTTCGGGGTGTTCTTCAGTCATCGTCGGTATGCTCCGATGCTGGTTGTGTCCCCTCTGCATCTTCAAAGTGGTTGGCTTCAAGAAGTTTCAGCGTCGCCAGATCCTGGTGATGCTCACCCGGGGAAGAGATGCCGTCGCGCATGTGCACCGGGATATGAGTACCCTCAAGCTCTGCTGGGATATCGGCGGACACTGCAGCGGTGATGATGAGTTGTTCCGCATCGCGAGTCATCTCAGCCAGTCGACTGCGACGGGCCGCATCGAGTTCGGCGAAGACATCATCCAAAATCAGGACCGGTTTGGCATTGAGATCCGGGTCATCCTCGGCAAGCACCCGATATGAGGCCAGTCGCAGCGCTAAGGCCAGTGACCAGGTCTCCCCGTGCGAGGCAAACCCTTTGGCTGGAGCCGGCCCCAGCGTGATGAGCAGGTCATCGCGATGCGGACCAATCAGCGTAATACCGCGGTCTCGTTCGGCACGATACGAGCTTTCTAACTCGGCCAGGATCGCTTCGTAGAGTTGGACTTCATCAGGCACTTCGGCATGTTGGCCAGTAGCCAACGGGACCGTCGACTGATAACTGAACCCGGCAGGTTTATTACCATTCGACAGTTCGGCATAGGCCTTCGAGGTGGGGATGGCGAGCAGGCGAAGGGCATGCAGTCGACCGTTGATCAGGCGCGCTGCTGCTCGCGAGAGATGCTCATTCCACACCGCCAAAGTACTTTCATGCTCATCTGTCCACGCCCCTGGTTTGCGGCCAGATTTCAACAGGGCATTGCGTTGCCGCAGGACGCGATCAAAATCCCGACGCGCGTGCCCGAGTGCCGGGCGCATTTGGACAATGAGATCATCCATAAACCGACGACGAATATCTGGTTGACCACTGATGAGCTCGATATCTTCGGGCGCAAACATGACGGCTTTGAAAATGCCGTATGCCTGACGGGCCGGCTGTGGTGCGCCACGGTTAATCGCTACTCGGTTGGATTTGCCGGGGTTGATCTCATATTCGATGGAAACGGCTTGTTCTCCACGATGGATCCGTCCGCGGGCAAGCGCCTGTTCTTGGCCGATGCGTACCAGTGGCTGATCATTCGAGACCCGGTGGGAGTGTTGTACTGCCAGGTAGTTGATGGCTTCGGCAATGTTAGTTTTGCCGACGCCGTTGGCCCCAATCAGAATATTGGGGCCGGGCTTGAGTTCAAGCTCGGCCTGTTCATAAGAGCGATAGTTCGTCAGTGACAGGTATGACAGGTACACGGTTAGTTTGGAATGCGGATCGGCATGACCAAATACCGGTAGTCCTCATTCTGCGGGCCTTCGAGTTCTTTTTTCCCTGTGAGGAGGGCCGGTTTGGGTGCGCTGGTGAAGGCGAATCGGGTGTACGGGCCACCAATGACGTTAAGTCCATCAGAAAGGTACGACGGGTTGAAGGCTACCGTGATGTCTTCACCTTCAAGTTGTACGGGCACTGATTCTGTAGCGGAAGCGTCATCGCCTTGGCCAGCAGAAAGTGCAACTTCATTTCCGCTAAATGCCAGCATCAATGAGGTGTTGCGTTCTGCAACGAGGGCCACCCGTTTGACCGCTTCGACGAGCTGAGCTGTGTCCACGGTGGCGTAAATATTGGATTCTTCGGGAAACAGGGACCGGATCTTTGGATATTCGCCGTCGACCAACAAGCTCGTGGTTCGACGTCCACCTGAAGAAAAACCGACGAGCTCGGCTGAGTCATCGTCAGACGAGAGACGGAACTCAATTTCCCCACCGCCACCAAGTGAGCGAGCTACTTCACTGAGGGTTCGAGATTTTACAAGCACTGAAGTGGAAATCGAGGGATCATGTGGCGTCCAGGTGATTTCTTTCATGGCCAGACGGTAACGGTCGGTGGCCAAGAAGGTGATGGTGTCACCTTCAATTTCAATTTTGACAGCGGTCAAAATTGGGAGGGTGTCATCTTTGGAAGCTGCCGCGGTGACCTGAGCGATGGCTTCGGTGAAGACGGAGCCATTAATGGTGCCGGCAACTTCAGGCATTGCTGGAAGTGCTGGATATTCTTCAACCGGCATCGTGGCCAAGGTGAAGGTCGAGTTCTGACATGTCACTACGACCCGAGACTCAGTGAGCTCCATGGTTACTGGCGCATTTGGCAGCGATTTCACAATATCGCTGAGCATGCGTCCTTCAACAAGGATCTGACCCTCAGTTTCGATTTGGGCTTCGACGTCGAGTTGAGCAGACGTTTCGTAGTCGAAACTTGCGATCGAGACCAGGTCATTTTCGGCAGTGATGAGCAAACCGCGCAGCACTGGAACGGGTGGTCGAGGTGACAGAGAACGTGCGGTCCAAGTGACAGCGTCAGTTAGAACATCCCGTCCGATTGTGAACTTCACGAAGAGTCTGCCTTCCCTTGAGCGTATGCAATGCGAAATTGCTCGATGACCTAAGCCTTAAACACCAAAAATTATAGAGGTGCCTTAGATAGCTTAGCTGTCTTTGAAGTGTACCGCGACAAGCCAGAGCGGAATATAGGTGCATGAGGAAGCTGAAAAAATCCTCGAGCAGAAAATCGTGGGATTCAATTTTGAGCCCCATTGTTATTTAGAGGTGTTTAAAGGAATAGGGGTAATAGTAGGTGGTGTGGATACTGTGGAAAAGCCTGTGCATCCGCACCCCTATAACGGTTTTGCTGTGGAGAACGAAGTGCAGTTTCCACGATTTGGGTGTGGGTAACCTGTGCAGCGGCAAAATGCTTACATCGCTGTAATTCCACCGATCTGGAGAGTTATCCGCATTAAAAATAGGGTTATCCCTTAAGGATCCACAGGGTTATCCACAACGTGGAAAAGCCTTCAAGCTTGCCTGTGGAAAACTCTGTGGATATGTGTGGATCGAGGTGGACTAGGCATTTTGGTCTTTGCGATTTTCGGCGTCACTGCACTCAAATAGGGGTACTAGGGGTATGTGGAGAAGCCTTCAACCTTAACCTGAAGGTCTTGGGGTTTAAACACCACCTCGGGGGTGTGGCAGAGACGACGTAGGTGTGACCGAATTATTTTTTAGATATTCCGAGCACGCTGTTTAATCTTGTTAGTTAATTCGGTGACCTGGTTATAAATGGCATGCCGCTCACTCATGAGATCCCGGATCTTCCGATCAGCATGCATCACCGTGGTGTGATCGCGTCCGCCGAATTCTGCGCCAATGCGAGGCAACGACATTTCGGTGAGTTCGCGCAAGAGATACATTGCGATCTGACGAGCCGTCACAAGTGTGCGCGTGCGAGATTTCGATTGCAGCTCGGTAATGGAGAAGCCGAAGTAATTCGCTGTTTCGTCCATGATGAGCTCAGACGTAATTTCTTGCGCGTTATCGTCAGTGATCAGGTCCTTGAGGATGTACTGGGCTTGATCCAAATTGATCGGCTCGTTGTTCAGCGATGCGTAAGCGGTGACGCGTGTGAGCGCGCCCTCGAGTTCGCGAATATTGGTATCGATCCGAGAAGCGATGTATTCAAGAGCATCAGCAGGTACCTTGATACCTTCCGCGTCGGCCTTTTTCGCCAGAATCGCGATCCGTGTCTCGAGATCTGGTGGCTGAATATCGGTGGTGAGTCCCCATTCGAACCGCGACCGCAAACGCTCCTCGAACCCTGAGAGCTGTTTTGGTGGCAAATCGGAGGTAATGACGACTTGCTTGTTGTTGTTATACAGCGCATTGAAGGTGTGGAAGAACTCTTCGACAGTTGCTTCTTTATTGGCCATGAACTGGATATCGTCAATCAACAAGATATCTACATTGCGATAGATCTGCTTGAAGGAGGCACCTTCGTCATGGCGGATCGAGTTGATGAAGTCGTTGGTGAATTCTTCCGAGTTCACATACCTCACCCGCAGGCCGGGGAACAGTTCTTGAGCGTAATGCCCAATCGCATGCAGTAAGTGGGTTTTACCTAACCCAGACTCCCCGTAGATAAAGAGCGGGTTATACGATTTAGCCGGCTGTTCTGAAACTGCATAAGCCGCAGCGTGGGCAAATCGGTTGGATGAGCCGGTGATGAAGTTATCGAAATGATAGTGCTCATTCAGGCGCGAACGTTCACCTGATTGTGGTGGAACGTTTTGCTGCAGGCCATGTCCGGGAGCGGCAGCAGGGTTGGTTTTTGAACTGAACAGCTCATTCATAAGGGGTTCGTCCGCGGCAGATTCGTCCGGCTGTGAATGAGTTGCTTGAGAGATATTCACAACGTTATCCACAGGCTCTTCGTTGCGTGTGGATTCAGGCACTGACGTCGGGATCTCGGGAGCCGACGCATGCATGCTGTTGTCGATCGAGTAAGCGCAGTTGATGTCTGTGCCAAAAACTGCGGTGAGTGCGTTGGATAAATGATCCTGGAGTTGGTTCTCTAAGATGTCACGAGTCATCTCATTTGGAACCGCTAAGAGCAGGGTGTTAGCAATGAGCCCTTGGGGACGTGCGAGGTCGAGAAATCCCATCTGACTTGGACCAATATTGCCAGAGGTGCGCACGCTTTCCACAACTCTCTGCCATGAGTTGAGAAGTGACTCACTTACATCCATCTATTTAAAACCCCACTTTATATTTCCCGCACTGACAATGAGTTCCTCTCGTCATCACGGCAATATTCACACGTTGCACACTGGTCACACGCTGAGACTGCATCGTTGCGATTGCAGCATCCACTTCATGTTGCCTCCACAACCTTAGCTTTAATTTCCACAGGTCGGAGCCGGTTATGCACAGCTTATACACAGTGAGGCTTTTAGGGTAGTTGATCGCCGAGTGAATTTGACCAAATCGATCAAGGTTCCTAGACTTGTTGAGTCTTATCCGGGATGGAGCGTGCCCATTTAGCGGCCGCACCTGGAGAAGAGTAAACAGCTAATGAACAAGTAGCGCCGAAGTCTTTGGGCAAACGCAGGTTTGAAACGTACTTCCCAAGCACGCTTCTGCGTTTGAGTGAGTGTGGAGATTAACAGTGTCAAAGCGGACTTTTCAGCCGAATAACCGCCGCCGTGCCCGTAAGCATGGCTTCCGTTCTCGTATGCGTACCCGCGCAGGTCGTGCAGTACTTTCAGCACGCCGCTCCAAGGGTCGCGCACGTCTGAGCGCCTAACTGAGGTGTCGGTGTCGGTGGCCGCAGGAGCATAAGGATTGCTACCGCAACACCAACGAATACGCACTGCAGCACAATTTTCTGATGCACAACGTTCCGGTTCCCGTTATGGCAATCGGAACGTTGTTGTATCTGCAAATATTCGACCGGTAACAGGCCAGGCCCCACGTGCAGGTTTCATTGTCTCGAAGGCCGTGGGTAATGCTGTCACCAGAAATAAAGTCAAGCGTCGACTGCGTGCCATTGTCGCCGACCTCTTCGAGCGCGGGCTGGATGTCTCGGATGGTTCCGTTGACCTTGTGATAAGAGCTCTACCTGCTTCCGCTTCAATCGGATTCGATGAGTTGCAAGCGTCAACCAGCCAGGCAGTCCATGGAGCGCTCAGAAAGTTTATGCGACGTCATGAAGAAGGATGAGCAGCAACAACCTACTTCCGGAACGCAACCTTCACCATTCATCGTGAAGGAAGGCGCCAAAGAGTGGGGGTTTTTTCGTGCTCTCCCGTCGACAGTCGTCGGATGGATTCTGCGGGCATATCGAAGGATCATCTCCCCAACGTACGGAGACGTCTGTAAGTTCTTTCCGACCTGTTCCGCCTACGGCCTAGAAGCGGTTTATACGCACGGAGCCATTAAGGGTAGCCTTATGGCAGGACGACGGGTGTTGAGTTGTCATCCATGGCAAGACGGTGGCATAGATCCAGTTCCCCCGGGCAACAGGATTTGGCCGGATGGCAAGCAACCATTCATTATTGAACTGAACCACCCGGTTATTCCGCCGGACAACGAGGCCACCAAAGAGGATAAATAAACTATGGGCTTTTTTGACACAATTCTTCTCCCCTTCACCTGGGCGGTCTCGTGGGTGCTCAGTATGTTCCATACTCTCCTGGGCGCACTCGGTATGGATTCCGATTCTGGGTGGACCTGGACATTAGCCCTCGTCCTCCTCGTGGTGCTGATTCGTACGCTACTCATCCCTGTGTTCGTAAAGCAGATCAAGTCCCAGCGAGCGATGCAGGAACTGCAGCCTGAGATTAAGAAACTGCAGGAGAAGTACAAGAATAAGAAGGATCAGCTCTCTCGCCAAGCAATGGCGATGGAGCAGCAGCAATTATTCAAAGATCGCGGCACCAGTCCGTTCGCAGCATGTTTGCCCATGCTGGTCCAGATGCCCTTCTTCTTTGCGCTCTATCGAGTACTTGTCAATGCTTCGGGTGCAGCCGATAGTAATGAATCTATCGGAGCCCTCTCTGCCGAAGAGATTCACTCCTTCTCGAACTCTACTTTTGCCGGCGCTCAAATGTCGGACATCCTCGTCGACCATATTGGCGGAGGGAGTTTTGATCTCAACGTCGTTATCGTCGCAGGTGTACTCATTATCCTGATGACCGTTTCCATGTTCTACATGCAGAAGACTCTCATGGGTAAGAACATGTCAGAAGCAGCTCAGACCGGTCAGTTGGCTCAGACCCAAAAAATTATGTTGTATGCACTGCCGCTTGTGTTCCTCATCGGTGGTTTCAACTTCCCGATCGGTGTACTGATCTACTGGACGGCAACTAACTTCTGGGCGACTGGCCAGCAGCTCTTCATCATCCGCCGAAACCCCACGCCCGGCTCCGTTGCCGAACGCGAACTCAACGAACGTCGCGCAGCAAAAGGCCTGCCCCCCGTGGGGAAAAAAGCCCAAGAGGCGCAAGAAAAAGCGAAGGCTCAAGAGACCAAACCTAAGGGCCAGCGTCAGCAACCCGTGAGAAAACCTAGGAAGAAACGATGAACGCAGAACCTTCTAACACCACCGATGAGGCCTCATACGAAGAGGCCGATACCTTCGATATTGAGGCCGAAGGCGACCACGCCGCTGACTATATTGAAGAGCTTCTCGATATAGCCGATCTCGATGGGGACATCGATATTGAGGTCCGCAACGACCGGACATATCTCTCGGTCCTCGTTCCCGAAGACGATGAAGATATCCAAGGTCTCGTCGGTAAGGATGGCAAGACACTCGAGGCGCTTCAGGAACTTACCCGTCTGGCTGTTCTCTCCTCGACCGGGCATCGTTCCCGGCTGATCCTGGACATCGCCAACCACCGTGTGAAGCGTGCAGAAGCATTACGAGAATTAGCTCGCGAGGCCATTGCTACAGTGGAAGAAGATGGTTCTCCACAACACCTGGAACCGATGAGCCCCTACGAACGGAAGATCGTTCATGACGTCGTAGCCGAAGCTGGCCTGCACTCCGAATCTGAAGGTGAAGGACCCCGCCGTCACGTCGTCATTACTGCCGGAGAATAACCTTGTCTGACAAACAACCTATACCCGTGACCGATCCAGCTGAAGCACAGCTCGAACGGCAAGACGTCTGGATCGTGGATGCCGCAGAGGTCATCTATGGCGGACAGGTAGATATCGCGGAACGCTTCGTGGAGCACTTGGTCACCACGGGTATAGAGTGGGGCCTTCTTGGTCCTCGGGAGATCCCAAAGATGTGGGACCGGCACGTGCTGAACTGTGCTGTGGTCCAGGAGCTGCTTCCCAAAGGTGCCCTAGTAGCCGATGTAGGCTCCGGTGCAGGTCTGCCAGGCATCGCGCTGGCCATTGTCCGGCCAGACGTGCAATTCATCCTGATTGAGCCCTTAGAGCGCCGCGTAGAGTGGCTCAACATGGTCATCGAAGATCTGGGTCTAGACAACATCGACGTGATCCGGGCCCGTTCAGAACAAGTGTTCGAAACCGTCGATGTGGATATCGTGACCGCACGTGCAGTCTCAGCCATGAAGTCGCTCATCCCGATCACGGTGCCGCTGCTCCATGGGCAAGGCGAGTTGCTGGCCATCAAAGGACGCAACGCCCCCGATGAGCTAAAGAAGGCAGAAAAGGTATTACGGAAGTTCAAGACCAAGACTTCTGAAGTCCTCACCGTGGGAGACGAACTCTTGGAAGTTCCGACTACCGTTGCAAGACTGACTTACGGTTCGTGACCGAGAGCAAAGTATTTCAAATTTCAAGTAATGGAGGCAGGCTTGGTCGAACAGAATAGCGTTTCACATGAAACAGCGCCCGATACTGATAGCGCTGCTTCGACGCCCCTCGCTCGGCAGTTAGAGTCCGAGAAACGACGTCGAGAGAAGCTCAAGGCCAAGCGCATGCCCCGACCAGAAGATACCCGCATCATTACCATTTCGAACCAAAAGGGCGGTGTAGGGAAAACTACCACCACGGTGAACCTTGCCACGGCCATGGCTCGCGCCGGTATGAATGTCTTGGTCGTTGACATGGATCCCCAGGGTAACGCTTCGACCGCGCTCAATATCCCTCACCCACAGGGCACCCCTTCGATCTATAACGTCCTCATCGAAGATGACGAACTCAAAAACGTCGTATACCGAAACCCTGAGACCGATGGCTTGCTTGTCGCCCCTTCAACGATTGATCTTGCTGGTGCAGAAATTGAGCTCGTGTCCCTGGTTGCTCGGGAGCAGCGCCTCACTCGTGCCATCAAACGGTATTCACAATATCGGAGTCAACAGGATCTGCCGCGTCTCGACTACATATTTATCGACTGTCCACCAAGCCTCGGTCTACTGACAGTCAACGCGTTCGTTGCAGCTAGTGAAGTTTTGATTCCGATTCAGACCGAATATTACGCTCTCGAGGGGCTGTCCCAACTCGTGAAGAATATTGAGATGATCCAGCTCCATCTCAACCCACATCTTCATATCTCAACGATTCTGCTGACGATGTTTGACTCTCGAACAAACCTGGCTGTCCAGGTAGCAGACGAGGTACGAGAATATTTCCCCGAACAAGTTCTCGATGCCGTCATCCCTCGAAACGTCAGAATCTCCGAGGCTCCCTCATATCAGCAAAGCGTGCTCACCTACGACCCATCATCCACCGGGGCGTTGAGCTACCGAGAAGCGGCGATGGAAATAGCTGAGCGCGGGGTCAAGTCGCGATAGCGATGTCTTACTTTTCGTGCACCCGTTTCACGTGAAACTGTGTCTTGCTGACAAGTGTGGGCAACTCCCACAGAATACGAGTTTCTCAGTAAGTCGGAGAATCGACTGTTCTGAAGTGGACGCATAGCTGTAAGGATGAGCGCGGCTACGTTTCACGTGAAACATGTCGAAAAACCCTCCCCTACTCTTAGGCAACCATGAGCTAGTGGTGGTTGTCTACGACACCGATGAATTACAGTAAGCGCGGTGTGCATGACAAAGTACACGTGAAGAAACCCTGCCGGCTATCAACGGTCCCACAAGAGCAGAGACGGTAGCGAAGATATAACACAACCCCGGGTTGGAATCGCAGGTAGGCTGCGATCACGATTCTCAAACGTGCTAGAAATGTATGTTCTCTGCTCCCCATTGAGTACCCAGGGTTGACGATGAAAACTTCTAACCTGGACTTAGAAGATTCGGCGGTCGACCTATGATTCAAGTGCGGAAACAAGACGGGGTCTTGGGATGGTTTTGAGGTCGTGTGCGCTAATCCCCTCTCTACATCAGAACCACAGATTGCATCAGTCCCTAGACGTCTGCTTGCCCTAGAACTTATATACCGGATAAGCAAAATAGAGCGATATCGCCAATTCGTGGCCAATCTCTAACATCAGCAAGCCGATGATAGAACTCCTTGGAATCATGAAGGACTGCAGCATGCAACTTCTTTTCCACCGTCGTCCTTCAAATTACATAGCGGGCTTCACGGGATGAGAATCTGGCTCCGGTATGGCGTGTTTTGCTCACCTTTATGGTGGACGGGCTGTGTGGCCCTTGATTCATGCTGTGTGCCGACTCCTGGTTGTGCTGCTCAAGCAGGTGTGGGACCTCGAACAGCTTCGATTGTGCAGGCATCCAAATACCGCGATCATTGCGGCTCTCTTCGTGGAGAGAAATATAGCGGTCTATGGCGAGTCAGGGTGTTCTCATAAATGTTGCGGTTTACCTGAAAAGCTCCACACTGGTAAGCACCAACCCTTGAGTGACAGTCCAGATGAACACTAGTCCCCAACCAAATAAGAGGAGCACAGGCCGTTGTTTAATGACTCGATTTCCCAGGATGAGTATGTGGTACTATATATGGCCGCACCTTGCACAGGGTTTTCCGGAGCCAATCGCCGAGACTGTGGCGCCCCCCGCGGCCTTTTCGTCATGTCCTGCTGACCGGACAGCGACTGCCCTGTTTTATATTTGCTTCGAAAACGTTCCTCCAAGGATCTCGTAGTCGGCGGTGTTGTCTGCATCGTGGCTCATGGCTACGACATCTAGCTTGCCATTAGTAGCGCGAGTATTGTGTAAACGGAACGCGCTTTCTAAGGTCAGACGTTGACGTCAAGGTGGGATCTCGAAGCGCATCTCGGTGACAGAACGATGGTCGATGCCCCTCCCCCACCAGAGTCTATGTCGTATTTTTTGAGTAAGACTGTCGACAGAAGCAGCAATTATGAGCATCGGAGGGTGTTTGTCTTTCCCGCAAATCCGGTTCCATCAACCACTGAACATAGAACATCTATGCTGCACCGATTAATGATTCTTGAGCGAGACCGGCATCCTTCAAGCGTATGAGAAAGGGCTAAGCAGAGTCTACTAGTAATCAGAGTACTTGAGCGGGGTGTTGACTCGTACTCTCGATTGTCACCGATGTTCGAGATCGTAGTCGCGATTGAAAGAACCTGTTTCACGTGAAACGAGCTGGTCTAGGGTCTGACGAGCGGTAGTTATGTAGAAGCAATCTTGGTCAATACTCGATTACGTGTGGCGAAAGTCGGGTCACACCATGATTCTCCAGAGGCACTATGAATACCCTCAAGCAGTTTCTTCTTTCTGCGTGGACTTCCCTGACTGGAGTGCGCCGGGCTCGCGATTCAGCACGTTTAAGTCAGGAATAGCATTTTTGTGGAGATATTGCCTTCCCTGTCCCTGGTAGTTAGCGCAGACAAGCCTCCTGCGAAGCGTGGTATCGTGTTTGGTCAGTCTGGGACCCGAGAACTTCTTGCGCAGAAGGTACATGTGCGGCTGTGATGCAGAGTTTTGTATCTGTCATTCCAAGCGCCGATCTTTAGGTCGATGCAGGGATTGACACATCAGATGGAAGTCATGAGCATCTGTGACCTGCACAAGATAGGAATGTTTCGTTTGCTCCGCCGGTCGTTTCACGTGAAACCACGGGAGAAGCAGCTGTGCAAGTCTTTGTTCTGTGTTGTACCGTTTATGCGACCAGGCCGGTAGAGAATTGTCGCTTACTGGGTTCAGTGCACCGGCGGTGGTACATTTCTGGGTCCGTTTCACGTGAAACGTTTGTGGCGATTTTGTCGATTATTGGAACCGTTGGCGTCATGTGGACCGGGCTTATCTGACCGGTGATTGCGTTAGACGTGAGAATTCTATATGAGTTCAAAGTGATCCACCTGAGCATAGACCTGGGATGAGATCTCAAAGTCTATTTTCTGCAGGCCTCGCCCACGTGCCGAGCGAGAGCAACGCTTTCCACATGCGAAGTCAATGCTGGTATAAATTCTATCTCAAAGACTCCACGACCTCAGAAATTCACAGCTATAGCAGTTCTACACATCGATTAGACTCCAATCTGTCTCAGCGCGACAAGCCAAAGTCGCTACGAGGGAGGCTGTGAGCGTAGTCTTGCACGTCCTGTCCAGAATACTGCGGAAAAGCGCCCATGAGTGTTTCACGTGAAACGTGGTTGTGCTTTACCGAGCTTCCGAGCGAGCCCGGCAGGTACCCCACTGGCATAAATCTCCAATGTTTCACGTGAAACACGACCCTCCCGCCCAATACAAGATAAAGTATGTACTGGTCGCATCATTGAAGCGCTAGCGGAGGAGAATATGTCACAGCAGCCTAAGAAGTCTCGGCGTGGTCTCGGCAGAGGCCTTGGAGCTCTAATTCAAAATACCTCAGAACAAGTTGAAGAAGATTCGCAGCCAGAACATGCTGTTGAGAAGACTGCTGAGGCACCGCCAAAGAGTGAAGATAAGTCTTCAGAATTATCTGGTAAAGTCTCGAACAGGCTGGACGCTTCAAAGATCGCTGACTCGCTCGGGGCGCGCTATCTCGATACGGGGGACGTTTCACGTGAAAAACGGCGCCCATCAGATCTGTTCTTCGGAGGCGACCAGCCGCAGAAGACCGGACATGGTCGCAAAAATGGTGAGCGTGCATCGATGCCGAATCCTATACTAGAGCGGCGAAATAACGACACAGTAGAGGTCGAAGAGGGTTCTCACCTGCGTGAGATACCGATCGATGACATAAGTCCTAACCCGAGACAGCCACGTGAAGACTTCGATGAAGAGCAAATGATCGAACTTGTCGCCTCAATTTCTGAGGTAGGGGTTCTTCAACCTGTTGTCGTGCGGCCAGTCGGCAAGAACCAATATGAACTCATCATGGGTGAGCGTCGCTGGCGAGCAAGTCGCCGAGCAGGGTTGGATTATGTGCCGGCAATTGTCCGAGATACTGCTGACGAAGATCTACTCAAAGAGGCACTCCTTGAGAACATTCACCGGAGTGAGCTCAATGCCCTGGAAGAAGCTGCGGCGTACCAACAGCTGATGCAAGACTTCGGTTGGTCGCAGGATATTCTCGCGAAACGCGTTGGCAGATCACGGCCCCATATTTCCAACACGTTGCGGCTGATGAATCTGCCACCGGCTCTGCAACGTCAAGTCGCCTCCAATGTGCTCTCTGCAGGTCATGCCCGGGCGATCTTAGGACTTGGAGAAGAGGGGTTGATGACCCAGCTTTCACAGCGAGTTGTGAATGAAGGACTGTCGGTGCGGGCAACTGAGGAATTAGCGAACCTCATGCTCAAGAACTCTGAGGAGGCTGGCAAGACCCCTCCCCCAGCACGACGAAATACCCAGCACTTTGATGAGTACGCCTCGTCGCTCACTGATTTACTGGACACCCAAGTCAAGATCACTCTGGGAGCCAAGAAGGGCCGGATAGCCATCGACTTCGCTTCGGTCGATGATCTCAACAGAATCATGAGTGTTATTGCTCGTGAGGATAAATCATAACTACGCTGCAGACCTAGATCGAGGGGCAGAGACAAAAAGGGCGATGGTCTACACTGACCATCGCCCTTTGTTGTGCCTAGAACTACTTTAGTTTAGGTATTCAGAGAATTCGTTTTCGAGAACGTGCAGTGGCTTGGCGCCTACAGAAGTCTCAACGTGCTCGCCGTCCTTGAAGACGAAAACGGTAGGAATGCTGGTGATGCCGTACTTGGCGGCGATGCCTGGGTTGTCATCGACGTTGACTTTCGCAACGGTGACTTTATCGGCATACTTCTCACCGATTTCTTCGAGCACTGGTGACAGCTGGCGGCATGGTCCGCACCAGACAGCCCAGAAGTCTACGATGACTGGCTTGTCAGAGTCGATGACTTTCTCTTGGAAATCCTGATCCGTTACATCGATAGTTGACATTATGATCCTTCCGTAATGAGTTCGGGACGATTGGAAGCAGTGGTGTTTGAGGCGAGGTAGTCTTCCACGTCGATAGCTGCTTTAGCCCCCATACCCGCTGCGGTAATTGCTTGACGGTACTTGCCATCCACAACATCACCAGCGGCAAATACACCCGGGATGTTGGTAGCGGTTGAGGGCTCTTGCACCTGGATGGTGCCATCTGTTGGATTAATTTCGAGGACGTCTTTGACAAGGTCTGTTCGGGGATCCGAGCCGATGGCAATGAATACACCGTTTACGTCAAGGGTGTTGACTTCACCGGTCTTAAGATTCTTGATATCAAGTGATTCAACTTTAGTCTCACCATTGATAGCTTCGACCGCTGAATCCCAGATGAATTCGATCTTTTCATTGGCAAGTGCCCGGTCTGCCATGATCTGCGAGGCGCGCAGTTCATCACGGCGGTGGACAACATATACCTTTGAAGCAAACTTGGTGAGGAAGAGTGCTTCTTCCATGGCGGAGTCTCCCCCACCGACGACAGCCAGTGGCTGGTCGCGGAAGAAGAAGCCATCACAGGTAGCACACCAGGAGACACCTTTACCGGTCAGGGCGCTTTCCCCGTCGAGGCCTAGTTCGCGATACTGCGAGCCGGTTGCGATGATGACAGCGCGTGCATAGTGCTTGGTGCCATTGGCGAGCGTAATACGCTTGGGCTCTGCTTGCAGATCAAGCTCAACGACGTCTTCGTACTGGACATCAGTACCGAACTTCCGCGCCTGCGCTTCGAGGTGACCCATGAGCTCTGGCCCCATGATGCCGTTCGGGAAGCCGGGGAAGTTTTCTACGTCGGTGGTGTTCATCAGTTCGCCACCGGCCTGGACGGAGCTGGTAAAGAGCAGTGGTTCCAGGTTAGCGCGGGAGGCGTAGATTGCTGCCGTATAACCGGCAGGTCCCGATCCGATGATCACAACGTCCTGTACGTCGGTGGTGAGGTTGTCTGCCACGGGTATGTTTCCTTTGCTCAAATGAGTTTTGCGGGCGCAACGAACACGGCCCATACAAAATAACGGTTCATCGTAAACAACACAGAATGGTCACGGAATTATTCCCTGACCATTGCGGTGTCATCGCTGTGAGGTTAATTCACGTCGATCTCTGCTATGCGGATCCCGTA
The DNA here is from genome assembly GCA_036516155.1 of Yaniella sp. GTDB lineage: Bacteria > Actinomycetota > Actinomycetes > Actinomycetales > Micrococcaceae > Yaniella. The sequence continues at coordinate 34,258 of DATBUK010000120.1, forward strand.
TGGGCGATCCGGCGAGGTGGTATTCGAAAGCGTCGGAAGCTCAGTGAAGTTGACGATCACGTACTGTGCCTCGACGGGTTCCCCTTCGGAATCGCGTGCATCGACCGTGTACTCCGGTCCGGTGAAGGATCCTTCGGTCAGCACGGTCCCGCTGCCGGGTGTGGGCTCATCCGAGACCGAGACGGTAAATGCGCCACCGGAACCTTGGTTCTGGGTGATGTTGATTTCCTCGATGGGAGCTTGTTCCTCGAGCTCCACGACCAGGGCGAGGTTCGAGGCGAATCCACCAAATTGCGGGGTCGTGAACGTCAGGGTCTGCCAGGCGGTGGCCTGGTTGCCGTCAATGATGGCTGGGAGATCCGCGTCGTAGTTATTGGTCAGATCTGGTGAATCAGGCACGACACGCTGTACGGAGGCTGGTGTTGGATCCGGTCCGGCTGGCTCTTCTTCAGGTTCTTCTTCCTCTTCGGCTGCCTCATCGTTCTCGTCCTCAGCGGGTGCTTCTTCGGCCGGTTCGGAAGCTACCGGAGGAGGCTCTTCTTCTGGTGAGCCGAGCACACGGAAACCGATGACGACGGCGAAGACGAGGATTCCGACCAACAAAATGCCACCGATCCAACGGCCAGCGGCCGAGCGTGGCTTCTCGTCGGTGTATTCGATCGCATATCCCTCATCGGGGCCGGGCTCGTCGGGGTCGTTCGGAGCTGGCGGCGGGATAAAGGGCTTCGCGGTGGGCTGTGGCCGTTGCTGCTGCGTCTGCTGCTGTTGTTGTGCTGCAGCGGCGGTGTGCACGGGCACGGGAGCTTGTTCCTGCTCCTCGGTGATGGGTTCGACGACCTGGGTGGGTTGTTCTTCGGCAGGTTCTTCTTGGCGAGGGGCCTTCTTGGGCTCTGCCGGTTCAGGTTCTACGGGCTCTTGTGGCTGCACCGGTTCGGGATCTTTGCGCTGCCGCGTGGAGCCTGTTCCAGCCGCAGCTGCTGCCGCGGCGGCCCCGGTCGCGCCCGCAGTCGGGGCCTGGCCGGGCATCACGCGGGTTTCGTCGTCTTCCTGGAGCCAGTTGTCGATCCGGTCGGAGATCCGGTTGAGGAATTCTGGGCGTTTTTCGGGGTCGGGTTCTTCGGCGAGGTCGTCGCGGAGTTCGGCGTAGTACTCGGCGTCGTCCTCATAGGTTTGCGGGGTGCGCTGGCGGGATTCGCCAAACAGTTCGGTCCCGAGGTGTTCGGTGAAAAACGGTTCGACGTAGACGTCTTCGTCGGTCAGCAGTGCCAGGAAGTCTTCGACGTCCGAGTTGCCGGGGGCCACGAGGTAGGTGCGGTCGTCGGAGAGCCCGAGGTCGAGGATCTGGATCGAACTGGAGCGTTCTCCGGTGGCCAGCTGGCGGGCGGACTGGGCTGCTTGGGAGGCGTTTTCGCGGGCGGCAACCAGAATGAGGACCTCGCGGTTGAGTACCTGGTCTAGGCCGTTTAAGATTTGGTCTTGCTGTGCGGACGCCATGATGCGCCCGGTGATCTCGTAGCGACCCCCGAGTACAGTGCCTTCGTCGATACTGGCCACCCAGACCTCCCAGAGTTTTCGCCGTATGTGTTGCTGAAGTGGTACCCAGTTTAGATTATTCGTCGGACAGTGTTGAGATCTGACGCGATCGCGTCACACTAGGAGGTGGCTTTTGGTGTGCGGCGGAAGCGTTTGGTAATGGGATTGAGGAATTCGTTGAGTTCTTGCACATCGAAGATCCGGCAGGCCACGAGGTAGACGATGACCATCACGATGCCGACGATCCCGCATGCCAGGACCGCGTTGACGATCGAGTCCATGGCCCAGCCGCCCGTGTAGCCGCCCATCGGATACAGCAGGGCAACCCCGAAGACGCCGGCGACGACCCCGGCCCAACCGGTGCGGATGTAGGTCGAGACCACGGGTTTGACGCCGTAGTCGCCAAAGTATCGTTTGGCCAGGATGTGGGTGGCCACCAGTTGGACGACGTGGACGGCGGTGATGATCAGGGCGATCAGGTGCGCGATGGATTCGATGGGCACCAGTGGGGCCAGCGCATAGGACAGACCCAGCGACGTGAGTGCGGCGGCGACCTGGACGACCATCGGGATGGT
>DATBUK010000121.1:0-4824 GCA_036516155.1 Yaniella sp.
TAGGATCCAGTAGGACCCGACGTGTTGGACTTTCTTGAAGACATCATTCTCGATGCCGCTGAAGCCTGGTGGATGCCGCTGGCAGTCTTTCTGCTCAGCCTCATCGACGGCTTCTTTCCCGTGGTGCCGTCCGAATCGGTCCTCGTGGCGCTCGCCGCCATCTCCGACCAACGCGAAAACATCAACCTGGTGCAGCTATTTTTCCTCGGGTGGTTCGGGGCATTCATCGGAGACCAAGTCGCCTACTGGTTAGGCCGCACCATCGGTGTTACACGATTTCGATGGATGCGAACCCGCTCCGTGGTACGCGCCATCGGGGGCGTTCGTGAGACCCTCAAATATTCCGGGGCGCTGGTCATCATCACCGCACGCCACATTCCGGGCGGCCGCGTCGCGGTGAACTTCATTGCCGGCGCGACTCGCATGAAGCTCATCAAGTTCATGAGCCTCGACTTCATCTCAGCTGCCATCTGGGCCGCTTATTCGCTGGCCATCGGCTACTTCACCGCCGGCTGGCTCGACAACACGGTGCTTCAAATCGGGCTGGCGCTGATCGTGGCGGCCATCCTCGGCTGGCTCATCGACCGCGGCATCAAATGGTTCATGCGCACCCGGATCAATAAACATGTCAGTCAAGATGCCGACGACCCCCAAACTGGCCTAGACTCAGACTCGTGATGAAACACGAATCCCCTGACATCGAAGTCCCAGGCCCAGACGACGAACTCAACCTCGATCCGTTTTCCCTCGATCTGGCGAGCCTGCCCAAAGTCTCGCTCCACGACCACCTCGACGGTGGCCTGCGGGTGAGCACCGTGTGGGAACTGTCCCAAGAAATCGGCCACGAACTCCCAGCCGAATCCGAGGACGAACTGGCCACCTGGTTCGCAGAAGCCGCCAACGCCGGCTCACTGCCGAAATACCTCGAAATGTTTGACCACACCACCGCCGTCATGCAAACCGCACCAGCGCTGGAACGCATCGCCTACGAATTCGCGATGGACCTTGTCGAAGACGGTGTCGTCTACGGTGAGGTACGCTGGGCCCCAGAGCAACACACCCGCGAAGGCTTGAGCCTCGATGCAGCTGTTGACGCCGTCACCGCCGGTCTCGAGCGCGCCATGGCAGAACTCGATGGCCGACTCCAAGTGCACCAGATCCTGTGCGCCATGCGGCAAAACTCGGTGGAAAACGCCCAGCAAATCGCCGAACTGACCCACCGCCACCGGCCAGCCGGCTCAGTTGTGGCCTTTGATATCGCCGGACCTGAAGAGGGCTTCCCCGCCACCCGGTTCGCCGATGTGTTTGCCTGGTTAGACCAACGATTCGTGCCCATCACCATCCACGCCGGTGAAGCCGACGGACTTGATTCAATCGCCGGAGCACTGACTTCAGGCCGGGCCCTGCGCATCGGTCACGGTGTGAACATCATCGAAGACCTGGCCAATGTTGAGATCGACGACGACCAAGAAATCATGGTCTGGGGCGATGTCGCCAACCGCACGCTGTACAACAACACGGTGTTAGAACTGTGCCCGACGTCCAACATCCAGACCGCCGCGGTTGAGGCGGGACCGGAAGACGACCCGCTGAAAAACCACCCATTCGACATCCTCTACCGCTCAGGGTTCTCGGTCACCGTCAACCCCGACAACCGGCTCATATCCGGTGTCTCGTTGACCGATGAACTTTACACGGTCGCAGCCGTGTACGGGTACACGATGGTCGACCTGTTGGAATTCCAACTCAATGCCGTCACCGGTGCCTTCCAAACCGAATACGCCCGCGACCAGCTGCGCGAATTCATCGAGTTCTCCTGGATGGATGTCATTGCCGGCGTACACGACGAAGACGACCCCGAAGCACCAGTGTTCTTCGTCGAATTCGAAGACGATGAGCAGAAAGACTAACTGGCGTCATGGCTGACACTGGACTCCAGCGACTCGTGTGGATCACCGCACAACTGCGCAAGTACTGTCCCTGGACCCAAGAGCTCACACATCACCAGCTGACCGAATACCTCATCGAAGAAGCCTATGAGGCCGTCGAGGTCATCGAATCAGTCCCAGCTGCACGATGGGACGAGGTCGCAGCAGATAATGGGACATACGAAGAATTCCGCAAAGAACTCGGCGACGTCCTGTTCCAGGTCACGCTACACTCGGCCATCGCAGAACAAGCCGGGGCGTTTACCGTTGACGACGTTGCGGATGCGATCAGCGAAAAGATGCTTCGGCGCAATCCCCATGTCTTCGATGCTGACGGTCGACTGCTACCAGAAGACCAGCTCGGCAACGTCACGGTCGATGATGTCGAAAAGAACTGGGAGCGCATCAAACAAGCTGAAAAAGGCGATGACACCGGGGCGGAGGAAGCCGCCCGCTCATCAATCTTTGACCTGCCACCTGGACTGCCTGCCTTGGCGGCCGCCGCGAAGGTCGTGGATCGAGCAGGTCGTCAGCCGGTTGACCCATTCGGCGATCAGCCCAGTGCAACCTCGGCTACCGTTGATGTGACTGCTGACGACGTCGGAGCCCAGTTGTTTGAACTGGTTCGCGTTGCCCGTGCCAACAGTGTGGATCTCGAAGCTGAACTACGTCAATATCTCAACCAGCGCGACTAATCGGCCCGTCGCGGCGCACCTGGTGCTAGTTGTGGACGAGGCGCAGCATCCTGCCCGTCCTATGGGTACACTGTGAGTTTCTTCGAGATCGTCGGTATTATCGGTGATCTGTTGTCTCTCATCGGTTTGGGATGTGGTATCCCGTTGTCCCTGATCGGTGCTCTGGTGCACTCCGCGGACAAGAAGATGCTCCCCACCGAAGTGGTGACCACCGGTGATGTGAAGGCCTCGCCACTGCTGCGTTGGTACGCCTCGGGTGACTTTCATGAACGTCCCATGCGGGCCAGCGAGCGAGACTACTTCCAAGACCAGGAATACCGTATCGGATACGTGAAACCACGGCACCCCGAAACGATGCGATTAGAACCGCAACGACAAAGTACCAGAATCTGTTAGACCATGGGAACGACCTTCGTCGTGATTGGTGTAGTCGGGTTTCTCGCATCCTTTGTGCCATTGCTGGCATAAGGAAAGAAAAGTCTTCGCTATGACCGATACCATCACTCACAATAAACCCACGCCGGCATTTATCGGGGCTTCGTGGCTGGCATTAACCATCGGAGTGGCAACCTATTTGATTGGCCTCTTCAACTCTCCTATGGAACTCAACGAGATGGGCTACTACTTCACGGTTCTTGTACTCGGGCTCTACGGAGCTATTTCCTTGCAGAAAACAGTCCGTGACAGAGCCGAAGGCATCCCTACGACCAACCTCTACTACGGCATCACGTGGTTTGTGTTGATCATGGCAATCTCGTTACTGGTCATCGGTCTGTGGAACGCCGGCAGTATCGAACTGATCGAAAAGGGCTTCTACGGATTGGGTTTCGTCTTGAGTCTCTTCGCTGTCGTAGCGGTGCAGAAAAATGTTCGTGACCTTGCCGGCTTCAAGGAACCGAAGATGATGAGGGCGCCGAATACGATGCGCCGCCGGCCCCGCCCTACTGATCAGAGCAGTCACAGCCAGGGCCGCAGCGGTCGCAGCGCAAGTTCTACCGCGCGGGCCATCGGATGTCGGTCGCGCCAGTCCGAAGAGTTTAGCACGTCACAATGCTCTGAATCAGCCTCGAAGATCTTTTCCATCTCTGCTGCAAACCGCGGGTCAATGATTTCCACATTGGTCTCGTAGTTATATGACAGCGAGAGCCGGTCGATGTTCGCCGAGCCGACGGTGGACCACTCACCATCAATGGTCGCGGTTTTGGCGTGAATCATGGAGCTTGCATACAGCAGGATGGTAATGCCTGCATCAAGCAGCTGTCCGTAGAAGCCGCGGGCTACCCAGTCGGCCACGACGTGGTTGGATTCCTTGGGCACCATGACCCGCACGTCGACTCCGCGCTGTGATGCTTCAATGAGGGCTTGAACGATTTGTTGATCGGGGACGAAGTAGGGGGTAGTGACAAAAATGTATTTGCTCGCCCGATCAATGGCTTTCAAATACATTTGCCGAATTGGGTAAACCAATTGGACTGGGAGATTTGCGTTGATCTGCACATGAGGCCGCCAGTCGCGCGGCGGGGACCATTCGATCTGATCGTCTGTGGCGTGTAATTCGTTCCACAGTTGTGCAATCGAATGCTGCATTCCCCATACGCCGGATCCGACCGCTCGGATGTGGGTGTCTCGCCAGTAGTCGGCGTAGAGCGAGCCGATGTTGTACCCGCCCAAGAATCCGATGTGATCATCGACGGTGAGAACCTTCGAATGGTTCAAACCGGTATGGCGAATCGGACCTTTCCAAAACCGTATCCCGATGACGGGCAGCCGCACCACGCGAACCTTTTCGGAAAGCTGTTTGTAGAAAGAGCGCGGCACGACCAGATTTGCGAAGCCATCGTAGAGCACGTGCACTTTCACCCCGCGTTCGGCTGCAGCATTGAACGCGTCAATAAAGCGTTGTCCTACCTCATCGGCTTTCCAGATGTAGGTCTCCATGAAGACGGTGCGCTGCGCGCCGTTGATCGCATCGATCATGTCGTCGTATAGCTCATCCCCAGAGGGATAGATCGTCAGCTCTGCATCGCCCAGCTGAGTATGAAATGTCCCCGGGTTCGGCGCTCGCCGTTTTTCACGGTCGGTATGCACAAGCCAGTCAGCCAGTGCCAAACCGGTTGCGGCCAATACCGGAACAGCGACCGCAGCTGCTGCTGCAATGAGGCTGGCGGTCTTGAGCACACCGCGTGCTTTCGGTGGACGAG
>DATBUK010000122.1:0-6571 GCA_036516155.1 Yaniella sp.
TCAATGGGATGGCCCATGGGCGCCTGGTGAGACTATTACTGGTACCGCAACGTTGACGTTGAGTGCGGGTGCAGAGTTGCATACTAACTTGGCATCGGTTGATGCTGTTGGTGCAGCCTCGGGTACTCCGGTTGAGGATGACGATCCATACAACGCGACTCCACCAGAAGCAGTCGAGGAAACTCCTCCACCTGCCGACGGTGAAACTCCTCCACCTGCCGACGGTGAGGAGCCAACCCCGGATGCTTCGGATGATCCATCCGATCCAGAAACACCTAAAGATAAGGATGGCGAGCTATCTTCGACCGGTGCGAACTTCGCACTCATATTCGGAGCGCTCGGCCTGCTATTACTGCTAACCGGTGGTTTGCTCTATGCACGCCATCGTAATAGCAATGAAGTCTAGACTCTAGGCCCAAAACGCACGAGGCGTTGGCATTACTCAGTAGGGTGATGCTGACGCCTCGGGTGTTTTTAAAGGGGGGCCCTGAGGGCTACGAACTGTCTACCCAACGTGTCCAAGTGGGCGTGGAAGAAGCCGGTTCCTGCTATCGTTGTGATCGAAAATCACGAAAGCGACGATGTCCATCAGGTTGAACTAGGCAAGCAGAGTCTCGAAGTAACGATCGTGAACTCCGATGAAGACGTGCTCGACACCTTCGAGTTCGCGGACAACACCGAAGAAGGTTAAGACATCGTCTGAAATGAAGAGGGCTTGGCCGGTTTGTCCGAGTTGGTTCTTGAAATAGGTGACTTCGACACCGTTAATGAAACTGGTCAGGTTGCTGCTGGCGATACCCACCCCGACAATGTCGTGGTTGATGTCAACGGTGCGAGCTCTGGTGAACCAGTTTCGGATGAAGACCCAACCACGTATGAAGCTGATCCGAGCTATGCGATCGGTGACTACGTGTAGATAGACGAAGACAGCATCGGTACCTAAGAACAACGGTGACGAACTTCTGGAAGATGTGACGGCGAGGTCGAAGAGCTTGACGGTACCGCAACCAATGAGAACAGTCTCTGCCCGTTCGCTTATTTGCCAGCTGGTCAATACGAAGTTGGTTTTGAACTGACTGAAGAACAAACTGAACGCTACGAGTTCACAGGTCGGACTCATAGCGGCGATCCCTCGCAGGATTCGAACGTCGGTGAGCGCGGTCGTACCGAAGTCTTCACGCTTGGGTCGGACACCCCAGAAGGTGGCGAGAAGGGTTGAGTCGGTGCACTGCCAATGACCGGTGCAGGTTTTGCCTGTTGTTGACAGCCGCAGGGTTGATCCTGCTAGTCATCGGCGGACTGCTGTAGGCACGACACCGAAAGGGCATCAACGCCTAATCACTAGCGCAGAACAGAAGGCGCCGGCAATCACACGAAGCGTGTGGTTGCCGGCGCCTTAGCTTTTAGAGCAAACCTCGCCGCTGAGCGCCCAGTACGGCATCGGAGGCTGTCGAGACCTGCAGTTTGCGATACACCGATTTGAGGTGTGTCTTAAGAGTGTTGACTGAAATGAACATCGCCTCGGCCATCTCAGCGCGGGTGAGATCCTGCGACAGCAGCTGCAGGATCTCCACTTCACGATCGGTCAGCGCGTGGCCTGGCCTTGGCAAGCCCGTGAGGAAGGCTGAGGGACAATCTTGATCGGTCGGCCAGCCCGTGACATGCTTCAAAGCGAGTTCACGCGTTTCGGGACTGAAGAGTATCAACTCGTGTTGGCTGAGGCCGCGAGGAACTTCCCTAGCTCGTTGGAGGGTGTCAAGGCAGTCTTCGGTCTCATTCGATTGATACTGTGCGGCTGCGAGAATGGCGAGCCGCCGAATCTCCAACAGACGAAAGCCACGAGTATTGGCTCGCAGTCGAGTAACGTCTTGAATCGCCTGTTGCGTCCGCCCTGCATAAACGTGGGCCGCAGCTTGAAGTAGCTGGGTGTATAGAAACGATTGGTCAGCGCGGTCTAAAAATTCCTGGGCTGCTGCGCCACGCCCGCTTTGCATAGCCAAAAGTGCACGTTTGAGCGGGATGACACTGCCTGAGAAGCCATCCCCATCGCGCCGAGGAAACTCCATTGAGTCGAACATTTCGAGTTGGTGCTCCAACTCGTCTTGGTGACCGCTGGCCTCGAGCGCACGGTGTAGCGCCACGATGTAGAAGGGCCATAATTCTCCGATGTCTTGAAGACTGATGGCTTGAAGTGTTTGGAGGGCTTCTTCAGGGTCGGTGCTTTTCAGTATCGCTAGGGAGAGGTCTCGGTGGGCATCGATATGGCGTTCTACCCAGCTGGATGTTCGTTTGATATGCTGCTCGCGTTTCAGAAGCGAGATAGCGGTGGTGGTATTCCCAAAACACGCATGGATTAATGCTGACTTGACCAAGGCGTCACGAGTGAGGAAAGCAAATTTTGGAATGGTCGAGTGCATTTGTGCACGGGTAAAGCTCGCCAGGGCCTGCGTGAAGTCACCGGCCAGCATAGCTGTCACCCCAATCTGGACGGTGACATGGAGTTCGGAACCACCAGGCGAGATGATCAGCGGTTGCATAACGCCGAGTTGGTGATCAAATTGCTTTAACTGATCCAGCGCCTCAGTGATCCGGCCGGTCAGGCGATAGCTTCCCGCTCGAATCAAGGTCAACAGCTGCACTTGCTGCGTATCACTAAAGTCAATCCCTGTGAGAAATACTGATGAATCGACATCTTCTGAAGTGCTAAAGGTGAGCATTTCTCGCAGTGCCCCTAGAACTGGTTGGCTTCGGAGTACGTCATGAGGAAGTTGATGCAGGATCTGGCTTGTTTTCACCGGCCCTAGTGAGAACCAGGCGCTGGCCCAATTCTGTTCCATAAGCTCTGCGGCTGTTTGAAAATTCTTGCCATCAACTGCTGATTCAATGGCTTGCGCATATCTCGCGAGGTCGTCTTTGACGGAGGTCTCATAATCTCTTCTAGTGCGCTCAAGCATGCTTACTTCCGCGAGAATATTTTCATTTTGCTTTTCAACCATTAGTTTACATGATACCTGCATGATCTTGGTCGGTGCTTGACGGTATCGAGTAGGGAATTGGAGTGCTGGTGTTTGGGAGTCGCTTTTGATTCGGCTCAACCAGATGAGCCTAGATTTGCTTCTGAAGTGACATACCCTCTATGATGATGGTTCTATCGCGCCGCCTAGCGACGCGAGATTGGCCCCCATCGTCTAGTGGCCTAGGACACCGCCCTTTCACGGCGGCGGCACGGGTTCGAATCCCGTTGGGGGTACATAGTCAGCAAATGGCTACGAGGAATGCGATGCGCTCCTCTTGGCCCTGTAGCGCAGTTGGTTAGCGCGCCGCCCTGTCACGGCGGAGGTCGCGGGTTCAAGTCCCGTCAGGGTCGCAGTTCAGTATCCTGTCCGAAAAGGTGGGATATTTGTAGGTGTATGGTTTGTCAGATGACTCCGCGCCGCTCACCCTCGAAGACGGCATCAGCAGCAGACGAAACGTCCAACTTTCGATACAGCGACTGCAACTGGGTTTTGACGGTACTGACGCTAATGAAAAGTTGTTCAGCTATTTCGGCGCGCGAGTGGCCCAGCGCCAAAAGCTCGAGTATCTCAATCTCTCGCCCTGTCAGCGCTCGCCCCGGTTTCGGAAGGTCTGGTAAGAAAATCGGTTTGGCACTCGGTGGCTGCGGCCAGGTCTCGACATGCTCTGCCGCAAGTTGCTGCATGTCGGTATTGAACAATAGGGTCTCATGTGGACTCAAACCCCTGGGCAGGCTCGCTGCCCATCGAAGAGTTTCGATGCATGCGTTGTAATCGGACCTCATATGTTGCGCGGTTGCCAGTATCGATAAGCGGCGAATTTCCATGAGTCGAAATCCCCGGGTCTCTTTGCGGAGCTCGTGCGCTTGATCTAACGCCTGCTGAGTGCGACCGAGATAGAGGTCTATAGCAGCTTTCACGAGTTTGGTGTATGTCAGTTTTGGGTCGGCTCTTTCGAGAAATCGGACAGCCTTTGCTCCGCGTCCGACACGCAGGGCGACCATCGCTCTTTTGAGGGGGATCACGCTGCCGGTGAAGCCTTCCCCGTCTATCCGGGCATATGGCAGCGTATCGATCATCTCCAACTGCAGTTCTAGCTCGTCGTGATGCCCGGAGGCCTCCAGACTGCGGTGTAACGCGACGATGTAGAACGGCCACATTTCTCCAATGTCTTGCAAACTAATGGCTTCAAGCCGGTCGAGTGCTTCTTCAACATCACCTGAATACGTGAGAATCCTCACGAACTCCTCTTGGGCATCAAGGTGGGTCTCAACCCAACTCGAGGTGCGTTGTATCCGGCCTGTGCGTTTGAGTAGGCCATCAGCAGTAGTTGCGTTGCCGAAACTGGCATGAATAAGCGCGGACTTGACGATGGCTTCACGGTCTAGAAAGCTAAAAGGCGGCGCTGCGGGCAGCATCTGTGCCCGCATGAACGCCGATAACGCCCGGGTGAAGTCTCCTGCAAGCATGGTCGTAACGCCGATTTGTATGTTAGCGTGCACCATCCAGCTCCTGCGCTGTTGGGCATTGAAACTTGGATGGGCCAGGTGAGCTTCCGCGCTATCAACTTGTTCAACCGCTTCGGCAATACGGCCGTGCATCCGGAAATCGGCCACCCGAAACAATGAGAGCACAAACAGCTGACTTGGATCTTCCCCATCGAATGACTCCGTGAGTGCCCGGGTATTGTCAAGGTCTGCCCCAGCTGCTCGCATGATCCTGTGCGCCGTGACAAGAAATGGCGGAGGTCGCTCGAGGTTGGTGACGATTTGGTCGAAGATTTCTGCGGTTCGGTGTGGCGGAAAAGAAAAAAACGTTGCGGCGAAGTTCTCGTCTATGATCGTAGCGGCTCGTGTGAAGTCGCGCCGGGCTAAGGCGCGCTCGATAGTCTCAGCTATGCGAGCCAGTTCATCGTAATGAACTGGCCTTTTATTATTGAGTTGTGGATCCTCTTGAAGTTCCATAGGCCGCTCAAGACTTGATGTAAGTGTGGTGTAGATTACCTTACTCTATGGTAACTCTGTCGGCTCTCGACGGCTAGAAATTCTTTCAAAATTATAGGAAGTATTGCGACAGCTTTAAAGTAAGGTCGGACAAGCGGCGAAATGCCTAACCTCAGTTATTCTGGGGCAATGACCCTATCGCAGCAAATGGATGCCATTGAGCTGGCTAAGTACCGTCGTCGCGCGTTGCCGGATACGCCAGAAGCCCGCGCCTATGTTGCCATGCTGGCCGAGGTTGCAGCTTTTCAAGATGCCTTGGTGCAGGCGAATCCGACCGCCGAGCAAGTCGAACAGCTGACGGCTTCGCTTGGCGAGATGCGCAAGATACTTGAGACTCAAGCGGTCCCCGAACACGAACGCTGGTATGGCCGTGGGGAATCTGGCGGCGCAGAGACTCAGGTGCTGATGCCGACAATGACATTTGAACACGTGGATGATCACGAGCTTCGGGCTACCACAACCCCGGGAGAGTACTTCATGGGGATGAACCAAGCGATGCACGGTGGGGTCATTTCGGTGCTTTTCGATACGGCAATGGGCCGACTGGCTATGGGGACGACGATGCAAATTTGCCGGACCGCGTACCTGACCACGCACTACCGCAAAGTCGTGCCACTGAACCAACAACTTGACCTCCTTGCGAAAGTGGATTTGCACGAGGGGCGGAAGCTGTTTCTGACCGCAGAGCTCTGGCACGGAGACCTTCTGTGTGCAGAGGCGGACGCGCTCTTTGTTGAAGTCCGACCGGGAGCTCAGTAGACCTCGGTGGACAGCTCGCTGGACCCTGGTTTCATAACTTAGCTTGAACGGAACGTCACGGAGTCAGGTCGTCTGTATATTGTTATGCTGCACGATGCGTCTTTTGTGGGCGTTTTTGGAAGGAACCCGTACGACGCTGAAGGTGACAATACATGGCCCTGCCATGCAGCCAGCATTGCCCAAGCGACTGAATCGGATCTAGGAGCAGCTCTCGGAAGAAGACTTTGCGGAGCTTTCGCAGCAAGTCTATGGGCTTGAGGTCTGTCCAAGTGTTGGAAATATTTGAAGACGCGCTCGAACAGTCATCGTATGGGCGGTGTTCGTGCCCTTATTGATCGGCACGGGTGGTCATACCGGCAACCAAGCAGCCACCACGGCCACATGGGCAATTGCCCTGGATCGTCTTGAGCCGAGGGCCATGTTCCGGGTGCTCAGCCGTGAAATCAGAGCCGGCTTCTTGGTGGGCATGGTGTCGGACATGTGAGGTTTTATGATCACCTGGTCGCTCAAACGAGCAAGGTTGATCCGGCGGTCTTTTCGAACCCGTTCAGCATGACGTTCGTGGACGCCACCGGACTGGTGCTTTACTTGATGATTACCTAAACGGTCATTCCCGAAATTGGGGAACTGGCTGCGAACAGCTACTCGGTAAATAGTGCTGCAGCCTTGATGGCCGTATCCACCAGGCCGTATCCCAGTCCCATGATGACGACTAGTGCCAGGATGACAGCGACCGTTCGGTACGTGTTGCTAACTTCTTCCGAGGTGGCTTCTGTGAACTGTGGTGAGGTACTC
>DATBUK010000123.1:0-5367 GCA_036516155.1 Yaniella sp.
CGGTTACGGTCCGATTGCAGATGAATTGCCGACGCACGAGGGACCGCGGTTCAAAATGAAGGCCGGTCATGACCACCTGATTGTCGGCGGCGGTGTGATTGAGCGGCGTCGAACCGGGTCGAGAGGGGTTGAACCCGAGTACGACCGCGTGGACATGCAAAATTTGATCCTGGTGATCGATGACCCCCAGGACTGCGTGGTGCTCATCGATGCTGAGTATCGCATCGTCGAGGTCATCTTCGATACCTATCGCAAAGAGCCCGAGCTCCGTGAACTGATAGCCCAGCGTACCGCCGGCGTCCCTCGGATTACAGCGCGCAATGCCGCATACGCTGAACCGGCGCGACAGCGAGTGCGAAACACCCGGATGGCGGTATGGGGAGCTTTGTTGATTCCGGTGGCCATCATCGGGTTTGCTTTATTCATGTCGTGGATGGACGACTTCCGCAGTGTTGGTGAACCCGCACCGGAACATGTGAACCCACCCGGGACTGAACCTGCGCGAGAACCGACCGCGGTTGAGCTCACGGTGGGGGAGACGGCGACCCTGCCGAATTGGTCACGCGTGACCGTCAACAGCGTGGCTGCAGCAGAGCCGAGCACGGCCAGTGAATTTCCGCTCGATTCCGGGCAGCACTATGTCGTAGAGGTCGAGTACTGCGCCGCAGAAGAGAACGATTCGGTGGATCCGGAGCACTTCCGGATGCTGCACGGTGATCCAGCGCAGTTAGCTCATGTTCACGAGGCGGTCGAGGAGCCGCTTGAGGCCCGAAAGTTGACCGTTGGTCAGTGCGCGACCGGCAACGTCGGGTTCTACACGATTGACGACGAACCATCGAACCTCAAGGTGGATTATCGTCCCGGCGATCTCGGGAGTCTGACCTGGGCCGTTGAGGATGATGAGTAGGCGCGGCATGGGACGTCGACGACGTAAGAAGAAGCCCTCGAACCGGCAAGCTACCATCGTCAGCCTGCTGTTTTTGCTCGGATCCGCGTTAGGTGGCACCTGGTTAATGTCGGAAGGGATCCGGGATGCGCACGATATGGCCTGGGTCCGATGTGAGGTCGTCGATGCGAAGCCGCAGCGCGGTGGTCGGTATGCCTCGACGCCGTGGTACGTCGTGGTGCATACGTCCGATTGCGGCAAGATCCTCTACAAGGTCGGCACGCGAGAAGAAAACGTCGACGGTCTGGCTGCGACCTTTGAACCTGGGCCATATGAATTCAAACTCGGTGCGGTCTCACAACGTCGCATCGAGGGTGAAACCTTCTTAGACCAATCACCCGAAGCAAAAGACGTCCGACGCCTGCCCGAAGAACACCACTCATAACCGAAAAGCCTGCTTCCCCGGGTCGGCTTGTCCACAAAAGTGAGTTGGTGACTGTCACGAGGGAGACCAGTGTCCTAGGTTTGCTGGTGTCAGCGGTTCTTCATGCGGCACAATGGGGGTATGTATTTGTCAACCGAAGTGGTCGCTATTATCGTCTCTGCGGCTGGGGTGCTGATCTCCCTTGGCGGTGGATTTTTCGCTGGGCTGGCATGGCTGCTCCGGCGCATGGACGAACAGTTCGAAAAGGTAGAGGCCCGTTTCGATAAGGTGGACGAGCGATTCGCGAAGGCGGACGAGCGCTTCGATAAGGTCGATGAACGGTTCGATAAGGTCGATGAGCGGTTCGCCAAAGTCTATGACCGGTTCAGCGCAGTGGATGAACAGATACGCAGCGTGCAGTCTGAGCTCAACGACGTGAAGGTAGCGGTAGCACGTCTGGAAGGCCCCCAGCAGCGACTGATCCTTCCGCGATAATGGGTACGCCCTCGATGTATTCGAGGTGAATATTCGGGACTGAACGAGTACGCTGCGAGGCATCACCGTAGCGGAAACAGCAGCCAGGAAGCCAAGATATCGAGGCATTTCTTGACCGTCACATCAGGAAGTAAACGGTACCAGTCAGCACCGCTGCTACGTGAAGCTATTTTCTTAAGATGGGCATGGCGAATGTCGGTAACAGTCTGATTGAACCTTTGAGTATGGGCCCGTGGCCCCTCAACCTCCTCGCAGATACCTGGTATAGGTGGATGTGAACGGCGCTTTATGTGTTCCGAGCCGGTCTTTCATCACTCACCTTGTTCGAGGAGCATCATGAGTAATCCAACACCTGATTACCACAACGTCTCATCCCATCATCAACCTATCGAGACTGTGCCACCACCAGCGCAGGGCGACCCCGGGTATGGGTCCCATCTGCCACAGCAGAAGGCTGGGCCGAATAACTTCGTGCTTGGGCTCAATGATCAGGTCGGTATTATTTCCCGCCTGTCAAAGAACCAGACGCTCGAAGCTTTTCAAGTGGCACGGCGTTCACCGCTGCTATGGGTCGTGACGCTGAGCATCGGTGCTCTGCTGATCGGTTTGCTCTTAGCTACCACACTGGCCCGGATGTCAGGTGCCGCAATGAGCTCATTCACGTTGGCATTTGGCGGGGGATCGGTATATTTCGGTATGACTGCCGGAGCCTGGTTCACCATCGTCTTCGCAAGCATCGTCGTCGTAGCTATCGTGATGGCGCTACGCGCTGTGGCATTGCACCTGACATTCCAGTTGGGCGGGAAACCGCAAGCTTTTCGGGAATCCATGAGTGTGTTAGCTACCGCATACAGTCTGCACTTACCCATCATGGTGCTTATGCTGTTGCTGGTGTTGATCCCCGGACGTTCGTGGGTCATGATTGTGGGCGTTATTGGCGCATTCTTGTGGACGGTCTTTACCTTATTGTCCGAGCTGCTCATCTACATCGGCCTAAATCGCACCACTGGGTTTGCAAATTCTCCACTTCGCGCCCACGTGATTGCGACTGCAATTTGGATGATCGCTGTCGCCATCATCTACGTCCTGGTCACGCTGATCATGGGAGACATCGCGACGAATTCACTGGGTGGGCTGCTATGAGTCGCCGGGATACCCCTATGACTGTGCATCGCCCGGCTCGCCGGTTTCGGTTGACCGCCTTGTTCATAACAGCTTTGTTTGCCCTGGCTGCGTGTGGGGCTGAAGTCAGTTCTGAGCTGAGCATTTCTGACGATGAGTCGGGCACCCGGAAGCTGGTTGCAACCATCGTCGAAGAAGACCTGGAGTATTTGGACGGTGGAATCGAAGCCACCGAAGCCGCGCTGAGTGCTCAACTACCTGAACAGCTCAGCTTCGAGGGCATCACACCGGCAACGGATGCCGAAGAAGAAGACGCCGGCGAAGCCTCTGAGAGTTACCTGGCCACTTTTGAACTGGAATTTTCCGATCTGGCAGATTATCGGTCTAAAGCTCAAGCCCTTATAGATCTGGCGGTTGAACAAGAAGGAGCCGAGAGTGATGACACTCTGGGTGACTTTGACTCCAAGACTGTAGAAGTTGCTTTCGAGCAAAGTGATGGCCCTCTACTTGATGGGATCGTCCTGGAAGAGAACTTCACGGGTGCCGAATTACTGGAATGGACCAGTTACGCATTGGTGGAGGAAGGCGTCGTTGCTGAAGAAGACGCCGCCAGTATTATCAGCTCTACCGGTACCGAAAGCCGTGTGATCATCGGCGAAGAAGAGTATGAATCCAGTGAACCGTTCTCGATCAGTGAGGGCACCGATAACCGCTTCAGCAGTGTCAACGTCACGATCACCGATTCGGGTGCCACAGTCGATATGACATCATCCTATGATGCAGACGATGCGGCCGATGAGCTGGCACAACAATACCTCGAAGACACCGGTGTCGGGCAGGTCGAGGAGAGCAGCGAGGGGTCTTGGACCGTGGCCCTCGACGAGTCGGCCTCACTGCAAGAGCAGTTGTCCGGTCTGCTTGAGATGGATGACTTAGAGATTCAGGTCGAAGAATCAGCCAACACCGAGGAAGGCACGTTGCTAACCACCTTGACCGGTACTGGCTTTAGCTGTCCGGCAGTGTGTATCGACATTCCCTACATCTCACTCGACTGGGGCAGTGACGACCTGACCCCGGTAGACGAAACAGTCGATGGCACGACCTTCACGATCAGTTACGAACGCGCAGTGCGCATCGATCAGGTCGAGATCGATACTGAAGTCGGTCTTTCCGGTACCGTTGGCCAAACCTACCGGTTCACCGTCGGTAGCAGCCAGGTAGAGGCATTCGGCGAGGACTTACAGTCCATCTTTACCCCACCGGAAGGGACCGGCAGTGTAGAGACCGAGGCACAGGATGATGCCACTATCTTTATCGCGACCTTAGATGCGGCCGAGCCGGCGGAACTCAACGCAACCCTGGACGAATTCCTACCAGGCTCAGCCGTTACCCTAGATGGTTTTGACGGGATCTGGCCAAACTATCGAGTGGTCGCTAGCTCCTTTGGCGTTGAAGCTCTCGGAGTGACACCGGAGCAAAACCTTCAGTTACCCTTCATGCATTCGGCAGATCAGGACGCCAGTAGTGGCGTCAATGCTGATTTGAATGCCGAACAAACCGAGTATCTGGTGGTCGCTTCCGGACCAACGCTGACTGGTCTCATCACGCTGGGTGTCCTCGTAGTGGTACTGGTCGTCGCGATTGTACTCATCGTGGTCTTCCGCAAGCGCATCGCCGCCGGCCTGCGTTCGGCACAAGCACATTCACAGGCCGCCGCTCAGCAGCGGAACGCTACCGAGCCGACAGCAGTTTATGCGACGTCGCCTGCCGGGTTATCAGTAGAGCTTCTGGAAGATGATGCGGCCTGGCAAGCGGACTTCACCGAGGCCAAGCTGCACTAATCATGAGCAACGCAGTCTTGAGGTAAAGCCGGCGCCGTAGCCACGATAGGTATACCCCAAGACTGTCAGATCAAAATGCCCCGCAGCTGGTGCCGTCAGCCCTACTGCGGGGCATTTTACTATTGCGGCTCGGCGTGGTCGGGCGTCGGCGCCTCCGATGATCACCACTGCCAAAAATTAAAATTCGAACTAAACTGGGAGTCGCAGTGACATCGTAAGTTTGAAAGGACACAGCATGAAGACACGAGCCGCCATCGCAATCGCCCCCGAATCAGACCTCGTTATCCGTGAAGTAGAGCTCGATGAGCTCCGCCCGGATGAGGTCCGCGTGAAGATCGCAGCCACCGGGGTCTGCCATACCGATGCCTTCGTCCGCGACCAAGGCTACCCCGTCCCGCAACCCGTCGTTCTCGGCCACGAGGGCGCCGGAGTCATCGATGCAGTCGGCTCAGCCGTGGACGGGCTTTCAATCGGGGACAAGGTCGTCCTCGGGCCGGCCTTCTGTGGTCATTGTCAGCCCTGCCTGAAGGGCCACCCGATGTATTGCGTCAACTTCTATGATCGCAACATGGGTGTGGAACGCCTCGACGGGTCGAAGG
>DATBUK010000124.1:0-7077 GCA_036516155.1 Yaniella sp.
CGTACCTTAACGATCACAAGGAGCAAGTGTAGGCAGTGGACTCGAGGGGCAGCATGCCAGATTTTGAACTTGCAGGACTCGACCTGGCCGTCATCGGCCTCTATGCGGTTGGTATTGTCGCCATCGGCTTTTGGGTGGGGCGCGGTACCAAGAACTCTGACGACTACTTCTTAGCCGGTCGAGGGATGATCTGGCCGCTGGTGGGATTCTCCCTGATCGTCACCAATTTCTCGGGCACGCAATTTTTGGGGCTTGCTGGGGCCGGTTACGACACCGGCATTTCCGTGTGGAACTTCGAGTGGATGGCCACCCTCGTGCTGGTATTTTTTGCCGTCCTCATCCTGCCCATTTATCTGCAATCCAAGATCACCACGGTTCCCGAGTTCTTAGAAAAACGCTACGACCGCCGATCACGGTATGCGTTTTCGGGCTTCACGGTCCTGACCGGGATGCTCATCGACTCAGCCGGTGGCATGTTTGCCGGGGCCTTAGTGCTCAACCTGCTGTTTCCCGAGGTGCCGCTCATGGTGCACATCGTGATTCTTGCGGTCCTGGGTGGGGCCTACGTGATCCTCGGTGGCCTCCGCGCCGTCATGATCACCGACACGATCCAGGGTATCCTACTACTGATTGCGGCCGGGACCATCTTTATCATCCTGTTTGCCGAATACGGTTTCGACTGGTCTGTCTTTCCCGAGCTCGCACCCGATGACGGTTTCACCATCGCTCCCGGCGCAGATGACGATTTCATGCCCTGGCCCGGGATCTTCACCGGGGTCATGTGGTTGGGCCTCTACACCTGGATCACCAACCACGTCGTAGTCCAACGTGTTCTGGCGGCAAAGAATCTGGACCATGGACGCTGGGGCGCACTATTCGCCGGTGCAATGCAATTGCCCTGGTTGGTGCTGTTGATCTTCCCCGGGATCCTTGCTCGTGATGTGTTTCCGGAACTCGACAATCCGGATTTAGCCTGGCCATCATTGATCTTCGAATTCATGCCGGTTGGCATTCGCGGCCTGATTGTGGCGGCACTGCTGGCCGCCCTCATGTCGACTCTCGACTCGGTACTCAACGGTGCCTCCAGCCTGGTCGTCAATGACTTCATCAAGAGCAGCAAAAAGGAATTCACCGAGCAACAGCTGTTGCGCATCAGCCGCGTGCTCGTCGGAGTGTTTATGCTCACCGCGGTCTTATGGGCGCCGGTCATTCTGAATTTCGACACGATCGTGCAGTATTTCCAGTCGTTTTTGGGATACGTCACGATGCCGGTGGTGGTCGTGCTGCTTGGCGGGATCTTCTGGAAACGTGCCACCGCGCCGGCAGCGTTCTGGACGCTCGTGATTGCGACCTCAATCGGTGTGGTCGGATTCGTCACTGGTGAGCTTTTGGCGCTGCACAGTATCCAGTTTCTCTATGCCACCGGCATCATGGTCGTGGTCAGCATGATCAGTTTCATCACGATCTCCCTGTCCACCCCCGCACCCGAGCCGGCCAGTATCCGTGAGGTAACGTTTGACCGCGCCACCTGGACCGAAGAAACACAGCAGTTACAAGGAAAACCCTGGTATCAAAATTACCGGTGGATCTCAGCTGGCCTGGTGGCGTTGACGGTAGCCGTCGTCGTACCATTTATTTGAGCATTTGCAGGAGGAACGCATGGTCTTTTTCCCCACGCCCGTCCTGGTGGGTGTCGACGACACTCGCGAGGCCGCTCACGCCGTGCACACAGCCGTCGAGCTCTGTCGGGCCACCGACTCGCCACTGCATGTAGCGCACGTGAAACTCACCTCCGGATTGCTGCGAGGGCGTCCTATGACGCCATCCCAACGCGCCCAGGCAGACGCTGAAGCCCAAGCATTACTGGACAACTTCAGTGCCCTAGCAACCGAGGTGGGGCTGGCTCCGACGCAACGGCACGTGCGATACGGTGAGCAGGTTGAGCGTGAACTCGTCAGGCTCCAAACCGAATTATCAGCCGGCTTGCTGGTAATTGGCGAAGGTCCAGCCGGTGGCTTGGCCTCCCGAATGTTCCAACCGCATCATGGGCCATCGACCGTCCAGCGCTCAACAGGTTCAGTGTTGGTGGTCCGCCCACCGGAAGGTTTCGCCGGCACACAACGCGCCAACGACTAAAGCTGGCAGTTAGTACTGCAGGTCAGCTTCGGGATAGATTTGGCCGATCGGCAGTTTCTTCTCGGCCTGGAAGGCATCTTCTTCGCGACCGTAGGCCCAGTAGGCAGACAGCGACAGATCGGCACGGTCGATGCCACGCTCGTCGTGTAAATAGGCACGAAGTGCTTTCATGATCTCGCGTTCACCATGCACAAATGCCTGGACACGGCCCTCACGCCAGGGCAGGTCTTTGACGGCTTGTTCAATCACGGTCGATTCCGGGGTGAACGGGCCACCGCGGTGCAACCAGGTCACCTCAATCCCTTCTGGAGCTGCCAGGTCCCATTCATCATCTGGGGTCGCAACCTCAATGAGCGCATGTCCGACAGCGTCGTCGGGCATAGCGGCCAGTGCGGCACCAATGGCCGGAATCGCGGCTTCATCGCCGGCTAACAGGTGCCAGTCAGCTTCCGGATCAGGCTGGTATTTGCCACCCGGACCAGAAAACTGCAGCAGATCGCCGACCTGGGCCTGCTCAGCCCACGGGCCAGCCAAACCGTCGGCGCCGTGGATGACGAAATCCATCTTCAACGTCTGCGATACCGGATCAACCGAGTGCACGGTGTAGGTCCGACGCAGTGGTAGTTCGTGCCGCGGTATGGTTTTACGCAGCTCGTCGAGATCAAATGGTGGCTTGAGCCCCGAGTCGGGGTTGCGAGGCAGCAGGAGTTTCACGTATTTGTCGACTGCCGCTGAATCTTGGAAGTGCTTGAAGTCTTCGCCACCGAAGGTAATGCGTTTGAAGGTTGGTGAGAGGTCTTCGACATCCACTACCTCCATCACCATTTGTGGACGACGGGCACGAGTCCGCGGGGCAGCGGTGGTCTGTTGCGACAAGGAAACTCCTTTGAAAACGAATTAGGTCATAACCTCTTTACCTAATATATTAGGTTAGCCTCACTGTCGCGGATTGTGAAGACGGCCGCATGCTGCTGGTCGGCATCTGGTTCGGTCTTGCCGGCGGATTTTCCTGCAGTGCGCGTCACAATCTCTATCATCTGCCGCTGTCAGCGGTTTACACTGGCAACAACACGACCGTCAGCGCCATGCTGTGGTGTTCGCTGATGAGCTAAAAGCCCGCACGGGAAAGGAAGTGTATGTCTGACCTGACCCGGGACCAGATTCTGCATCTGGCCCAACTTGCTCACCTGAATCTCACCGACGAGGAACTCGATCGGGTGGCCGATGAACTCGACCAGATTGTCGATTCGGTGGCCCGCGTCCAAGAAGTCGCTCACGACGAGGTGCCAGCCACATCGCACCCGATTCCGTTAGAAAACGTCTTCCGAGCCGACGTCGTGCGCGGCGTGCTCAATCGCGACGATGCCCTAGCCGGTGCACCCGAGACGGAAACCGGGCGCTTTAAAGTCCCGGCGATCTTAGCGGAGGACGACCGATGAGCCCCGATGAGATGATCCGACTGACGGCCTTACAAATGGCCGAAGGCCTGCGCAATAAAACCTTTTCTTCGGTCGAACTCACCCAGGCCCACTTCGACCGCATTCATCAGGTCGACGGCACCGCTGAGGCCGGGGTGCACGCGTATCTGCATCTGAATGAAACCGAAGCTTTGGCCGTGGCCGCCGAGGTTGATGCGATGCGTGCAGCCGGAGGTGCTGAGGCC
The DNA here is from genome assembly GCA_036516155.1 of Yaniella sp. Classification (GTDB taxonomy): domain Bacteria; phylum Actinomycetota; class Actinomycetes; order Actinomycetales; family Micrococcaceae; genus Yaniella. Next base: position 3,800 of record DATBUK010000124.1, read on the forward strand.
GAGCAGTTACATCCCTATGCCGGGGTTCCGATCGCGATCAAAGACAATATCGTCACGGTCGGGCAGCCGACGACTGCGGCGTCGAAGATCCTCGAGGGGTGGATGAGCCCCTATGATGCGACCGTAATCCGCACGATCCGCAAGGCCAGACTGCCGATCTTAGGCAAAACCAACATGGACGAGTTCGCAATGGGTTCGACCACCGAGTATTCGGCGTTTGGGGTCACCCGGAACCCGTGGGATCTCAACCGGGTACCCGGCGGATCCGGTGGTGGCCCGGCCGCGGCCGTCGCCGCGTTTATGGCCCCGTGGGCGCTGGGCAGTGACACGGGTGGTTCGATCCGTGAGCCTGCGGCATTCACCGGGACCGTCGGGACGAAACCCACCTACGGGTCAGTCTCCCGCTACGGGTTGATTGCGATGGCGTCCTCACTGGACCAGATCGGACCGCACGCCCGGACCACCGCCGATGCTGCCGCGCTGCACGAACTCATTGCCGGCCACGACCCCAAAGATGCGACCTCACTGCAAACCTCCTGGGATGGGCTGCTGGACGCTGCGCGCAACCAAAGCAGTCTCGCGGGTGTGCGCATCGGAGTGCTTGATGAACTCGACGGCCCGCGCTTTAGCCGCGAGACGTATCGCCAGTTCGAAACCGTGCTCGATATGCTGCGTGATGCCGGCGCTACCGTGACGACGGTGAGCTGTCCGCACATGCGCTATGCCCTGCCCGCCTACTACCTCATCGTCCCGTCGGAGGTGTCGTCGAATCTGGCACGCTTTGATGGGCTGCGCTACGGCACCCGAGTGGTCCCCCACGAGAACGCGACCGCAGGCGAAGTGATGGCCGCCAGTCGCGAAGCTGGGTTCGGTACCGAAGTCAAACGGCGCATCATCTTGGGCACCTACGCGCTATCGGCCGGACATGTGTCGGCCTACTACCGGTCCGCCCAACGAGTCCGGACGCTGGTCCAACAAGACCTGGCCAAGGCGTTTGACCAGGTCGATGTGATGATCGGTCCGTCAACGCCGACGGTGGCAGTGCGGCTGGGTGAACAACTCGATGACCCGGTGACGATGTATGTTGACGATGTGGTCACCACACCGGCAAATCTGGCCGGGATTCCCGCGATATCGATCCCGGGTGGCACCGCCGAACACGGCATGCCCATGGGCATCCACATTCAGGGTCCAGCACACGCCGATGATGTTGTCTACCGAGTGGCCGGCGGGATCGAACAGCTCATCGAAGACACCACCGGGGTACCGTTTTATGATCGGGCACCCGAACTCACCGCCGCCGTCACGCTGGAAGGAGATCGCGCATGACCACCCCCACCCTGCCGAGTTTCGCCGAGACGGTCGCTGAGTTTGACCCGGTTTTAGGTTTTGAGGTCCACGTCGAACTCAACACGACCACCAAGATGTTCTCGTCGTCGCCCAATGCGTTCGGGGACGAGCCGAATACGAATATCACCGAAGTTGATCTGGGGATGCCCGGTACCCTGCCAACCATGAACTACGCGGCAATCGAGGCCGCCATTAAGCTCGGGTTGGCGTTGAACTGTTCGATTGCCGAAACGTGCCGGTTTGCTCGTAAACATTATTTCTACCCGGATCTGCCCAAGAACTTTCAGATCTCGCAGTACGATGAGCCGATCGCCTTCGATGGCTGGGTTGATGTCGAACTCGACGACGGCGAAATTTTCCGCGTTGAGATAGAGCGCGCTCACCTGGAGGAAGATGCCGGCAAACTCCTCCACGTCGGTGATTCGGGGCGAATCCATGCGGCCTCCTACGCCCTGGTGGACTACAACCGGGCCGGTGTACCGCTCATTGAGATCGTCACCAAACCCATTTCGGGTGCCGGTGAGCGCGCCCCAGAACTGGCCCGGACCTATGTTCGCACGATTCGCGATATCGTCCGGGCGCTGGATATCTCGGATGCCCGGATGGAACACGGCAACCTGCGCTGCGATGCCAACGTCTCGCTCCAGCCGAAGGGTGCCGCCGAATTCGGGACGCGCACCGAGACCAAGAACGTGAACTCGCTGCGGTCAGTCGGCCACGCGGTTGAGCACGAAATGCGCCGTCAAGCCGCACTGCTAACCAGTGGGGGCACCGTGACGCAAGAGACCCGGCACTGGCAGGAAACCACCCGCACCACATCGGCGGGTCGGAGCAAATCCGATGTCGACGACTACCGGTACTTCCGCGAACCCGATCTGGTGCCCGTGCACGTGGATCAGGACTGGCTCCACCGGTTGCGCGCCGAATTGCCTGAGCTGCCCGATCAGCGTCGTCGCCGACTCAAAGCCGAGTGGGGTACCTCTGATGCGACCTTCCGCGATATGGTCCACGCCGGGGCCCTGGATGTCATCGAAGCAACTGTGACAGCCGGAGCCACGCCAGAAGCCGCCCGGAAGTGGTGGATGGGCGAACTGGCCCGGCTGGCACATGAGCGCGATGCGTCGTTCGAGTCGCTCGGTGTCACTCCCGAAGATGTGGTCGAACTCGAACAGCTCATTGCCGAAGGACTGATCAACGACAAACTCGCCCGTCAGGTGCTGGGGCATGTCGCTGATGGGGAAGGCTCGCCGCGCCAGATTGTCGTCGCCCGGGCGCTTGCGGTCGTGGCCGACGACGAAGTCCTGGGGCAGGCCATCGATGCGGCCATCGCCGAACACCCCGATGTGGTCGATAAGGTTACCGGCGGCAAACTCCAGGCCATCGGTGCGCTCATTGGACCGGTCATGCGTGCCACGGGCGGCCAAGCCGACACCCATCGCGTCCGTGAGCTGATCATGTTGAAACTCGGGGTCTCAGACTAACGCCGGCGAACGCCACGCGACACAGTTTTTCGCCGGTGGCAAGCCCGTTTCGTGCTGCCCGGCGATGAATGTGACAGTGAGAAGTATGCAACGTTTAACAAAAACCCCAGGACGTATCCTTGCCCTCGCACTGGCCGCCGGTTTGGCACTTGCCGGTTGCTCTTCCGAAGCCTATGAGAATCAGCCCGGTGGCGTGAGCCTAGTCATGCAGCACACCAGTTCGTAGACTGGCCGCATGCATGTTCTGACTTCCGGTGGCACCGTCGATGACCCCATGGCCCCCTACCTGGCCGTAGACCGATCCCAGCCCAGACATGAATGCTGGGTCACCGGCCACATGGTCGCCGGCCTCGACGGTACCGCCGCCATTGACGGCAAAGTCGGGGCACTGTCGACCGACGTCGACCAAGACCTATTCCGCAAGATGCGGCAGATCGCCGACGTCGT
>DATBUK010000125.1:0-3501 GCA_036516155.1 Yaniella sp.
TCTCCAGGGACTCTTGGCCAAAATTGGAGCCAAACTGCTGGCCATGGCCGCCGGAATCTGGCACAACTGGAAAACCGGAACACCCCACAAACGCTCCCTGATCGCCTACGACCACTAAAATCAATAGGAATTAATCATCTAGGTCACAGATGCTACGAGCCTACTCATCAGCGGCGTATTTATTGAAGCACTCCGGGCCCAGCTGCACATGCGCCGGCGCCGATGTGATCAATGTGCACCATCGAGTTCGGGTCGGCCCATTGGAATCCGATGGCACCCTGAACGTATGGATCGGTCGCATCGAGTTGTTCTTCGACCCTGTCGCGAGTGGTCGGCTCCCGGGAATCCGGGCTGCCGCCGCCGGGGGCCATCGCCTCGATCGTCACGTAGAGTCGCTCGGGGTCTACCTCATGCAGGGCAGCAAAGTAATCTTCGACCGTGACACTATGCACGTCGGGTTCGTCAGCTGCCAACGCCGTCGTCCCCACACCGACGCCGTCCTGAGGTGAGACCAAGACGCGCGTGCCGTTGCCCAGTCCGAGGAGTTTTTCGTAACCGCGGGACGCGGTTTCGGGGCTGATGGTCTGGCGATCTTCGCGGCCTTCCAGATACGGCGCGATGAGCACGGTCGTGCCCGGGGCGACGTCGTTGATGATTTGGGTTTGGCGGCTGTAGTAGTCGGTGACCGGATTCCAGTGGCCCTCCGGGGTGAGCGGCATTTCCATGGCCAGGTAGTAGCCGTCGGCGCCGCGCTGGTGGTAGGCTGTCACGAATTTTTGGGAGAAGCCGTCGACGACGTTGGCGTAACTATTATCAGGCAGCCAGGTTTCACCCGAGTCGCGCATTTGTGGCACCGGCAAACCGATAAACGCATTAGTGTCGCTTTGCGCTGAGGTGCGGGTGAGCGAGTGGAAATGATCCGCGCCGTTGGTGGATGCCGTGATGACCACACTGTTGTCACCGGCGTCGATGATGCCGTACGAAGTATCGCCGGCTTGCACTATCTGGTCTTGTTCTGCCAGGTCAATGCCGTCCCAGTTCATCGCTACGGTGTATTCATAGGTGTCCCTGTCCCCGGTTGCTTCTGCCACCTCGGCGGGATAGTCACTTGCGTCAACCGGGACGATCCGACCGCCGAAGGTCACGGCGTCGGTGTTCATGGTCTCCAGGATGTCCTGGGTTTTGTGGTCGTCGGCCTGTGGGGACATGAAACCGGCTACGAATTCACCCTCGGCCCGGCATACGGCCGGTGGCTCGGTCCCCGATGGTGACGGCGTCGCGGTGGGTGCCGGTTCGGTTTGATTCTCGGGGTCATTGAGCTGGTTGATCCCAAAGGCTGTGCCGGCTCCAACCACGGCGAGGATCAGGATGATGAGCGAGGTGCGAAGATTGGCAGCCGGTCTCCTTGTGGGCTGTGGCTTCTTGCTCAACGGTGCTCCTTGTCATGTTATTCGCTGCGTTGTTCACCCGCGGTCGGTATGCGCTGGTGCTGACGAGTGTATCCGGTGAGCCGCAGCGTTTGGCGCGTGAACAACCGTGATGGTTCGCACAATGGCCGACGCGGTGCACAGGCTACGGGCCCTGCACGTGGGCTACGCTGCCATCCTTGACGTAGAACTGCACGGAACCGCCGCGGCCAATTTCGTTGGACAGGTAGATGCGGGCCGTGAGGTCATTGGTATCGGCCAGGGGTGCTCCTCGGGCGTCCACGCTGATGTGACTGACCTGGGTGTCAGGGGCACCGCCGTCGGCCATGATCTGTTGGGCTTGCGGGATGGCGGCGATGATCATGTTCCAATCGACGTCGTCCACATTGAAGACTTCTGCGGCGTCCACATCGACGGCTCGAGGATCATCGACGTCGTTGACAGCCCCAAAGTTGAAGGTGACGCGTGCGGTGGTGCCGGCATATTCCCCGGCACCGTAGTATGCCTCAATTCCCATGTGTCCACCGTGGTTTGTGATCTCGACGGCCCGATTGGATTCGGCAGCGGCCGCCATGTCAGCAACGGCCTGCTGCGCTCGGGCGGCGTCATACAGGTAGGTGTCTTGTTCTTCTTCCGTCAACAGGCTGAGCTTTTCGTCGGCTAATAGTTGACCTTGGGCATCCAGGTCGACCATTTCTTCACCGTATTGGTGTTCAAAATACACGGTGGCCGAGATATTGTTCATGCCGGCATAGTCTCGGGTGACCGTTATACGGGACAGCTCTGGGTTCACGACGCCGCGTTCAATCACGAGCTGTTCAGCGTCATCCACCCCGGCGAGGATTGCGTCAAAGTCGACCTCGGAGATGCGGAACAGGGCTCGAATATCGTCCAAGTTCTGCATGAACGACGGTTCTCGGTTGGCTACTTCGTGGTCTTCGATGGTCACTTCGTCGCTCGTGGTCGCTCCCGGAGCACTGGGCGCATCAGCGATCAGCTGCACAGGGCGAATCATCAGCTCCAACATTTCGTCGTGCCCCAACTCGTCAACGAGTACATCCAGGCTGGTCTGCAATTCTGCTGGATCAAGGATGCCCACGTGATCGACCGCAGCAACCGCATCATAATCCCCCGCACGCCCATCAACGATGAGCTGCACGTACTCGTGAGCTTTCGGGGTGGCCAGATACGGGGCACCGATGGCACCAATCAGGAAAGCCATCCCAATGACGCTGACTTTTAGCAGCCCGCGCCCTCCAGCGCCGGTTGCGCTACGGCGTGGCAGCTCTATCGCCGTTGAGGCAGCCGCCAGAGACAGTCCGCTTGACGGCGCCGGGGTGGGTTCTTCGACGATCACCACATCGCCGTACTCCTCGGATGGTTGAGCCACGGTCATCAACGACCCGACGGTGATGTCATGAACATCAAGCAGGCTCACGATTTTTCGGGCCTTCGTCAGATACGGCGATGCCTCAGGCCGGTCAACCAGGAGCGTGAATTCGACCTGGGGTTGCTCATTGACGAACAGGCCCGTTTGACGACGACTAACGATCATCGCCGCACGGATGCGCCCGCTGTTGCGCGCATCCTCTAGGTCCGCTCTTGAGATTACTGAGTTTTGCAGTACGCGGCCAAAGATCCACAAGGTCAGCAGTACCGCGGTGGCAATTGCGAAACCAACAAACCAAGGAGTAAAAATTTCAGAGTTGGTGCTCGTCCCCAAAATGAAAAGCGTGACTGACCCACCGAGAGTGATGAAAAATAAGGTTCTAATCATTGATTCTGGAGATTACCAAGCGATGGTGAACCAGTGGTAAAGGATAGGTGACATAGCGGCATGCCGATTCACTCGCTGCCTGGAGCATTAGAGGTCATGATATGTCATCACGGATGCTGAACCGGAGCCCTGATACCGATCGCCCTGTGCAACACATAGATGATTAATTCCTATTGATTTTAGTGGTCGTAGGCGATCAGGGAGCGTTTGTGGGGTGTTCCGGTTTTCCAGTTGTGCCAGATTCCGGCGGCCATGGCCAGCAGTTTGGCTCCAATTTTGGCCAAGAGTCCCTGGAGA